>DUQU01000062.1 GCA_012837645.1 Acholeplasmataceae bacterium | reverse complement strand
TGGCGTTATTTCACCTATTTTAACTCTGGTAGCCAAAGCTTCAATAATTTCTTTTTGGGAAATTTCTTCACCGCCGAAATATTTATCTAATAATTCTTCACTAGTTTCCGCAACCACTTCTAATATTTGTTCACGAAGTTTTTCAATTCGCTCTTTTTTATCATCATAAATTTCCGCTTCTTCTTTTATACCATCTTTATAAATAAATCCTTACATTCCAACACAATCAACATAACCTTCAAAGTTATCTTCTTTTCCAATTGGTAATAAAAACGGTAAAACATTTTTCCCTAATTTATTCGTAAGATCTTGAAGTAATTCTTCAAACTTAACGTTTTCTTTATCCATTTTGGAAATAAAAATTAAAGTAGGAATATTCCTTTTTCGCAATAATTGCCAAACTCGTTCCGTCCCTACTTCGACACCTCTGCTAGCGTCAATTACTAAAACAGCTCCTTTAACAACAGAAAGTGACTGTTTTAGCTCATTATCAAATTCTTCTGTCCCTGGAACATCTAAAAAGTTAAGCTTATGGTTTTGCCACTCGACGGGGATTAAAGATGTTGATAAACTTCCTTGTTTTTCCCTTTCTTCGTCCATGTAGTCACTGACAGTATTTTTGGATTCAATCGTTCCTTTTACTGGTAGTGCTCCACTTGTGTAAAGCAAAGCCTCGCTTAACGTTGTTTTTCCCGATCCTAGGTGTCCTAAAATCGCTATGTTTCTAATTTGGTTTGTTTGATAAACCCTCATAATATATTTGCCTCCTAATTAATTAAAAATATCTCTTTATTTTACTAAATTATATCATATTTTAAAGATAATAACACTAACTTTAGTTAAAATATAGTCTTTTTTTTAAGGTTTCTCTTTTATTAAAATTTATAAATAGACAACTATCTTAACTTTTTAAAGAATTAAAAAGAAAAGTGCAATGGTTTTTCTATCTCAAAAACCGTGTTATAATGTTTTTAGTGATAATATGAATAAATTAGCAATAAAAATGATTTTATGGTACCAAAAACACATTAGTCCCAACCGACCAAAACGATGCCGACACACACCGACTTGTTCTAATTATGCTTTGGTTTGTTATCAAAGGTTTAATTTTTTTAAAGCCTCTTTTCTGACAGCGAAACGGATTTTAACTTGTAATCCCTTATTTAAACCAAAATATGATCCTGTTCCTGAGAAAAAGATTAAACTTAAAAAAATAAAAAAAGAATAGAAACAATATTTACATTAAAAAAGAAGTTACCTAATATTATCAATAAAAAGGTAACTTCTTTTCTATTATTATCGTTTATTAAAGATGTATCGGCTTGTCAATCGCCCCTAATGCAGCTTCTAAGGTTAACTCAGATAATGTCGGATGAGGATGAATCGCTGCACTTATTTCATAAGCACTTGCCTCTGCAATCATCGCCAAGCTATATTCGCTAATTAACTCTGTCGCTCCATAAGCATAAATATGAACGCCAATTATTTCTTTGTATTGTTCTTCAACAATTAATTTTATAAAACCTTCTTTTTCACCATCAGCTAACGCTTTACCGATTGCGGCTAAAGGAACTTTGGAAACTTTATAGTTAAGATTTTGTGCCTTAGCTTCCTCTTCGGTCAAACCAATCATAGCTATTTCTGGCGAACCATAAACACAAGCGGGTATTTTACCGTAATCCATCGGCCTTGTTTCTTTATTTAATAAATGATGAACTGCGATAATTCCTTCGTGAGATGCTACATGAGCTAACATTTCTTTTCCATTAACATCGCCTATCGCGTATATTCCTTCTATGCTTGTTCTTAAATACTGATCGGTAACGATATTCGCCCTTTCCATTTTTAAGTTGAGATGTTCAAAAGCTTTACTATTTGCTTGTGTTCCGACAGCCATCAAAACTAGCTCGCTTTTAACTTCTTTTTCAATTTCATCTTTTTGATATGTTACCTTATTATTATCAATTTTTGTAACAGTAGCGTTTGTTAAAATCTCAATTCCATCTTTTTTAAGTTTTCTAGTATAAGCAGTTTTAATTTCTTCATCAATATTATTTAAAATACTTGGCAACATTTCAATAATAGTTACTTTCGCACCTAAAAGATTAAAAATAGTTGCGAATTCTATCCCAATTACTCCACCACCAATGATAGTTAATGATTCAGGAAATTTTTCAATATTCAATAGTTCTTTAGAAGTGAGTAAATATTTGTTTTGATAAGCTTCTTTAGCTCCCTCAATAGGTGGGATAATAGCATGAGCTCCGGTTGCAATAATAATATTTTTTGTAGCTAAAATATCATCACCAACCTTAACGTTTTTATTGTCAACTATTTCTCCATAACCATTATAGACATCAACTTTATTTTTTCTCAATAAAAAAGCGACCCCGTTAGTAAGTTGTTTAACGATCTTATCTTTTCTTTTGATAATTTTTTGCCAATCAAAATCAGCTTCTTGAGCACCTATAATTCCAAAACTTTCACTATCTTTTATTGTTTGATATACTTTACTAGATTTTATTAGCGCTTTTGTAGGAATACAACCATGATTAAGACAAATTCCACCTAATGACTCTTTTTCAATTAACGCTACTTTCGCTCCCAATTGAGCAGCTTTAATAGCCGCAACATAACCACCAGGACCGCCACCAATAATAACTACATCATACATATATTTCACCTCTAACTAAGAACTAATAAGGTTGGATTATTTAATAGTTCTTTTATTTTATTTAAAAATCTTCCTGCATCGGCACCATCAATTATCCGATGATCCACTCCTAATGATAATGGTAGCATATATCCGATTTTAATGCTATCATCAACAACAATTGGTTTTTTATTAATTCGTCCTATTCCCAAAATAGCAACCTCAGGATAATTGATAATTGGAACACCAAATGGAATCCCTATCGAACCAAAATTAGTAATTGAAAAGGTACCATTTTGTTGTTCGGAAAGTGAGAGCTTTCTTTCAATTGTTTTAGTTGCCAAATAGTCTATTTTAGTTGCCAAAGGGAAGATAGCTAAGTCATTAGCATTTTTAATATTAGGAACGATAAGACCATCAGGTGTATCAACAGCGAAACCTAAATTGATTTGCTTCTTTAAATAAACCTCTCCCTTTTCTGCATCATAAGAAGAATTAAAAATCGGAAACTCTTTTAAAGCTATTAGCACTGCTTTACTTATAAAGGCCATATATGTTAACTTAATATCTTCTTTAAGAGCTAAAAGTTTTGCTTCATTTCTAAATTCAACTAACTTATCAACGTTAACCTCATCAAATAAAACGGTATCAGGGATCATTGCTTTTGAGGTTGTCATTGCTTTTGAAATTGCTCTTCTTAATCTCGAGACTTTAATGACTTCTATTTCATCACTAACTTGATGGTCTTCTGTAATGGCAAACTCAGTCTCTTTTTGATAGTTAACAACATCTGTTTTTAAAACTCGACCTTGAGGGCCCGTTCCAATGATTTCATTAATATCAATGTTTTCAGTCGCTGCTATTTTTCTCGCAATTGGACTTGCAAGTACTTTTTTTGTTTCTTCATTAATGTTTTCTTCTTTAACAGTCTCAATTATCTCATCAGAAACTTCAATTTCGCCAACGACGCCAGCGCCTTTTTCTTTTTTTTCCTCTTGAGGCTCACTGCTTTTTTCTTTTTTACTTTCTTTACCATCATCAATCTCAACAATTACGTCACCAACATGTAGATCATCACCTACATTAAAATTAATTTTAACAATTGTACCAGTAACCGGTGAAGGTAATTCAGCGTTTACTTTATCAGTTTCTACTATTACTAAAGTGTCACCTTCTTTGACTTTGTCGCCTTCTTTAAAATTCCACTTTAAAATGGTCCCTTCATGAATCCCTTCGCCGATATCGGCAAACTTAAATAAATACATTTACTATCCCTCCTTTACGGTTTTGCTAAATATAGTTTTCTTAAATAACTAATAATCTTTTCTTCGCTAGGATAATGATAATGTTCTCCTCTAGCAAGTGGTACGGTAATATCAAAACCTGTAAACCTCACTGGTGCTGCTTCTAAGTGATAAAATGCTTCTTCATTGATCATCGCGATTAATTCACTTGCAGGACCATAGGATTTTACTGCCTCTGTTACGACCATAAATTTTCCTGTTTTCTTTACTGATTGAATTAATGTTTCTTTATCATATGGAACTAAAGTTCTTAAATCAATCACTTCGACAGAAATGCCTTCTTTAGCAACTTCAAGTGCAGCTTTTTCAACCATTCTAACTAACGCGCCCCAACTAACAACAGTAATGTCCGTTCCTGGTTTAACAACTTTCGCTTTTCCCAAAGGAATTTGATAACTTTCTTCGGGAACTTCTTGACGGCCAGCTCGATAAATCTTTTTAGGTTCTAAATAAATTACTGGATCAGGATCATTTATCGCAGCCAATAATAATCCTTTTGCATCATAAGGTGTTGAAGGAGTTACCACTTTTAATCCAGGAACTGACGCCACAAACATCTCGATCGATTCTGAATGATGCTCTAAAGCTCTAATTCCACCACCATGTGGTACTCTTAAAACCATGGGAACGCTGTATTGACCTCTTGATCTATTTCTAAAACGAGCAGCGTGAGTAACTAAATCTGTTAAAGCAGGAAAAATGAAGCCGTCAAACTGAATTTCAGCAACCGGTAAAAGGCCATTAATAGCCATTCCTATCGCTGCGCCTGCAATCGTCGATTCTGAAATCGGAGTGTCAAACACTCTTGCTTCACCATATTTTTTTTGTAATCCAGCTGTGACTCTGAAAACACCACCTTCAAAACCAGTGTCCTCACCGTAAACTACTACTCTTTCGTCGTTCGCCATCGCTTGATCTAAAGCTTGATTAATTGCTTGTAGTAATGTTATAGCTGCCATCTTATTTCACCTCTTTTAAAAATTCTTCGTGTTCTTCCATTTGAGATTTTAATTCTGGAGTCATCGCTGCAAAAGTATGTTCAAATATTTCTTTTAATTCTACTTTAGCTCCGTAACTTTCTACTTTTTGAAACGTTTCTCCAATTTCTTTTTCTATCGTTTCTAAATAACTTTCTTCTTCTTTTTCTGACCAGTATCCCTTCTTAATAAGATAATTTTTAAAACGAATCAAAGGATCCTTTTTAGCCCAACTTGCTTCCTCTTCTTTAGTTCGATAAATAGAAGGGTCATCAGAAGTTGTATGAGGCCCCATTCGATATGTATAAGCCTCAATTAAACTTGCACCTTCGCCTTTACGCGCCCTTTCAATTGCTGTTTTAACTGTTTTATAAACAGCTAAAGGATCATTACCGTCGACCAAAGCATATGGGATTCCAAAAGCAACACCTTTTTGTGCAAAAGTTTCTGCTTTTGTCGCTTTATTAGTCGGAGTAGAAATTGCATACTGATTATTTTGAATTACTCCTACAACAGGAAGGTCAAAAACTGCAGCGAAATTTAACCCCTCATAAAATTCTCCATGACTAGTACCACCATCCCCAACTGTAAACACCGTCACTTCATCAGTTTGTCTAATTTTTGAAGCCATCGCTAGTCCTGCAGCGATATTAGTTTGAGAACCAATAATAACATTGACAGGTAAGTTTTTAACTCCTTTAGGTTTTAAAGACCCTCTTTCATTTCCATACCAATATAAATAAATATTTTCCAATGATTCTCCACGATATAATTGAATACTTAAATCTCGATACATCGGAGAAAACCAATCTTTTTCTTCCATTGCAGCAGCAGTTCCAATTTGAACACCTTCTTGACCAATATTAGGTGCGTAAGTTAGCATTCTTCCTTGTCTTTGATACTGTAACGCTTTAATGTCTGCTCTTCTCGCAAACAAAGCTGTTTGATACATTTTAAGTAAAGTTTCTTTAGTTATTTTAGGCTCTTCTTCAGGCAAAACAAGATTGCCTTTTTCGTCTAAAATTTGATAAACTTTATCTTTCTTTGCAGAATATGTTTTAAACATATTTTCTTCCTCCTTTACTATTTTTCCACAGCCATTATAATATATAAAAGGCTAGTTTCTTGCCCAAACGCTCATCCTTAATGCACTTTGTAATCCCTTTGACAAGTGATGTGATAAAATACTATTGTGAGGTCTTTTATGCACTATACTGTAAAGCCAATTTCTAAAAAAGCATCTTTTAATTTAGCTTGGGAAGAATACATTTTAAAACATCTTTATAAAGGTGAAGATATTTTTTTATTTTGGCAAAATGAACCTGCCGTCATTATTGGGCGAAATCAAAATGCTTATAACGAAGTTAACTCTTTATTTTTAAACCAAGAAAAAATACCTCTTTTTAGAAGAAATTCTGGTGGTGGGACTGTCTATCATGATTTAGGAAATCTTAATTACTCGATTATTACAAAAGCAAAAGGGAAAGTCAATAATTATAAACTAATGACTTCCCTACTAATAAATGCTTTAAATGATTTGGGATTAAAGGCTTATTTCAGCCCTAAAAGCGATCTTAAGTTAAATAGTAAGAAAATTGGAGGTAATGCTCAATATTTATATAAAGACATTCTTCTTCATCACGGCACTATCCTTTTTGATTGCAATTTATCAAACTTGAAAAAAGTTCTTAAAAATCCTTTAATTCATACTAGCAAAGCTGTGGAGTCGCGGCCTTCTTCGGTCCTAAACATTAATCAGTATTTAACTTTGTCTTTAAGTGAATTAATTGCGTATTTATTAACTTATTTTAATATCAACAAAGAAATAATTTTAACAGCTAGTGATATCCTCAAAATTCAAACCTTGGAAAAGGAAAAATATTTAAAAAAGGAATGGAATTATTACGAATCTCCTTCTTCTACTCTCTTTATTGAAAAAAACAACTACAAAGTCCATCTAGAAATCGAAAAAGGTCTAATTACTAGAGCGGTAATTAGCTACCAAGAGATTAATCAACCATATTTAAGTTCTTTATTAGTTAATAAAGCTTTATTGCCGTTAGATTTAAACTTTTTAAACCCTCATTATTCTCAATTGTTTAACCTGCTTTTTAAGTAAAAAAGATTCTCCTCTCCAAACCTGATATCATTTTATTAAAAGGTCTAGTGTAAAAGAATCTTTTCTTTTATTATTAGTACGCGCGTGCAAATAAAATTGTTTCAGTTGCCTTTTTATTAGTTACCGGACAAATTTCGTTAAGTAATGGTTCAGCAATTATCACTCTCGCTGAAGCCTGAAAATTGTCTTTAATAATCTCTTCAGCATCATCGTGAACGCTCATTTTAATGTAACCACCCTTATCAATAGTCTTTTCAAACAAACTAAAATCGGTTAATGTATGAGTGTTTTTTTCAACATGACTTAAGGCTTTTTGATACATCTTTTCATGAATATTTTTTAATAGTAATTCGATTTCATCTTCAATTTTTGTTAGGGGAACTTTAATTCTTTCGCGACTATATCTTAAAGCGATTGTCGCCTCATTAGCTTCAATATCTTTAGGTCCTATTTCGATCCTAATTGGGACACCCTTCATCTCGTATTCACTAAATTTCCAGCCTGGCGATTTATCTTGATTATCTAACTTTACTCTAATGTTTTTCTTTTCTAATTTTTGAAAAAGATTTGAAGTTATCTTTTGGACTATTTCATTTTTAGATTGAATCGGAATAATTACCACCTGAGTAGGTGCGATATATGGAGGTAAAACTAACCCTTCATCATCACCATGCACCATAATAACAGCACCTAATAACCGTGTTGAAACACCCCAACTAGTCTGATAAACAAACTGTTCTTGATTATTAGAATCGCGGTAAATAATATTAAACGGTTTTGAAAAGTTTTTACCTAAA
Organism: Acholeplasmataceae bacterium; assembly: GCA_012837645.1. Lineage (GTDB taxonomy): Bacteria > Bacillota_I > Bacilli_A > Acholeplasmatales > UBA5453 > DUQU01. The sequence goes on along the minus strand of DUQU01000062.1, from coordinate 6,412 downwards.
TAATGACTAGTTCCACTTTGTAAAGCTTTACCATCATGCATTAAAGCTTCAATTGAATAAGTTTCTATCGCTCCAGCAAACTTTTCTTTCTCGGTTTTTAAACCAGTAACAAAAGGTATAGCAAGCAATTCTTCTCCCATTTTATTATAAATATCTAACATTAAAAGAGTTTCCTCGCGAGCTTCTTTTTCAGTAGCGTGAACGGTGTGGCCTTCTTGCCATAAAAACTCTTTTCCTCTTAAAAAAGGTCGCGTTGTTTTTTCCCAACGAACCACGTTACACCATTGATTATATTTTTTTGGAAGGTCACGGTAAGAATTAATTATTTTCTTATAATGTTCACAAAAAAGCACTTCACTCGTTGGTCTCACAATCAATTTTTCTTCAGTATCATTATTGTCTGTAGTTAAATAAGCAACTTCAGGCGAAAAGCCTTCAACGTGATCTTTTTCTTTTTGGAAAAGATTTTCTGGAATTACTAACGGCATATAAACATTTTCATGTCCGCTTTCTTTAAACTTTAAATTTAAGTAATCTTGAATATTTTCCCACATTGCGTAGCCGTAGGGACGATAGATTATAAATCCTTTAGCATCGCTATAATCCATTAATTCAGCTTTAAGACATACATCAGTATACCATTGTGCAAAATCCTTTTCTCTTGAAGTTATTTCTTTTACTAATTTATTCACTTTTATCACCTATATAAATTGTTTTATTATCCTTAAAATCGATTAATCTCGCTTTATATAAACTGCCCAATGCTCTCTTAAAAGCTTTTTTTGATAAATTGAATTGGGCAAATATCTCTTCTGGACTACTACTGTTTCCTAAACTCATTTCACGATGCTTTTTTAAATAATTTAAAATCAAATTAGCATCTAATTCAATCATCTCTTCCTTTTGTTTAATTAACGTGCCATGAATACTATCTTGATAAACCTTCATAATTGTCACATTTAACTTTTCTCCAAGGCGGTGTTTTTTTCTTGTTTGAGTCTTATGAATAAAAATTAATTCTTCCTTTAAAGTGATAACATCAATTCCTTCATCTTTAATATTATTAACATATCCTTTTACTATTTCTTTTTCTCTTAAATCAGTTTTTATAGGTTCTAAATGAAAAACTCTTTTCGCAACCAAACGATTCTTCCCTTTTAGTGTTAAATAGAGCTGATCGCCTTTTTGGGGCCATTCACTTCTATCATTCGGCAGATCATCTTTACTCAATAATAAATGTTTATCGATGCCGTTATCAAAAAAAACACCTAAATTAGAAACAACCTCAACAGCCACTAAAAAAGCAACTTTTTCTAATGTAATTATCGGTAACTTTAAAGTCGCAGCTAATCTTCCTTTAAAATCATGAAATAAAAAGGCTTCAACAACCTCTCCTGCAATTGGTGTTTTGCCGAAACAATCATTATTATGTAAAAAAACCTCTTGTTCATTGTCTTCTAACAAGTAGCCAATATCAGTTTTCCTTTTAACTTTTAATTGATAAACTAATCCTGCAATCACTTTTCCACGCCCTTTTCTATTGTATCATAGGAAGAGCGATAATCAATAAAAAATAACGCTGTCAAGGTAATAAAAGCCGTCATTAAATAAAAACTTTGATAACTATATCTTTCGATAAAATAACCACCTATAAAAGTATATATTGCCTGTAAAACATTTTTAACACTGTAAAATAAAACTATTCCTAAAGTGATATTATGAGCGGAAACATTAATTTTCATATATTCAACCGAAACAAATAAAAGCCCTCCCATACTAACAGCTCTAAAGATCGAAACAAGAATTAAAAGTATTAGTGGGGGCGAAAAATTAAAAGAGAAAAACCTAATAAAGTTCGCTAACACAATAAAAACCATTACAAACATTAATCTTTTTTTATGTTTCCATTTCGTTAATAAAAATAAAATTAAGGCTTCAATAATCACTTGAATGAAAACCACTATCCCATATCTATCCGAACTAATTTCTAGACTTTTAAAAAAAACACCCAAAAAAGCCTCTCCTGAAAAAAGGATTCCCATAGAAATAATAAAAAACATACTAAATTTTAAATACTTTTTATTTTTAAAGAGCTGTTTAGGCTGTGGGTTTTCTGTTAAAGTTTTATTTAAAACTAAATTCAAAGGTTTAATCCAAATGAGCATTAAACTCACTAAAACAAAGGCTATTGATGCTAATGAAAAAAGCAAATAAAAAGAAGTCAATTTTAAAAAGTATCCTCCCATTAAAGCGCCAATAGCAAAACCGATAGAACCAAATAAACGTAAACGGCCAAAACTAACTTCATTGCTAATAGTATAAACTGCGGTAAACCCATCAAACAACACATAAAACGGTTGTCCAACAATCGCTAATAAAAGCGCGCCAATTACCAAATAAGGTAGTTTTACAACCAAGGTTAAATAAATAATTACCACTGCTTCTATAAGTGATAAAAAGATAATGATTTTTCTATTATAATTAATGTTTTTGCTAGCTAAACTCCAGAAAGGATTTAAAATAGCACCTAGTAAAGGAATCAACATTAAAAGAAAACCAATTTGAGATTCAGTTTTATTTAAATGACTAAAATATAAAGCCAAAAAAGGATAAAATAAAGCATCCCCATAATAACGTAAAAAATTAGTTATTTTATATTTCGATTCTTCTTTCATCTTAATCCCTTACAAAAAACCCGCCTTGGGCGAGATTAATGTTTTTATTCACTTAATTTTAAAATAACTTCATTAAACCTGATTAAAAGTAGTTTCGTAATAATTTCTTCTAACAAAGTGGTTTTCTTTTCTAATTTAAACTGATCTAATGCTTTAAAATACTTTTCTTTTACATCTTCATTGATTGATATTGGCAAATAGCCATCTAATATTAAACAATAATTCATCAGCAATCTTCCTACTCTACCGTTGCCATCTAAGAAAGGATGTATTTTTGCAATTGAGAGATGAACAAAGGCTGCCTTTTTAATCGCGTCACCTTCAAACTCAAAATCTAAAAAGTTAATAAATTTTTTCATTCTATCATATACTTTAACATAATCAGGCGGTTGATGAAGAGAGCCTTTCAAACCAACATTTACTTGGCGATAGAGACCACCATCCATAATCCCCTCTAAAACAATTTGATGAATATCTTTAATAAATTCCTCAGTAATTGATGCTTTCTTTTTTGCTTGCTGGTTAATATATTGATAAGCTTTAACATGGTTTAATAATTCTTTTTGCTCCAATTCAGAAAGCTTATGTTCCTTATCAATGGTTTTTAAAGTAAATGCTTCTTCTAAGGTAATTGAATTCGTTCCTTCTATATGAACAGCATCATAAGCATATTTTATTTTAAAATGCTCATCGATTTTATCATATTTATCATCTTTAATATCTTTTAGTATTTCTTTTAAATGATTTTTCTCTACTAAAAGTATTTCTTTCTGCATATTACCACTTCCTTTATCACATTATACCAATTTATTTAATATCTCACAATCTAAATTAAATTTCTTCACTAAATGCACAAAAAAAAGACTATCGCTAGTCTTTTAAGTAAAATTGAACTTATATTTTAACAACGTTAGAAGCTTGTGGGCCTCTTTCACCATCATTAATTTCAAACTCAACTTCGTCGCCTTCGGATAAATTCTTAAATCCTTCAGACTGGATGGCGGAATAATGAACAAATACATCTTGGCCATCATCTGTTGAAATGAAGCCATAACCTTTTTTTCCGTCAAACCATTTTACTTTGCCTGTCATTAAATTTTGCTCCTTCTTATAAAACTCAACGGTTTTTTAGTTCCGTCTAATTGGATTATAACACAAGCAACTACCAATAACAAGAAAACAAAGCAAATAACTCTTTAAGCGCTTGCTAAACTTCGCCCCTTGATATAATTGGTGGTCGGAGAGACAGGATTTGAACCTGCGACCTCTGAACCCCCAGCCCAGCGCTCTACCAAACTAAGCTACTCCCCGACTTAACTATTATTTGTTTTTAATATAACTATATAATGTCTTTACGCCAAATCCGCTCGCACCTTCAGAATAATATTTTCTTTTTTTACCATAAGAGACTCCGGCAATATCAAGGTGTAAGAATGGTTTATCTTCGACAAAATGGGTCAAAAAGATTCCTGCGGTAATCGCTCCTGCTCCACCGGGAATGGAATTTTTAAGATCACCAAAAGTTCCTTTAACAGCATCCTCTAATGGTTTAACTATTGGAAGACGCCAAATTGATTCTCCAGTCTCTAAACTCTCTTTAAAAACCGCTTGATATAATTCATCATTATTGCTAATAGATCCAGCAACATCAGTACCTAAAGCCACGATACAAGCACCTGTTAAAGTAGATAATTCAATAATCTTTTCACTATTTAATTTAGTCGCAGCGTAATATAAGGCATCAGCCAAAGTTAGTCTACCTTCTGCATCGGTATTTCCTACTTCAATTGTTAGACCCTTCATAGAATTGATAATATCACCATTTTTATAAGATTTACCAGAAATCATATTTTCAGTTAAAGCCATCACACCTACAACATTTTTATTAACACAATTATCATTAAGAGCTTTAAAGAGTCCCACCACTACTGCGCTCCCAGCCATATCGGTATGCATCGTAGACATTCCTTGGGCAGATTTAATTGCATAACCCCCAGTATCATAAGTAACTCCTTTGCCGACAATAGTTAAATGTTCTTTTTCTTCTTTATTAGGCAAATATTTTAAAACCACAAACCGTGGTTCATTATCGGCTCCTTTATTGACCGCTAAAAAGGCTTCCATTTTCAGAGCTTTAATTTCTGTTAACCCTAAAACTTCAACATCAACACTAGTGTCTTTAAATAACTCTTGAATTTTCTTCGCATAACTATCAGGATATAAATCAATTGCAGGCGTATTAACTAAATCTCTCGTTGTGAAAATAGCATTGACTAAATTTGCTTGCTCCAAAATTAAATTATGGTCGACATTTGAAAGAGAAACTTCTGATTCCCATTGCTCACCCTCTTCTTCCTTTTTATATGTAAAACGGTAGTTACTCATCAATAAGCCTTCAATTAAGTAAACAATAACATCGCTAAAACCTCTTGCATCTAAACTTACCTTAGTAACCTTTTCATGATTAAGCCTCTTGCCTAATTGATATCCTAATGTTCTTATTCCTTCTTTATCCTTTTTATTTAAACTTAAATAAATCCTTCCTGAACGATTTAATTTTAGATCAAAAAAGATCTCTTTACCATTATTATTAAATACTTTTAATTCTTTTACTTTATTTAAAGTTTTATAATCTTTCTTACTATCAAATAAGCGAATTATCGTTTCATATTTTTGATCTAGCGTTAAAACTATCATTATTTCTCCATCTTTTCTTTTTATTTTTTAAAAAATCATTATATCTATTATAATAATACTTTCATTAACAGTCAACACCGTCACATTATATTTGCCTTAATTTTTTTATATGCTAAAATTATTTATGGTGTCTGCCTCCATAGTTTAATGGTAAAACGCAAGCATGGTAAGCTTGAATTGTAAGTTCGATTCTCACTGGAGGCACCAGCTTATTTCTGTTTTTAAAAAAAAGATTAACTAGAAAAAGCGTTTCCACTATCATAATTATTGACTTCTATTAATTAATTGATTATGATGTATACAAATAAAAAAGTTAGAGGCAGCGATGCAGAATAGTATTACACCAAGAAGGCATTCGAAGAAGTGTAAGAAAGGCAACCATCGCCGAATAGCAACCTTAGGCATAAAGTTGTTATGGGGTTATAAAAAATATTTATAACACTCCTACTAAAAGTAGAGGCGCTAGACAAATTTGATTTTCATACTTTATTCTTATTTGATTAGTGCTCAAGGGCACTTTTTTATTTTAAAAAATAAGAAAAGAGGTCTAGAAAATGAAAAAAGTATTATTGTTATTGAGCTTGTTTGTTTTATCATTCGCTCTTATAGGTTGCGAACAAGACACAAGAAAAGAGTTAATTGTGGGTATGGAAGCCGATTATGCTCCTTTTAATTGGATGGAAATGAAGAAAACATCAGAATATGCCACAAAAATTAGCGGTCAACCAGGATATGCTGATGGTTATGACGTTGTAATTGCAAAATACATCGCTGATAACCTTAACCGTAAACTAGTTATCAAAGCAATCGAATGGGATGGATTAATAATTAGTTTGCAAAATGGTGATATTGATTTAATTGTTGCTGGAATGAGTCCTACTTCTGAAAGAGCTTTAGAAGTTGATTTTAGTACTCCTTACTATCTTAGCGAAAATGTCATTATTGTTAGAAAAGATAGCCCTTATGCTAACGCAACAAGCATTAATGATTTTGGGGGAGCTAAAGTTATTGCACAAAAAGACACAATTCAAGATGATGAT
>DUQU01000061.1 GCA_012837645.1 Acholeplasmataceae bacterium | reverse complement strand
AGGAGTCATCAGGGCGAAGATCCTACTAATACCTTAGTTAACGATGAAGCTAATCATTTTGAGGTCGCGATTGGCCACCGCTTATTTGGAAAATTAAAAAGAGCTTATCATTATCAAGGCGATTTTAAAAGTCTTGATTTTAATTTTCCTTTAAAGCTTGCTGAAAATAAAGAGATTATTATTAACGCTAGCGTTAAGAAGATATATTATAGCGATATCGTTTTCTTTAGTGAAAATCATATTTTTGTCGACTATCAACTTTTACAAGAGTTTAGTGGGCTTGATACTCCTACCCATTTAGAAATCAGCTTAAAAAGCCCTCTTAGTAGTAACGCTGTTATTAAAGAATTAACACCTCTTTTGGAAAGTTATTTCGATAATCCCCTCTTTTTTGATTGGGCCTTAGATAATGATGACATTATTAATATTGTTTACGTGGAAAAAATTGCAGTCGTTATCATTCAAATTATTACTGCTTTTGCAATCGCGATTGGGTTGATGAATGTTTTATCGCTTCATGTTAAAGAGAAGACTCAACAAATTGGGATTTTAAAAGCGATCGGGATTACGAAAAGAGAAACTAACTTTATTTTTATTATCCAAATTGCTTTTCTTTCGCTTTTAAGCATTTTGGCGGGGCTTTTGTTTGGTTATGGTCTTACTGTTATTTTTGATCGTTTAGCCGTTACAGGCAGTAAAGATAAACTCATTTGGCTCAATATCAATATTAACAATAAATACACTTTATTAACCTTTTTAGTAATGCTTACCTTTAATTTATTGGGGGCTTTAATACCCCTTCTACGTGTTAACAATTTAACGGTTGTTAAAATTATTAAAAATAAGTAGGTGAATTATGAAACTTTCTTTTAAATTAACTTTTAAGTTTATCATTAAAGCTCCTTTACAATCTTTAATCATCATTTTTACGATGTTAGCGGGGATTGCTTCACTGCTCTTTTTAACAACTTTATTTACTTCTTTAAATCATACCTTAGAAAACGCCATCTATTCCATATTATATGACCTGAGAATGGTCAAGCAAGGTGGTGGTAGTTTTAACTACAATGAAGATGACTATCGTTGGATTTTAGAAAATGATTATATTGATGAAGTTATTTATCTTACTAATAACGCTACTACTCTTATTACGACAGACGAGGAGCAACCTTTTAATATTACTTATGGTAATGAAGGAGTTTTTAAATATTTTAAAGCCGATGAAGTTTTTAAAGGAAGAGTCCCTAATAAGGGGGGAGAAATAATTATTTCCGAATCCTTACGAAAACAATTAGCCTTAGAAATCCCTTCCACAATTACAATTAAAAGAGCAAATAGGTTTCTTGAACTTGAGGTTGTCGGTAGTTATCAAAGAAAGGATGACTTTTTTAGTTCCCGAAATGCTTATACTCTTTATAGCAGTTTTTACAAAAATCTTGAGAGCGCTCCTTTTGGGGCTATTAATATTAGACTCAAGGATAAAAATGATTTAGATGATTATTTAGAAATTCATAATGAACACTTTAAAGACTCAGACTACCGGACTGTCTCTTTAGTAGAAGAAAGTACTACTTATAAATTAATTAAAAAGACTCAAGTATTAGTTTTAGCTACTATTCAAATTTTTATCGCGCTGGCAATCTTTTTAATTACCGCGAGCGTCATCAGCTTTTCTATCAATGAGAAAAGAATGCAAATTGGTGTTTTAAAAGCCTTAGGTTATGAGAAAAGACATTTAAGAAGAACTTTTATATTACAATCTTATCTTTTAGCTGTTATCGCTAGTGTTTTAGGTTATTTATTAACCGATATTGGTTTACGGTTTTTAAGAAAAATAATGCGGGATCCTGAGGGGAAGCCGCGTTTAATTATCTCTGTTAATGAGTATTTATATATCATTTCTTTTGTAGTTGTCTTTTTAACTGTGATGTTAGCGACTTTAAACTCACTTAGAAAAGCTCATCTCGATTCTACCGTTACTCTCTTAAAAGAGTAAACCTGATAATAAGATGAGATTAGCATTTAAATTAGCTTGGAGCTTTATTATTAAATCTTACAAGCAATCACTTTTAATAGTTTTAACAATTATTACAGGTATCGCTTCCGTTGTTTTCGTAATCTCTTTAGCGAGTTCTTTAGATCGGATGGTCAGTAGGTTTGGAAAAGATAATTTTCCTGATATTTTAGTACGCTATCTCGTTCATGGTGATCCTTATTTTAAAGTAAACAAGGAGTTTAAAGAAGCTGTTTTAAGTCATGATGAGGTGGAAAAGTTTAACTTCTTTTTTACCCCAGGAACGACAATCTTAGTAGACGCTGATACTAATCTCATTAATGAAGATTTAAAAACACTTGGCTTCGATAATTTCGATGGCTTTACCTTTTTTGATATTACTAATAATATTGTTAAAGGGACTTTACCTACTAATACTAATGAAATGATTGTCGCTGATCATTATTTTGAAAAAAGCAATTTAAAATTAAATCAAAATTATCACGCTACCTTTTTTAGTGTGGGGAGAAAAGCAGAAATTAAAATCGTGGGAACATTTAAACCGCTTACTTACAATGTTCATGAAAACCTCGCTTATTTTGTCGATGATACTTTTTATCAAGAAAATGTAGAAGCTGCTCGCCTTTATTTTAGAATTAAAGATGGTGTCGATCTAAGAGATTTTTACAATAATACTCTCAAACCTTTATTAGAGGAATATTATCCAAACATCGACTATTATGAAGTCTATTGGGATAGTGAAGTTCCTTATTTGGAGACGATCGGAGAAAGCCAAACGATCTTTTTAATCGTGATGGAACTTTTTATTAGTCTCGTCGTCTTTTTACTTTCTTCTTCGCTTTTAACTCACGCTCTTAATAAAAAACAAAAAACAATTGGAACTTTAAGAGCGTTAGGTTATCAAAACAACTATCTTTATTTAAGCTTTTTTATTGAAACTATCATTTTAACTTTAGTTGCTAGTCTTATTGGTATCTTCTTCTCTCATTTTGGTTTAAATGTTTTTCAAACCTTTATGACTGATAAAGAAGGAAGAGCACTTTTAGAAGTTATTAAATCTGGAAAACTTTATTTAAATGCCGTTTTAATTGTTTCTGTGGTTGTAGTTATTTCCAGTTTGGTAACGCTAAGAAAAATGAAAAATGTTCCGCTTGTTGAACTAATAAAAAGGAGTTAACAATGAAATTAACATTTAAATTAGCTTGGAGCTTTATTATTAAATCTTACAAGCAATCACTTTTAATCATCTTAACTATTGTTACCGGTATTGGGGCGGTTGTTTTTATTATTAGTTTAGCTAGTTCTTTAAAAGCGATGATTAAAAGCTTTGCTGGTGATAATTTTCCTGACTTAGAGGTGAGGAGAACTATTTATGAAGAGCCTTATTTTGACATTGATGAGAACTTTAAAGCTGTGATGGAGGATTTGCCTGAAGTAGAAAAATTTATCTTTATTTATATCCCCGGAACAATAACAGCAAAAACACAAACTAACAAGAAAATTAACTCAATTTATTTTATTGGCTTTGATGATTTTGATGGTTTTAGCTATTTTAACATCGAAGATAGCTTAGTTAAAGGGCGCTTTCCCGATAAGGCTAATGAAGTTTTAATTGATGATGTTGTTTTTACTAAAGAAGGGCTTTCTTTAAATGATACTTTCTTATTTAATAGTTCACGTTTTACTAATGTAAATGTTAAAATAGTGGGGACTTTTAAAACACCTACTTACGCTGTTAATAAAAATAGAGCTTATTTTGTTTTTGATGACTTTGTCGATAAAACTGGTGCTTCTGCTCATCTCTTTTTTAGGTTTAATAAAGATGTTAATATTAAAGAACTTTATGAAACAATTATTACTGAAGAATTAACTAATTATTATCCTGGTATAGAGCATTATCCTCTTTATTGGGATGACTCTATTCCTTTTTTAGAGCAAATAGAAAACAGTCAAACGATCTTTTTAATAGTAATGGAGCTTTTTATCGGTTTAGTTGTTTTCTTGCTTTCTTCTTCTTTATTAGTTTATTTAATTAATAAACAAAGTAAGAGTATTGGGCTTTTAAAAGCTCTAGGTTACCAACAAAAAGAGATTACTTTAACTTTTTTAATTAAAACTATTATTTTAAGTTTTATCGCGACTATCTTGGGGATAATCTTATCGCATTTTGGTTTAAACATTTTCCAAGCCTTTATGACTGATAGCGATGGCAGTTTAATTTTAGAAGTAATTAAAAGCTTTAAGCTTTATTTAAACGCCGCTTTAATTGTTTTTGTCATCGTCTTACTAACAACCACTTTAACATTAAGAAAGATGAAAAAAGTCTCTATTATTGAATTAATAAAAAGGACTTAACTGTTAGTTTTTATTTAATATTATCCTTTCATTTAAATTTTTATTAATTAATAGCACTCTTCTT
>DUQU01000060.1 GCA_012837645.1 Acholeplasmataceae bacterium | reverse complement strand
GCTTTTTTTGGAGTTTTGTTTATTCACTTTATGCAAGAAGCACATATTTTAGATAATAATCAGCAATTATTATTAATATTGGCGCTTTTAGTGGCTGGTGTTTCTGGAATAATTTTTTCAAGCTTATTAGCTTTTTTAGCTATTAATATGAAAGCTGATCAAACGATTGGGGGTACAGCTCTTAATTTGTTAGCTGCTGCTTTTGTAATCTTTCTTTCCAAAGCAATTATAAAGGATACAAGAGTTTATTTTAAAGCTCGATTTCAGCTTAAATCAACTTTTTTAAATAAAGTCCCTTTTCTTAATTATATCTTTTTCGATAGGGCTTATTTAACTACTTATATTGGGATTATTATTTTAATAATTACGATAGTTATTTTTAAATATACTAAATTTGGTTTAAGATTGTCTAGTTGTGGGGAACACCCTGAAGCAGCACAATCAGTGGGAATTAATGTCGTTAAATACCGTTGGATTGGGGTTTTGATTTCAGGGTTTTTAGGAGCGATGGGAGGTTTAATTTATGTTATTCCTACCGCTATTAGCTTTGATGGTTCGGTTTCTGGTTACGGGTTTTTGGCATTAGCTGTTTTAATCTTTGGGCAATGGAAACCGGGAAGAATCTTTTTAAGCGCGATTTTCTTTGGTACTTTTTCAATGCTTTCAGTTTCCTTTTTTGGATTCGGTTTTATTAAGGATTTTATGGAAAAATATCCAAAAGTCCCGCTTTCAATGATAATTAGAATGTTACCTTATCTAGTGACGATGATTGCTTTAGCGATTTCTTCGAAAAAATCAAGGGCGCCGAAGGCTGCTGGAAAGCCTTTTGAGGCAACTTCGATTTAAACAATTGATTAAAAACTATTATAATGCTTAAGAAATAGACTACTTTTGTTAGTTCTTTTTCTTTACTTTAGTATAAAAATAGATTAAGATAAATAGTATATAAATATTAAATATCAAACTTCTTATTTTTAATAAGGGGTTTCTTTTTTAGAAATGAGGTCATATGAAAAGAGCATTAAAATATTTAAAACCATATTGGCATTTAGTAACGTTAATTTTTATTTTTGTTGCTTTAAGAGCTTTAGGCGAATTGGCTTTACCACTTTTTATGGGAAAAATAGTTGGTGAAGGGCTGGGTTTAAAACAAAATAGCATTGAAGTTGTTTTAAATGTTAAAGTAATTGTTAAAGCGACAATCTATATGGTATTAATTTCGATTGCCAGTATTGGAATTACAATTTTATCTGGTTATTTAGAAGCTAAGGTCGCGGCTGGCTTTGCTAGTGATATTAGAAAAGCTGTTTATGAAAAGATTCAAAATTACTCGATGAGTGAGATTAATTATTTTCAAACTTCCTCTTTAATAACGCGTTCTACTAATGATATTCAACAACTTCAAAACTTAGTTAATATGTTGCTTAGAATGATTATTTTACAGCCGGTTATGGCTGTTGGAGCGATTGTGATGTCGGTGATGTTGCAGCCTTCGTTATCGCTGATTTTAGTTGTTTCAGTCATTAGTGTTTTAATTTTGGTTTCGGTTATTTTTATCTTAATATTGCCAAAATTTAAAATCGTTCAAAAGCTTGTCGATAGAATGAATCTTACGACGCGAGAAAACTTAACTGGTTTAAGAGTTATTAGAGCTTATAATACTGAAAGTTACCAAGAGGAAAAGATTAAAAAAGCAGCCAAGGATACTAAAGACTTAACCCTTTTTGTCAATAGGATTAATAATTTAATGTGGCCGGTGATGCATGTAATAATGGGTCTGACTAGTTTAGCGATTATCTTTTTTGGAAAAGATATCGTTTTTAATGGTGGTGATTTTGAACCTAGTGATTTAATGGTGATGCAGCAATATTCGATGCGGACAGTAATGAGTTTTATGTTTATTACGATGATCTTTATTATGATTCCAAGAGCGCAAATATCTGCCAATAGAATTATGGATGTCTTAGATCAAGAGATCGTTATTAAAGAAACTAACAATCCTAAGAGTCTTCCTAAAGATTTAAAAGGTGAGGTCGAATTTAAAAATGTTAATTTTAAATATTTAGATGCTGATGAGTATGTGCTTTGTAATATTAGTTTTAAAGCTAAGGCTAATGAAACAACTGCTTTTATCGGTTCCACTGGTAGTGGTAAATCAACGTTAGTCAATTTAATCCCTCGTTTTTTTGATGTTAGTCAAGGTGAAATTTTAATCGATAACATTAATATTAAAGATTTATTACTAGATGATTTACATAGTTTAATCGGCTATGTTCCTCAAAAAGGAATTTTATTTAGCGGTACTATTGAAAGTAATGTGATGTTTGCCGAGAGTACGAGAAATCTCCCTCAAGAAGAAAAACAAAAACGTTTAGAAAAAGCGATTGAAATTGCTCAAGCTAGTAATTTAGTGAAAGAAAAAGGTTTTGATGGTGAGATTGCTCAAGGCGGTGTTAATGTTAGTGGTGGTCAAAGACAAAGGCTTTCCATTGCGAGAGCTATTAGTAAGGAACCACTAATTTATATTTTCGATGATTCTTTTTCAGCTCTTGATTATCAAACTGATAAAAACTTAAGAAAAGCTTTGGATGATAATATTTATGGCACTAAAATAATTGTAGCCCAACGTATTAATACCATTCGTTATGCTAATCAAATTATAGTTTTAGATAAAGGTGAGATTGTTGGTAAGGGAACTCATGATGAACTTTTGAAAACTAATAAAGTTTATCAAGAAATTGCCTTCTCGCAACTTTCTAAGGAGGAATTATATGAGTAAAGAAAAAACTACTACAAGTAAAGTTCCTCAAAGAGGAGCGATGCCCGGTCGTGGTGGCGGTAGAGGGGGCGGAGTTTACGCTGGTAAAGCTGAAGATTTCAAAGGCACTATGGCGAAACTGCTTGTTTATATTAAACCTTATCGCAAATTAATTATCTTAGCAGCTTTTTTATCTATTATTGGAGCTTCGCTTTCTGTTTTAGATCCTTATTTATTAGGGAAAATGGTTTCTAGTATTGAACACTCTTATAAAACTGGCGCTGGTTTAGCAGGTTTACATGAGATTACGATTATTAAAGATTTCGCTGTTTCTTTAAAAGGACTGGCATTTATTTTAATGGGAGTCTTTATTACTGTCTTTTTGGCTAATTATATTCAAGGTTATATTTTAATTGGGGTTACTCAAGATCTTGTTTATAAAATGCGAGCCGATTTAGCAGAAAAGATTAATAAACTACCACTTAGTTACTTTGACAGTCAACCTTTTGGAGAAGTAATTGGAAGATTAACTAATGACGTTGATACAATTAATATGACTCTAAGTCAAAGTTTTTCGGAAATCTTTAGGTCGATCTTTTTAGTAATTATTTATATTACTGTCATGCTTATTTTACAACCATTATTAGCGTTAGTTGTTTTTATTTCGCTTTTTATTAGCTTTCTTGTTACGAGGACTTTTGTAAAACTAAGCCAAAAATATTTTATTCGTCAGGCTAATGCCTATGGTGAATTAAATGGTCATATTGAAGAAGCTTATAATGGACAGTCAATTATAAAAGTCTTTAATTACCAAAAACAAGCTTATCAAGAATTTTTAACGATTGATGAAGATTTAAAAACAAGCTCTCATCGTTCGCAATTTATTTCCGGAATTATGATGCCTTCCCAATTTTTCATCAGTAATTTAACTTATATTGCTGTCGCGGTAGTAGGCGCGATTATAGTAAGTAAAAACCCTTTATTAGGAATTGGAATTATTTTAACCTTCTTACAGTTTACAAGAAGAATAAATCATCCAGTACGAACAATAAGTAATATCGCTACTATTCTTCAAGCAACAGCGGCTGCTAGTGAAAGAATATTTAAGTTATTAGATGAAAAAGAAGAGCGAAAAGAAGGCGCTGATTTAATTAAATTAAAAGAAGTTAAAGGTTATGTAGAATTTCAAGATGTGAGATTTAGTTATCTTAAAGGCCAAGAAGTTATTAAAGGTTTAAATGCTAAAATTACACCTGGGCAAACAATCGCTATTGTGGGGCCAACTGGAGCTGGAAAAACCACTTTAGTAAACTTGCTAATGCGTTTTTATGATGTCGATTCTGGGGCGATCTTAATCGATGGTGTTAATATTAATAAAATGAAAAGAAGCGATGTTAGAGATTTGTTTGGAATGGTTTTACAAGATACTTGGCTCTTTGAGGGGACGATTTATGAAAATATTAATTATGGTTCTAAGGAAAGAAGTCGAGAAGAAGTTATTGAAGCTGCTAAATATGCTCAAGCCCATCACTTTATTAGGACATTAAGTGGTGGTTATGATTTTACTTTAAATGAAAATGGCACTAACATTAGCCAAGGACAAAGACAATTAGTAACGATCGCGAGAGCGATGTTAGCTAATCATCCGATGTTAATTTTAGATGAAGCAACCTCAAGTGTCGATACGAGAACTGAAGTTTTAATTCAAAGTGGTCTTGAGAACTTGATGAAAGGAAGAACTAGTTTTGTAATCGCCCATCGCCTTTCAACAATTCGCAACGCTGACCTTATTTTCGTTGTCGATGATGGTAATATCGTGGAACAGGGCAAACATGAAGAATTGATGGCTCAAAAAGGTTTTTATGAAAAACTTTATAATAGTCAATTCGAAAATGATGAAAATAGTTAATTATTGATATAAAAAGGAAAATATGCATAAAAATCAATTAATTACCCTAAATATCAACAAGTGATATTGTTGTTGGTTTTTTATTGTTTTATATTGAAATTGTAAAACGCTTACAACAAGGAGGGAATAAAAGATGAAAAAGCGCATCACATTAAGTTTTATTATTAATTTTCGGTTTATTTGCACTAGCTGCATGTGAACCTGAAAATGGAGATGGCCTTAAAAAAGGTTGAGTTAAATACAGTGAGCATGTTCGGAGGAACAGATGCTAACAGATTGGTTTATGAGTCTAATATTTATCGTTTTGAAAGAGAACATGATGTAGTTGAAAAAGATAATTCTGCAACATCTGATGAAGAGTAGAAAGCAGAAGTAATTGCACTTTTTGACGCTGGTAATGAACCAGACGTTCTTCAATACTTTACTGGTGAGGCCGCAGCGCCGTTTGTCGATGCCGGATTAGTAGTGTCTATTGAGGAAATTAGAACAAAATATCCTAATTATGCGGAAAATATAAATCCTGCTATTTTAGACGATTATGCAGTACCAACAACTGGTTTTGTTGAAGGAATCTTTACTAATACTGCTCATTTTAAGAGTGAAGAAGCAAAGGCATATTTAGCTAAAGATGCTTGGACATGGGCTGAATTTATTGAATTGTTAGAAATCTTGATGGAAGATAATGAAGATGTTGATGGATAGGCACCAATTGCTTATGGACAAAATATACCTCATTATTGGTTAGATCACTTAGTGGCTGCAGAACTTGGTCCAGATTATTATGAGTTAATTACTGGCGAAGAAGGCAACGAGAAAATGTTAAATGCTTTATATAGACTTAATGAAATTAAGGAATATTTAAGTTATGATGAAAGTGAAGAAACTTCGAGTGCTAACTTCTTAGATGGGCAATACACTTTCCAATTGGATGGTTCATGGTTTGCAGGAAGAATAGAATTAGAAGATATCGAAGTATATCCTTTCCCAGCAATTGATGAAGAAATTGGAACTCCATTATTAAGTGGCTTTACTAGTGGTTTTTACATTACTAAAAAAGTTTGGGATAATCCTGAAAAAAGAGCTGCGGCAGTTAACTTTATTAATGGCATGACTAGTACTGAGTCTTTAAGCAAATTCGTAACTGTTGGTGGTGGTTTTGCATCAGATCCAGAAGCTAAACCATCTGCAGAAGATGACATTCAGGTAGCACTAAGATTGTTGGCTTCTTTTATTGATTATAATGTTTTACCTTTAGGTGATTCATCTAAAGCTGGTACTTATGCTAATTTAGTTGAAGGACAAGCAGCTTTCGTTACTAAAGATGAAACAGTAGCCGAAGCAGCGGTAAGTGATTATTTAGCTGGTCAATAGTAAGATAATTAATTGATGTAACTTTAAATTAATAAGGGTGCTCTCTATTGCAGGTAGCACCCTTATTATTAAAATGAAATAAGATTATAATATCAAAAAGAAGATAAAAGAAAGGATTAGCAGTTAATTAATTAAATTAAGATGCTAGAAAAAGATAATGTATCGAAAGAATTGGATTGCATATCTCTTTATAAATCCAATGTTATTATTTTTAATAGTTTTTTTAATTTATCCTTTCGGAGTTAATGTCTATAATAGTTTCTTTAAATATAAAATTGTTTTAGATCGGAATCCGATTTATATTGGTTTAGGGAACTACCAAGAGTTAATTTTAAGAAGGCAATTTAAAGGAGCAATTAAAAATACTTTTGTCTTAATGTTTTTTGTAGTACTTTTTCAAGTTGGATTTGCTTTGATTTTGGCTTTATTAGTCAGCTAAATTAATAAATTAAGTGGCTTTTATAAAACTGCCTTTTTCATACCCATTGTAATATCAGCCACTGCATTGGGCTTAATGTTTATGATGTTTTTTCGAGAAAGAGGAGGTCTATTTAATCAAATATTGGCAATTTTTAAAATTAAACCTGTTACTTGGTTAAATAGTAAAGATAAACCTGCTTTAACATTAACTTCAATGTTTATTCCAATGATTTGGCAATATATTGGTTTTTATTTTGTTATCTTTTTAACTGCTCTTTCGACAATTTCAGAAGAAATGTTAGAAGCAGCTAAAATAGATGGGGCTAGCAATTTTCAAGCTACTATTAAAATTAAATTACCATTAATACAAAATGTTACGAGAGTAGTAATGGTATTAGCAATTACTGGTACGCTTAAAGTTTTTGATTTACCTTATATTTTAAATCCAATTGCTAATCCTAGCGGAAAAACCTTTTTATTAGGTACTTATATGTATCATACCTCATTTTATGCTAATCAAAATGCTGGAATTGCGGCAGCGTTTGCTGTTATTATTGCATTTTTAGGTGTAGGACTTTCAGGAATAGTTAATTTGGTTTTTAGACCAAACAAAGATATTTAGGTGATTTTATGAAAGAATACGGAAGAAAAACGATTATCTATATTATTTTAACAATTTGGGCTTTTTTAACTTTGTATCCGCTTTATTGGGTAATTATTAATTCTTTTAAGCCTTCTAATGAAATAATTTTAAATTCACTAAGGTTTCCTTTTGCAAGTTTTACTTTTGATAATTATAGGAAAGCTTTTAATAGCGGCTTTAATATTTTCAAATCCTATTACAATAGCTTATTTATTTCCATTACCGTTGTAGTTGTAGTATTGATTGTTGCAGGATTTGGATCTTTTGCATTGGCACGATTTAATTTCAAAGGGAAGAAAATCGTTTATGGTTTTATTATTGCTTGTATGATGTTTCCAATTTTTTCAACGATGTTTCCCTTAAATAAAATGTTAGTTAAAATGGGGCTTAATAATACCAAATTAGGAGTTATTTTACCTCAAATAGCAGGTAACATTGGCTTTGCCGTAGTAATTTTAACTGGTTTTATTCAGCAATTACCAATTGAAGTTGAAGAATCAGCTTATATTGATGGTGCGACCATTTGGCAGCGGTTATTATATTTAGTATTTCCAATGGCTAAATCTGCTTTTGCAACGACGGCAATTTTTGTTTTCTTATGGAGTTATAATGATCTCTTTTTACAAATGATTATTATCAAAGATAAGAGCAAATACCCGATAGGTGCTCTTTTGAGGGAAATTAGTTCCAAGTATGGTACCGACTTTGGTTTGATGGCTTCATCTGTCACATTAATAGTCGTCCCAGTTATAATCGTCTACATTTTATTACAAAAACATATTATTAAAGGCTTAACAGCTGGTGCAGTGAAGGGGTAAAACGATGAATTTAACACTAGAACAGAAAATTGGTCAGTTGATGATAATTGGTTGGCAAAGCGAAAAATATCAAGATATTGTAGAGTTACTTGAAAAATATCATTTTGGTAATGTTATTTTATTTACGCGCAATATTAAATCTTTTTCCCAAATAAAAACGGCCATCGAAAAAATTCAAGAAGCAGCGCTTAAATATAATGGCGTTCCTGCTTTTATTAGTGTCGATCAGGAAGGCGGTAATATTAGAAGAATTTATGAGGATATAACTCACATACCTGGCCATATGGCAATTGGTGCTGCTAGTAATTTTGATCAAAATGCTGCTTATAAAATTGGGAAAATAGTTGGACAAGAATTAAAACACCTCGGGGTTAATTGTAACTTCGCTCCTGTCGCTGATGTCAACAGCAATCAAAAAAACCCTATTATTGGGATTAGAGCTTTTTCTGATGATCCAGAAGTAGTTAGTAATTTAGCTTCTGAATATGCTAAAGGTTTAGATGAACATAAAGTAATCGCCACTTATAAACATTTTATTGGTCATGGAAACGTGACGATCGATTCTCATTTAGACTTACCGCACTTAAATACTAGTTATCAAGATTTAGAAAAATGTGAATTAGTTCCTTATATGAATCCTCATTTTAAACCAGCAGCGATTATGACGGCACATATTTTATACAATCAAATTGATGATCGCTTTCCAGCGACGCTTTCAAGGAAAATCATCCATGAAACTTTAAGGGAAAAAATGAATTTTAAAGGGTTGGTAATTGGTGATTGTTTGGAAATGGACGCTATTAGTCGAGCTTTTGCTTTAGAAGAAGCAGGAGTATTCGCATTAAAAGCGACTGTCGATTTAGTTTTAGTAAGTCATACTTTTGGAAGACAAATGAAAGTAAGAAATGGGATAATCAAAGCGGTTAAAGAGGGGGAAATCTCCTTACAAGAATTAGACGAAAGAGTAGAAAATGTTTTAAGACATAAAAAAATATACGCGAAAACACTAACTGAAGAAACTGTTGATTTTAAGAAAAATGCTCAAATTGCGAAAGAAATTAGTTTAAATAGTGTTACTTTAGCGCACGGAGAACCCTTTCCACTTGATGAAAATGCGGTTGTTATTGGTGTTACAAATTATTTAAGTTCCACTGCTGAAGATAAAAATATTGAAAATATGGATATTGCTAAAATAATCGGAGAAGAGTTTAATATTCCTTATCGCAGCATCGATAATTAAAACTTCAATGTTAATGAGATTGCTAATTTTGCTAAAGGTAAAAAAGTTGTTTTAGCTCTAAGTGACTCTCATTTAACTTTGATTCAAAGAGTATTATATGCACAACTAAGACAAAGTAATGATGATTTGATGTTAATTTCTTTAAGAACACCCTATGATGCTCTAGGTCAAGAGAAACCAAATTGTCATTATGCTATTTATGAATATACAAAACAGTCGATTGGCTCTTTAGTTAAAGTTTTAAAGGGTCATCCTGCTCATGGTAAAAGTCCAGTCAAATTAATCTTAAATGATAATTCTAAACAAAAAAAAGAAATCAAAAATCAGTTAGTTAGAAAGGCTTTATATTACTTAGATGAAAACTATTCAAAACAAATTACTTTAAATGATTTGGCTGATGAATTATTGGTATCTAAAGAGCACCTCTCCCGCTTAATTAAAAAAGAAACTAACACTAATTTTATCGATCATTTGGCAGTTTTAAGGGTTCATCATGCGATGCATTACTTAAAAACATCAACCTTGCGAATTTATGAAATAGCCCTCCTAGTAGGGTTTAATGATGCCAATTATTTTTCTAAAAAATTTAAAAAAATAGTTGGACTCTCTCCCCAGGAATTTAGAAACAATCTCTAATTCCTCCTTATTTTAAAAAGCATTCCCCTCGGAGTGCTTTTTCTCTGAAATGTGATATAATAATTCAGTGTTGTATTTTAAATAAAAGCAAAAATTATTAATAAAGGATAAAAAGATGAAAAAAAGAAGAAAGATTAAATTAAACTTTAGATGGTTTTTTAAAATAGTTAGAAGCATAATGAAAATTTTTAAAAAGAAACCAATTATCTATAATTTAAACGCAGAAGAACTCGAAAAAAACGCCATCATTATTTCTAATCATAGCGCAGCTTCAGGCCCTTTAACAATTTCTTTGTATTTTCCCTTGTTTTTTACTCCTTGGGGAACTTATGAAATGACAGAAAGATATCGAAAACGCTGGCAGTACTTATATCACATTTTTTACCGGCAAAAACTGGGCTACAATAAGTTTAAATCTTTCCTTTTAGCTACTCTTTTTGGCATTATTTCAAAAGCGCTCTATAAAGGCATGCAACTGATCCCAACTTATACAGATTTGAGATTAAAAAACACCTTAAAAATTTCTAAATCGTATTTAGATAAAAAATCAGCTATTTTAATTTTTCCTGAAGATTCAAATAGTGGTTATCATGAAGTTTTGCTTAAATATAATCCTGGTTTTGTTCATTTAAGTGCGTATTATTATAAACGAACTAAAGTAGACTTGCCTATTTATCCTATCTATTTTCATAAAAAGAGCAATTCTTTAATTATTGGGGAAAAAGAATACTTACAGCCGTTATTTAAAAAGGGCTTAGATAAATATCAAATTGCCGATCATTTTAAAACTATTACTAACGACTTATCTGTTCAACTATTTAATAGAAATAGAATGCAAACAGTAAAATAATTATTTGCTTTCTAAAATACTTTTCACTAACGATTGTAAAGCAGGAATAACTTCTTTAATAAACCAATTGTTTTTTTTATGCCACCTAAAGTTACGTGGTGAAGGATGAACTAAAGGGAAGTATTTTGGTAAATAGTCTTGATAGTTACGGACAGTGATTGTTAAGTTAGTTTGATAGTGGTCTTTTAAATAGTATTTTAAAGGATAGTTGCCTATTAAAATAATTAATTTCAACTCTTTCATTGATTCTATTAAAGCTGGGTGCCACTGGGAAGCGAACTGTTTTCTAGGCGGTAAATCACCAGTTTTACCAGCGCCAGGAAAATAAAAGTCCATTGGTAAAATCGCAAAAATATTTTCATTATAAAAAACTTCATCAGTAACATTTAACCACTCTCTAAGCCTTTTTCCGCTCTCATCAGCGAATAATTTCATCTTTGTTTGGGCTTTTATGCCGGGAGCTTGGCCGATAATTAAAATTTTAGCTTTCGGACCCGCTTGATAAAGAGGAAAAATTTCTTTTTCAGTAAATTTTAAATTGTCTTTATCGTTAATTATTTGTTTATAAATGTTTTTAAAGTTAGTTGCCATTTTCTTTTACTCCTTTTTTAAAAGTTATTAGGTCTTTGATGTTTTTAATAACGTAATCGTCGATATTTTCTTTTAAATAAATTAAAAAGATACCTCTTTTAAGAGAAAAGTCTTTTAAAGGTAAAACAATTAATGTTTCGTTTTTTAATTCTTCTTCACAGAGCATTTTAGAGATAACGCTAATGCCATAACCATCGATGATTAGTTGTTTAATCAAAGCGGTGTTATCGATTTCTAAAATGACATCTAAATCATCAGTATTTAATTGTTGTTTCCCTAAAAATTTTTCAAAGACAATTCTGGTATTAGCATTTTTATGTCTTAAAATAAACTTTTCTTCTTTAATTTCCTCAATTGTTATTTCTTTTTTAGCTTTTAAGGGGTTATTGGGATTAGCGATTAGGACTAACTCATCATAGAGAAGAAGATCGCATTCTAAATTGTTATTAAGAGGCTTTCCATCAACGATTGCGAAGTCCAATTCGTAGTATTTTAAGCGTTCATAAATATTTTCTGCTAAATCGGTATGAAAGTTATATCTGATTTCGGGAAACTTTTCTTTAAAGACATTTAATAATTCAGGAATAAAATAGCCACTCGCTGTTAAGGTGATGCCGATGTCTAATTTCCTTAGTTGTGATTTAGTAAGAAGAAGTTCTTTGGTAATATTTTTATCAATCGCTAATAATCTTTTAGCATTTTTAATTAAGATTTCACCTTCTTCAGTCGTTTTTAAGATTTTCCCTTTTCTTTTAAAAATAACAACCCGATACTCATTTTCTAAGGCAATAATATGTTGGGAAACTGCTGGTTGAGAAATATTGAGTATTTTAGCGGTTTTAGTATAGTTTTTTTCTTCATTTAAGGTTATTAGTGTTTTTAAGCGTTCTTTTAACATTATTTTACCTCCAAATAAATTTTAACATTAAATATAAGTGAAATCAATTAATGTATAAGGAAAACTTATCGCAAATTAAATATAATAAAATTGAATTATTGTGTTAGTGTGCTATAATTATATTAAGATTAATTTTGAGGTTTAGTGATGCTTAATTTATTTGATAAAATTTTTAAAGATATTGGCTCAACACCAGCAATTTTAATTAGCCTAGGAGTAATGTTATTTGTAGGTTTTTTATTAACTAGATTAACAAAACCTTTGAAATTACCTAATGTAACTGCTTATATTTTTGCAGGGATTTTAATTGGTCCCCAAGTTTTAGGTTTAGTGCAAGAAGAGGTCATTGATGGCCTAGATTTTTTAACTGACCTCGCCTTAGCTTTTATTGCTTTTGGTGTTGGTCGTTTTTTTAAGCTCGATATTCTTAAGTTAAGTGGTCCTAAAGTAATTGTAATTACGCTATTTGAATCATTAATGGCGGGATTAATAATATTTTTAGGGATGTTCTTTTTCTTTGATTATGGTTTTGAATTCGCTCTCTTATTAGCTGCGATCGCGACCGCGACGGCTCCGGCATCGACGATGATGACGATTAGACAAACGAAAGCGAAAGGACATTTCGTGAATACCATTTTACAGGTTGTTTCACTAGATGACGCTATTTCTTTAATTTTATTTAGTATTAGCATCGCCATTATTACCGCTGTTGACGCTCCCGGTGGTTTTAACGCGATGACGGTTTTTTTACCTATCTTATTTAATATCGGCGCTATCATTGTAGGGTTTTTCTGGGGTTTTATTTTACATCTTTTTATTACTCAAAAACGTTCTCAAGATAATAAACTAATTATCGCTATTTCCTTAATAGTTGTTTTTACCGGACTGGCTGCTTCCTTAGACATTTCCCCTTTACTAGGTGTAATGGCGATGGGAATGAGTTATGTTAACTTAAGCAAAGATGAAGCGCTTTTTATGCAGTTAGATTATTTTACTCCGCCGATTCTTAGTCTCTTTTTCATCACTTCTGGAATGAGACTCAAACTTTCGATGTTGGCCTCTATCGGTATTGTCGGAGTTGTTTATTTTGTAATTAGAATTATTGGTAAATATGCTGGAGCTTCTTTAGGTAGTGTAGTAGCGCGCTCCACTCCAGAAAATAAAAAATATTTGGGGCTTGCTTTAATTCCCCAAGCAGGAGTTTCCATTGGTCTCGCTGCCTTAGGTTCAAGAATTTTAATTCAAACAGGTATTCCTGAATTGATTGAATATGCTGATTTGCTTACTACGATAATTATCGCCTCGGGAATACTTTATGAAATCTTTGGACCGCCAAGCGCGAAATTGTCCTTATATCTCTCTAAATCATATGATCCAAAAGAGCTTGAAAAAGAGCGTCATAGTCAAACAATATAATATTGTTTGATTTGCTAACAACTCTTCTTTATGATACTATAATTGAGGTAAAAGGGTTGTTAAAAATAGTTTGAAACAATAATAGCCGTTTTCCCTTGGCTATTTTTATTTGGAATGGAGGGTCTTGAAGTGAATAATGAAAAAAAAGTTTCTTTAAAACGAGTAGAACATGATTTGGAAATAAGACTTAAATCGTTAGCTTTTTTAGATGAAGAATTACTTTTTAAAGAATTAGCGAGTAAAAACAATGGCTTAACAGTAGAAGAGGCTGAAGACAAATTAGCCTTTGAAGGCAAAAATATCATTGAAGGTAAAAGAAAAAAATCCACCTTTAAAAGGTTAATTGAACCGATCATTAATCCTTTTAATTTATTATTAATTGGGATTGCGGTAATGACGCTTTTTACTGATGTTATTTTCGCGGATACACCAGAGTATATTACGATTATTATTATTTTATCTTTAGTTTTCCTTTCTAGCGCGATCGCTTTTATTCAAAGTGAGAGGTCTAATAATGCAGTGGAGAAACTCCTAAAACTTGTTACTAACACAGTTGACGTCTTAAGAGATGATGAATGGTTAGAATTAAATATCGAGGAAATTGTTAGTGGCGATATTATCAAACTTTCTGCTGGTGATATGATTCCGGCTGATGTGAGGTTTTTAACTACTAAAGACACTTTCGTAGCTCAAGCAGCATTAACTGGAGAATCAAATCCAGTTGAGAAATACCCGATAGTAGAGTTTAAGCAAAATTATTCTTTAACTGATATCGAAAACTTGGGTTTTATGGGTTCTAATATTGTTAGTGGGAGCGCGACGGCAATTGTTTTAGCTACCGGCAATAATACTTTTTACGGCTCAATGGCTGAATCATTAAGAGGAACGAGGGCACTAAAAAGTTTTGAAAGAGGAATCGGTTCTGTAAGTAAACTTTTAATCCAATTAACGCTTTTAATGATTCCATTAGTTTTAATTATTAATGGCGTTCTTAAAAACGAATGGTGGGAAGCCCTACTTTTCGCGATTAGTATCGCAGTAGGGTTAACTCCCGAGATGTTACCGGTAATTATGACATCTACTTTAGCTAAAGGTGCGATTACGATGAGTAAGCATCAGGTGGTAGTGAAATCTTTAGGAACGATTCAAACTTTTGGGGAAATGGATATTTTATGTACCGATAAAACTGGAACTTTAACGGAAGATAAAATTGTTTTAGAAAAATATATGAACCTTCATGGCGATGATGATAAGAGAGTTTTAAGACATGCATATTTAAATAGTTATTTTCAAACAGGTTTAAAAAACCTTATTGATATCGCTGTTATTAATCGTGCCCATGAAGATAATCTTGATAAGATTTTAACTAACTACCAAAAAGTTGATGAAATTCCTTTTGACTTTACGAGAAGAAGGATGAGCGTTGTTTTACAAGATAAGACTGGCAAAAGACAACTGATTACTAAAGGTGCAGTGGAAGAAATGATGGAGATTTCCGCATTTATTGAAATCGATGGCAAAGTTGAAGTCATGAACGAAAGTTTAAAAGAGTTAGCTTTAAAGACTTATCAAAAGCACAATCAAGAGGGTTTAAGAATCTTAGCTGTTGCCCAAAAAAATGAAGTTCCTG
Source organism: Acholeplasmataceae bacterium (assembly GCA_012837645.1). GTDB lineage: Bacteria > Bacillota_I > Bacilli_A > Acholeplasmatales > UBA5453 > DUQU01. Next base: position 1,826 of record DUQU01000060.1, on the reverse strand, counting down.
ATGAGCATACTTTTGGAGTAGCTGATGAAAGTGATTTAGTTTTAATCGGGTTTATTGGCTTTTTAGATCCACCTAAAGAAAGTGCTAAAGATGCTTTGTTTCAATTAAAAGAGCATGGCATTAGAACGATTGTTCTTACTGGAGATAGTGAAGGCGTGACAAGAAAGGTTTGTCAAAAATTAAACATTGATACCACCAAAATATTTGTTGGCTTTGAAATTGATAATATGAATGATGAAGAACTCGTTGTTAATTTAAGAAAACACGATGTTTATGCGAAATTAACACCTGCTCAAAAAGAAAGAATTGTTAAACTACTTCAACAAGAAGGCCATACTGTCGGTTATTTGGGTGATGGTATTAATGACGCGCCTGCTCTTCATCAAGCTGATATTGGAATTTCCGTTGATAGTGCTGTTGATATCGCCAAAGAAACTGCTGATATTGTTTTATTAGAAAAAGATTTATTAGTTTTAGAAGAAGGGGTAATTGAAGGTAGGAAAACCTTTGGCAACATTATTAAATATATTAAAATGGCTGCCAGTGGTAATTTTGGTAATATGATCGCTGTGATCGTCGCCAGTATCTTCTTACCGTTTTTACCAATGTTGCCTATTCATATTTTAACGCAAAACTTATTAAATGATTTTTCTCAATTAGGGATGCCCTTTGATAAAGTTGATAGTTCCTATTTGAAAAAACCACGCAAATGGGATACAAAAGGGATTAGAACATTTACTTTCATTATGGGACCTTTAAGTTCAATATTTGATATTTTAACATTCTTAGTATTATGGTATTTAATTATTAAGGGCGATGTTAATCAAGCACCACTGTTCCATGCTGGTTGGTTTGTCTTTGGAACGGTCTCTCAGATTGTTGTTATTTATGCGATTAGAACCGAGAAGATTTCCTTTCTTCAAAGTCTTCCCGCTAAACTCTTAATAGTTTCCACAGTTTTAATTACTACTTTAGCACTCTTAATTGGTTTTACCACGATTGGTTCTTATATCTCTTTAGCGCAATTACCGCTTGTTTATTTGGCTTGGCTATTTGGATTAGCACTTCTTTATGTTGTCAGTGTTGAGATCGTTAAAAAGCTTTATATTAAACGATATAACACTTGGATGTAAAGCGGTTTTTTCCTTGTTAATATTAGTAATAAATGGTAAAATTCAAGTGAGGTAGAATAAAAATGGAATTAGATAGAAAAACAAAAATTGTTTGTACAATTGGACCAGCAACAAACACGGAAGAAATGATTGAAAAATTAATTTTAGCAGGAATGAATGTCGCCCGCCTTAATTTTTCTCATGGTAACCATAAAGAACATCAAGAAGTTATTGAAATTATTAGAAAAGTTAGTAAAAAACTAAACACTCACGTGGGAATTTTAGCGGATATGAAAGGACCAGAGATAAGAACTGGGACGTTTCAAAATGGTTCATTCACTTATGAGCGAGATGATGTGATAAAGATCTTTAAAAAAGATGTTATTGGTAATGAGGAAGGGTTTCATATTAATGTAAAAGAACTTTTCCATGATTTATCAATAGGTAATACTATTTTAATAGATGACGGTAAAATTAAATTAACAGTTCTGGAAGTAAGAGAAGATTATTTAGTCTGTAAAGTAATGAATAAAGGCATTATTAAAAACCATAAAGGTGTTAATACTCCTGGAGTTCATATTTCGATGCCTTTTGTCAGTAAAAAAGATTCTCAAGACTTGACTTTCGCAGTTGAAATGAATGTCGATATGATAGCTTTATCATTTGTGAGAACCGCTCAGGACGTTTTACAAATTAGATCAATTTTAAACTTCT
>DUQU01000059.1 GCA_012837645.1 Acholeplasmataceae bacterium | reverse complement strand
TAATAAAAGCATTATCAAAAATATTATTATCACTTTAGTTGTAGTCCTGTTTTATTTGGTGATATGATATCAAAGGAAAATTTAATATATGCTAATTTATACTGCTTTTTCTAGTAAAAAAAGTCACTCAAAAATAGTTAATTTATGTCAATGATGATTAATAAATGACTAATTATGACAAATAAAGCGCTTTAGTTTTTTATTTAATATAATTAACTTGAAATATTATTTACCTTTTAGAAAGGAGTCGTTTTAATCCAAAAACGAGCATAATGACGAATAAAGAACTAATTAAAAAGCTAACTTTAGAGGAAAAAGTTTTACTTTTATCAGGTGAAAACTTTTGGGAAACCTCTGAACTTAAAAAATATGGTATTGAAAAAATGTTTTTAGCAGACGGCCCACATGGAGTGAGGAGGCAAGCAGCGGCTGCAGACCACTTAGGACTAAATGAAAGTATTAAAGCCACATGTTTTCCGACGGCAGCGACTTTGGCTAACACTTGGAATCAAAAGATGATTGAAAAGGTAGGTTCCCATTTAGGTAGTGAAGCCAAAGATCAAAACGTTAATATTTTATTGGGGCCGGGAACTAATATTAAAAGAAACCCTTTATGTGGTAGAAATTTTGAATATTATTCAGAAGATCCTTATCTTTCAGGAATGATGGCCGCTAGTTTAATTAAAGGAATTGAAAGTAATGGAATATCAGCTTGCGTTAAGCATTTCGCGGCTAATAATCAGGAAGAAAGAAGATTAGTTATCGATACGGTTGTTGATGAAAGAACGTTAAGAGAAATCTATTTGACACCTTTTGAAATCGCAGTTAATCAAGGAAAAGTGTCTGCTTTAATGACTGCCTACAATAAAGTAAACGGTATTTATGCCAATGAAAATGATTTCCTCTTAAAAGATATCCTCCGAGATGAGTGGGGTTTTGAAGGGGTAGTTGTTAGTGATTGGGGCGGAAATAATGATCGTGTTTTAGCCTTAAAAGCGACAAGTGATTTAGAAATGCCGGGTAATAAAGGGGAGACAAATTTAGAGGTTTTAAAAGCGGTAAAAGCTGGTAAAATTACTGAAAAAGAATTGGATGATGTCGTTTCTCGTTTGCTTAGTTTAAATTTTAAAACTACAAAAGCTATAAAAGAAAAAGAAATAATCGACTATCATTTAAATCATGAAGTTGCATATCAAGCTGCTCAAGAAGCGATTGTCTTATTAGAAAACAAGAATAATATTTTACCATTAGACGAGCATAAAAAGATCGCTATCATTGGAGATTTTGCTGATAATCCTCGTTATCAAGGAGCAGGATCCTCAATTGTCAATCCTACTAAACTGGATAATACTTTAGACTTTATAAATCAATATAGTGAAAACTTTGTAGGCTACCAAAAAGGTTTTAAACGTTATGGTAAAAAGTCACGAAGGTTAATAAATAAAGCCGTTAAATTAGCTAATAAAAGTGACGTTGTCATCGTGTATTTGGGGTTAGATGAAATTACTGAGGTAGAGGGAATCGATAGAAAGAACCTTAAATTACCAGAAAATCAATTAAAGTTACTTGCTGAATTGATTAAAACAAATAAAAAAATTATTGTAGTTTTACAAGCGGGTTCTGTCGTAGAAATTGATTTTAGTGATAAGATTGATGGTTTGATTCATGGTTATTTATTAGGTCAAGCCGGTGCGAGAGCACTTTTAGATGTTATTTTTGGAAGAGTAAACCCTTCGGGACGTTTATCAGAAACAATTCCTTACCAGTACCAAGATGTTTCTTCGGCTAATTATTTTCCAGGAAAAGAGTTAAGCGTTGAATATCGGGAAGCTCTTTATGTCGGTTATCGTTATTTTGATAAAAATAATTATCGGGTAAGATATCCTTTTGGTTATGGACTTTCCTACACTAATTTCCAATATCGGGATTTAAAAGTAACTGAAAAAGGAGTAACTTTTAAAATTAAGAATAGTGGCTCAAGGGCAGGAAGTGAAGTGGCACAGCTCTATCTAGGTTTAAAGGATAGTAAAATATTTAGAGCTAAAAAAGAATTAAAAGGCTTTACAAAAGTGTTTTTAAATAGTAATGAGGAAAAAGAAGTCTTTATCGCTTTTGATGATTACAGTTTTAGATATTACAATGTTTTAACTAAAAGCTATGAAATTGAAAGTGGTAATTATGATATTTATATTAATAGATCATTAAATGAAAATGTCTTACAACAATCATTTTATTTAGCAGGAACGACAACTAAACTTCCTTACCAAAATTTGAAATTACCTGCTTATGAAAGTGGAAAGATTACTGCTGTTGATTTTTTTATCGAAAAAGAGGAACTTACATTTGGCGAAAATGTTTTAATGGTAAAAGATTTAACTGTCATCTCACCGCAAAGTAAAAAAGAAGTTGTTAAAGATTTATCGTTAAGAGTTGATAAAGGAGAAATTGTCTCTGTTGCTGGAATCGATGGTAATGGGCAAAGCGAGTTAGCATATGCGATTTCTGGTCTTATAAAACCTCATTCGGGGACTATTTATCTAAATTACGAAGATATTACCAATAAAAAGATTAGATATAGAAACGATCATGGAATGAGTCACATTCCTGAAGATAGACATCGTTTCGGCCTAATTTTAACTGATACTTTAGCCAATAATCTCTCTTTAAAGAAGTACCATTTAAAACCATTTCATCAAAAAGGTTTAATAAAAAACGATAAAATACAAGAACTTGGCAACAAATTAATTGAAGAATTTGATGTGAGAAGTGGAGAAGGAGTTAAAACTTTAGCGGGTTCGATGAGTGGTGGAAATCAACAAAAAGCAATTATTGCTAGAGAAATTGATAAAGATTCTGATTTCTTATTAGCCGTCCAAACGGTTCGTGGCCTTGACGTTGGCGCCATTGAGTTTGTTCATAAAAGACTTTTAGAACAACGCTCTAATGGAAAGGGGATTTTACTAATATCTTTGGATTTAGATGAAGTCTTTTCTATTAGTGATCGTATCTTAGTTATTTACGAAGGCGAAATTGTTAAAAATGTTATGACTAAAGATATTACCGTGGAAGAATTGGGTTATTATATGGCTGGTGTTAAAAAGGATGAAAAAGAGGAAGTGGATTTTACTGAGGAAGAACTTGAAAAGGTAATTTCTCTTAATGGTGATAGATATGAATTTGAATGAAAATTTTAAAGATAGATTAAATAAAATTTGGTCGACTCCAGCTTTTAAAGCAATTTCTAATACTTTGATTGCAATTTTATTGGGAATAATTGTCGGTTTAATAATAATAGTTATTAGTAATCCTTCAAGGGCTCATATTGGGGCGATGAGATTATTAAGAGGCCCTTTTAATAATCCTATTAATGGTTGGATTGGGATTGGCCAAATATTATATAGAGCAACGCCATTAGTTTTCACTGGACTTGCAGTTGCCTTCGCTTTTAAAGCCGGTGTCTTTAATATTGGTGCTTCAGGGCAATACACGATGGGACTGTTTGTTGCTTTAATAGTAGGAGTAATGGGAACTAATTTAGGAAGATTTCAATGGCCGGTTGCTATTCTTGCTGGTGGTCTTGCTGGAGCTTTCTGGGGAATGTTTCCCGGTATCTTTCAAGCTTTCTTTAAAGTTAATGTTGTTATTACGGGAATAATGTTTAATTATATTGGCCTTTTTTTAGTAAACGGATTATTAGGAAATCCTTTAAGAAAATATTTAGTAGACTCGGCAACTAATAGAACAATAAAAGTGAAAGGTTTGGCACGAACTCCTTTCTTTTTCTTAGATAAAATATTTCCGCGTTCGGGTGTTGATTTTGGAATTATTTTAGCTATTATTGTTGCGATTATTGCTTATTATATTATTAATAAAACCGTTTTTGGAAGAGAAATTAAGAGTGTGGGAATGAATCGTGATGCAGCTCGTTATGCTGGTGTCAATGAAAAAAAGATGATTATTGCGTCGATGTCAATTTCAGGACTTTTTGCTGGTATTGGAGGGGCACTTTTTATTTTAGCTCCTAGTGTGTATAATTTAGGCAATAACTATTCATTAGAAAATGTAATTTTAAATGCTGGCTTTGATGGTATTCCCATTGCTTTACTTGCTAACAGTAATCCCATTGGAGTAATTTTTTCAGCTATCTTTGTTTCTTATATAAAAGTTTCTGATGTTGCTTTACAGTCAATTGGTTACGCGAGTGAAATGGTTAACATCATTATTTCAATTATTTTATATTTTAGTGCTTTTTCATTAATTATTGGGCAGTTTATTGTAAAATTTGTAAAAAGAAAAAATAAAGCTAATGCTGGGGAGGTAATATTATGAGTTTAGAATTTATTATCTCGCAATCTTTATATTTTATTATCCCTTTATTAGTAGTCGCGATTGCCGGTTTGTTTGCGGAAAGAAGTGGGACTATTAATATCGCTT
>DUQU01000058.1 GCA_012837645.1 Acholeplasmataceae bacterium | reverse complement strand
AGATTCTTTTTCAAATGAAATCATAAAAATTATAAATTGCGTTCTAAATATGATAGTATTAGTTAAAATAGCGATTATTAAAACTACCCTTCCTGTGATATAACCCGAGTTTGCCACCTGCTTTCATTAACAACTTAACAAAATATACAATAACAACAAAAAAAGGCACCAAAACAAGCCGTTTATAAGAGTTTTGATGTCTTTTTATTAATTTAGGTGTAAAAATATGGTTTATAATTATGTGACTACAATATGTGACTATGTTATAATTTTAATTTTTGATTTTAAGGATCTTAGTTCACCTTTTTTATATAATTTGACGGGTATTTCAATATCAAAAGCATCTAAGATAAGTTTTAAATCTTTTTTATTAATATTATTAAATCTATAATATTCATCACTAATAGCGTCAATCGTCCAATCATTTAAAGCCCTTTGTAGTCTTTCACCATTTATTCCCATTTGCCAACTTCTTTCTGATTTAAAGCCATTTTTGACTTTATAATCAAGCACTTTATTTTGAATAATCCTCATAACAACAAGCGCAATCATACAAATAAGTAGGTGAGCTCTCATGTGTTCTTCGGTTCTAACAAAAAGTGGTCTAGCATCTAAGTTACCCTTTAAGATTCTAAATTGATTTTCAATTTTAGATAAGCCTTTATAAGTTTCAATTATTTCTAAATCATCCATTTCAACTTCTGAAGTAACTAGTTGATAATAACCAAAAGATTTAACATACTTATTAACTTTATCTTCATCAATCATTGGCAATAAATCTTTTGAATCAATTATTTCACCGGTTAAATTATTTAAAAACTCATCTTTAAGAAGTTTTTTAATGTTTTTAGATTCAGTTTTAGATATTTTAAAAGAAGTAGGATTTTCTTTTAACTTTTCAATAAAAGCTAAAAAAGACTGATTTTCTTTTACTTGACGTTGGTAGAATTTTAAGGACCAGTAAACAACATTTTTTTCAACAATTTTAACCTTTTCACCATTACAACCAGTAACAGCCCTTTTAACAACTTTAGATTTATATTTAAAATTAGGATTAAGGCTAATATAATCATTATTATCATAAATCCATTCTTTTTCTTTAGCATTAGATTTATTAATACTTTTAGCCATAATATAACCATGATTTTTATTAGCTAAATAGTGAGCATTTTTACCGTTATACATTCCCCTATCGCCAACAAAAATAAATCTTTTAAGTTCTAAGTTATCGATTTGATTATTAAGCGAATTAATAACGGTTAAATGATCTAGTGTGTTACCAGGAAAAGTTTCAATAGCGATAGGTACGCCTTGTTCATCGATAAATAACCCCATTTGAATTAAAGGAAGTTTACGATCTTCTTTACTAACGCCATTTTTCCTTACACCTTTGACAAGTTTATCATCTATTTCTAGGTCATCATCAGGTTCATCAATATGAAAAAACAAGTTAGTGCAGTCATAAAAAATAGTATTAGTAGTTCTTCCAAAGGAAGATGTCATTTGATTATGGATTTTATTAACTATTTGAAAATGATGATTATTAATAAAATCTAGAGTATCATAAACATTAAACTTATAAAACCTCTCTTTTAAGATGGGGTTATAATAGTTATCGTTTTGATAAACAGTAGCAATCTTAGACTGGGGATTAAGAATTCTTCCGTAAACTAATAATCTAAAAAAACCTGTTAAATCAAATTTAATATTAGTAAATTGTTTATATTGCCTAAAAAAAGTAATTAAACCTAACTCCTCTAATATCCGCTCGATTAAAATATGAGAATATATTTTAGGTTCACCAATACAAAAAGGGTCGTTTTCGGAAAACTCAATATCATATTTTTCATAAATAGGTTTTGACTCACAATATTTAGCGAGTTCTTTAATTAAAGGATTACCATTTCTAAAAGACTCTCTTAGTCTAAGTAGGTAATTAGGTTTACCATCATCGAATCTAGAAAGAGGACCAATATTATAAATAATTTTCTTTTTAGAAACCATTTTTCCATCTTTATTAGGACCTCTATACCCTTCAACTAATCTAAGATAGCGGGTTCCATTATTAATCGCATTTTCAATATACATAAAACGTCTCCTTTATTGTTAGTATCTTACAACATTTATTATAGCGCATAAATGATCCAATAGCAATAAAAAAAGTCATTTATATATATAAATATATATTTGACTTCAATTTTAGGTATAACTTAAATTAGCGGTGGCAAACTCGGGACTAGTTTACTTTAATTATTTTAAATTTAAAACGCTTTTTAAGACACTTTATAAATAAAATAATTCATGGTAAAATAAACATGAATTCCAAAGGAGCTAAAACTATGAAACCAACAATAAGAGATGTTGCCAAAAAAGCAAACGTATCCGTTTCAACCGTCTCAAGAGTAATAAACAATAAAGGATACGTCCACGAATCAACTAGAAAAGTAGTCGAAAAAGTAATCGCTGAATTAGGATTCGTCCCCAATCAACTTGCAAGAAGCCTCACTACTGGTTCTTCTAGAATAATTGGTGTCATTATCCCCCATGTTGGTGCTACTTTTTATGGTGAACTAATCGCAGGAATCGAATCTCAAGCACTCGCTTCAGGATATAAAGTTTTGTTTTGCCAAACTAATGACGATCCTAACCGAGAAATTGAATATTTACACTTTTTTGAACAATACAACATCGATGGTCTCATTATCGCTTCTAATTTTAGCAATTATGAAAAACTAGCAGAATTAAAAATACCGCTTATTACTGTTGACCATATTTTAGACGAAAACATCCCTTCTATTACTTCTAATAATATTAAAGGCGGAGAACTTGCTGCTCAACTTTTTTTAAAACAACAAAGAAAAAACTTAATAGTTTTCAGAGGTCCTTCATTTTTACTGACCACCGAAGAAAGAACGATTGGCTTTTTAAAAGTAATTAAGAAAGCGAATCTCTATGCTGAAATCTTTGATTTTGATCTTCTTTCTCCAGATGAAAACTTAATCGAACAAATTTTAATAACTAATAATAAAACTGATGCTATTTTTTGCTTTTCAGATACTCTCGCTCTCGCGACTTTAAATGTTTTAAAAAAGCTAAAAATTGACGTTCCTAAAGACCTTTCTTTAGTCGGTTACGATGATTCTGTTCTCTGCAATTGGACTACCCCTAAACTAACTTCTATCCACCAATCAGTTAAATTTATGGGAAAACAAAGTTTCTTAAAACTTAATCAGTTAATTAGAGGTGTTGAATTAGAAATCTTACATGATGTTATCGATGTTAACTTAGTATTAAGAGCCTCACATTAAAAAACCGCAGCCATGAGCCGCGGTTATTTTTTATCCTTTTGTTGCACCTGCCATAATACCTTCAATTAAGTATTTTTGGAAAATCATATATAAAACTGCAATCGGTATTCCTACAATTAATGAAGCCGCTGCAAAAGCTGAATAATTTAAATGATTAGCATCATTAATAAACTTATAAATACCAACAGCCAAAGTCCACCTATCAGTAGCGTCCCCCGCATCGACCATATGATCTAATAAATAACTCGGCAACATATAATCCATCCAAGGACCCATAAACATCGAAACCGCGACAAACGTTAAAATTGGAACGGCAAGCGGTAAAATTATATAAGTAAATATTTTTACTTTAGAAGCCCCATCAATCATCGCTGACTCATCTAAGTCTTTAGGTATTTGCGATAAAAACCCTTTAATAAGCCAAAGATTACCAGGAATACTACCACCAATATATAAGATAGAAAGAGCCAGAGGCTTTCCTAATAAACCAAACTTCCAAAACAACACATACATCGCAATTAAACCCATAAAAGAAGGAAAAGCTTGTAAAACTAAAATCGCTAACAACCCTGCTTTTTTACCTTTAAAACTATAACGAGCAAAAACATAGGAAGCTCCTGTAATAATAATCGTTCCAATAATCATATTAATAACAGCAATCCCTAGGGTATTACGATACCAAGTCCAAAAGTTAGTTTCTTTTGTTAAAAAGATAAAAGCTTGAAAGTTAGGGTTTTTAGGCCACAAGGTATTAGGAATATCCGTTCTTACATTAGAGAAAGCCATGCCAAAAATATATAAAACTGGTAAAACAACTATTACAACCATAATTGTTAATTCAGCATTAATAAAAAACCTCATTAAAATGTTTTTTAAAGATATTACCTTTTTTAAACTTTCTCGAGAAGTTTCCTTCAAAGGCTTTTTAGCTTTAAAATAGAAAAATCCAGCAACAGGAACCAAAGCCATTAAATCATATTTTACCCCTTCATAACCTTTTTTCCTACCGTATTCCGCTACTGAACCTTGATAAACCAAATAAACAACAATAATTAACAAACTAATCAACATTGTTAAAATTTTATTATTAATAAAAGATAAATAAAAGATAACCGAAAGCGGAATCAACAGTAAAAACACTAAAAACTCAATCAACACTACAACTAAAGCTTTCCTGTAAATATAATAAGGCTTATATAAATAGTTAATATGCGATTCGTTTACTTCTTTGCTTAAAATATCAAGTTTTTTAATAACTTTGTTGCCATAAATTGGTATAAAAGCTTTTAGGCGATATTTATGGCTTTCATAGCCTTTTTTTTCTAAAACATCCATTAAAATAAAAGCATTAACAAAGTAAACTGCTAAGACAATAAAAAGCGCTAAAAATATTAGAAAATAAGCTAATAATCCCATTCTTAATCCTCCTGAAAAGCTCTTGTTCTCGATAAATTCCAAGCCGTTATTGAACCGACGAAGAAAAAGATTAAAACCGAGAAAACTGAAGCCATATTATAAACACTATAATCGACCGTTAGTTTATACATCCACGATATTAAAATATCAGTATCACCAGCAAAGCCTCGATGAGGTGAACCAGTGTTCGGCCCTCCCCCGGTGATAAAATAGATCACCCCAAAGTTATTAAAGTTACCTGAAAAAGTCATAATCAAAATCGGTGCCGTGGAGTAAAGGACTAACGGCATCGTAATTTTAGTAATCTTTTGAAATCCAGTCGCGCCATCAATATCCGCTGCTTCATAAAGCGTTTTATCAATCGCTGTCATAACACCAGTCATCAAAGCCATAAAATAAGGAAAACCCAACCAAATATTAACGACAATCAAAGTCGCTCTCACAAAAGTAGCATTATGAGGATTGCTAAACCACTGAATATTTTCTGGCCCTAAATAAAAGAATTGGGCCACTTTAGAAAGCGAATGATAAGGCTTCCCTAAAATACCAATATTTTTTAAAATATCAGAAATACCAATTGAATTTAAAAGTTGATTAACAACTCCCTTCTCTTTAAACATTACCGAAAATACCATTTGTGAAAGTAAAGCAGGTATCGCCCACGGTAAAATTAAAATTGTCCGCCATAATTTTCTAAAAACAACTTTTTCACTATTTAAAATTAAAGCTTGAATAAAACCACCAAAAAACACCGTAAAGGTGGAAAAAACCGCCCAAACAACCGTCCACGACAACACTCTCCAAAAGGCTCTTCCAAAAGAATCGCCTAAACCAGAAGCGAAATTAAAAATCTTAACAAAGTTTTTAAGCCCTACCCAATCAAAAGTATCCATCATCGATTCATTTCCACTAATATTAGTAAAAGCGATAATAAAACCGAAGGCTATTGGCATAATAGAGATAAATGCTAAAACAAATAAAGCTGGCGATAAAACAATATACTCAAAACTTTTATCCCAAATATTTTTAAAATATTTACGGTCTGATTCTATTTCTTCTTTTTTAATTTTTCTATTTGATGTTACATAAGCATCTTTTACCGACCAAAATAAAAAGATAAAGAAAAACAATGATAATATTACTCCAATTAATCCCTCTAACAATAACATCGTGGAAACATGACCTTGTAAAGGAACGCTAGGAGAAATCGCAATTAATCCTTTTAATGAAGAACTAACTCCATCCTTTTCAGTTCCAATCATAATATCATCAAGAGCATGAAAACTACGATAATCAACCTTTTTGGTTATACCTAAGGTTGAAACTGCCCAATAGCCACGAGTAAAAAGTCCAGCCCGATCATAGAAAAAATGATCATAACCATCTAAAAAATCCTCTCTAACTTCCGGATTTAAACCGAAATAAACTTTAATCATTAATTTTGTATAATCGGTCCCGTCAAATTCATTACCAGGAAGGTTAAAAGTAGTAACCATCGCCGTTCTAAACATTTTCATAAAATCTGTTTCTTTATATTGCAAGCGTACTCCATTATGAATCAAACCAGGACGATAATGCTCAAAAAAATCATCCCCTTTACCATAAAGTGGACCATAAATGTTCTTTTGAACTGCCAAAGGCGGTGTAGTTGGATAATCAATAAAGCTTAATACATCCAAATTAAGTAAGGCAAGTTTGTCGTCACCATTAACTTTAACTTTTAAATAATATTTTTCATTATACTGATATATTTCTCCACTTTTTTCATACTTTAAAAAACCAGTAACCTTATTAATGATTGCAGGGTTTTCTTTTTCAGTAAAAAAATTCGTTTCAATATATTCTCTTTCTTCTTCTTCAATACTACGACCGATATTTTCATAATAATAAATATCATTATCTTCGTCATAGTAAATTATTTCTTTAGTTTTTAAAAGTTTATAATCAACAATATTATTTAAAAATTCATCTTTTTCTATAACGTCATCAGTAATAATATTAGTATAAGTTTCTGGACTAGTTTTTTCAATATCGCTCGCTAACCATTCAATAAAGGAAGCTTCAGTAATATTTTCTTCACCGCTCCAAGTAAATCTTCCTGAACCAATCTCAATAATGCTAACATCATTTAAAACTAAATACTCTTCAAAAGCGGGATAAGTTTTATTATTTTCTCTAAATTGTTTAACGTAATAGCCTAATAAATGATGATACCATTCATCATCAAAATTATTACCTGAGATTTTTTCATAAGCTAATTGATGCTCATAATCCTCTTTATAAAAGTATTTACTAGTTCCTAATTCAATCCCAATAAATAATACAAAAACGGCAAAAAAGAAAAGCGCCTTTAAATATTGTCTATTTAAAAGCTGCCCCAACCCCCAAATAAAAAAACTTAAAATAGCTTTTAAGATGCTTTTTAATTTCATCTTTCTCCTCATCTTAATATGAAGCAAGGGCGGCAAAGATTTGCCGCCACTTACTCATTATTTCTATTGACCTAATCCTACATTCGTGCGATATGAGTGCTCAGCATCAGTAACTAATTTTGAAATTAATTCTTCGCCATTCCAAGTGTCTTTAATCATTGTTTCACCTGGTCCCCAATAATAGGTAACTTGAGGAATAGTAGGCATTGGAATTGACGTTTCTAATTGTCTACTCATCGCCATTAATAATTCATCTTCTAAAACACCTTCGATATTGACTAATAACTCTCCTTTTAAAGCTGGAAGTTTTTGTTTATAGTCATATTGAAGTTGCATTGCAATATCAGAACTTAAAAATTCAACAAATTTAATCGCTGCTTCTTGATTCTTCGAATATTTATAAACAGCGGCCATCATCGCTCCTGCAAATGATTTAGTTTCTTTACCGTCTATAGTCGGTAGTGGTGCAACTCCATAGTTTAAACCAGCATTTTTATAAGCTTCATTATTCCATGGGCCTGCGATTATATAAGGAACATCTCCAGCTTCAAACCCAGCGCCGCCAACACTTTCATGATCACCGTTTCCGGTTGTTCTTGGTTTTAATTCTTCCCTCATCCATACAAGCGCTTCCTCTGCATTAGCAAAACCAACCTCAGATGGATCATCTAATGTTTCACCAAAAGGATAAAAACCAAAAGCAGAATAAATGTGTTGCATAAAATAACTATCAGCCCAATGACTAGAAATCGTTAAATAATAATTATTGGCTTCTGCATTTGTTCTACCACTCTCATCTCCACCAAAAGGTGAATTATTCCAAATATCAGCAGCTGCAAATAATTCTTCATAAGTCGCTGCTGGAGTTTCAACTAAATCTTTGTTGTAGTATAAACCTACAGACTCAATTGACATTGGAACTGCATACAATGATTCTACTGCATTAGGATCATTGGGATCGAAAGAATGTGTTTCTTCATTATAACTTAAAGTAGCAATTTGAACACCTAGTTCATGTGATCTCGCTTCTACTCTCTGTTTTGTATCGCTAGGTAAAGCTAATACTAAATCTTCTAAGATCGCTTGTGCTAGATGGTCATGCGGAAATTGAAATACATCGGCACCATTACCAGAAGGTCCAAATGTCTTTAATTGTTCACGTGATTCAACAGAACCTTTATGAAGGAACCTAACATAAATATTTGGATATATTTTATTAAACTCTTTAATAATTGCTTCCATATATTCGCCTTTTTCATCATCTAACCAAACTCTTAATTCAGTTTTCTTTCCATGTGTCTCACTAAAATCAATCACTTCACCTAAGTTTTCTGTTTTATCCCCACAAGCAAATAAAGTAAAACTTAATAAGATTGTAAATACAAGTATTAAATATTTTTTCATCGTCTTTTACCTCCTATTTACCTTTTTGAACCCTGAAGGTAAATTTCTCTTGCGTGACATTACCCCAAGCATCTTCAACTTCAAGCATAATTACATAATCGCCTACTTCTGATGTGTCTAATATTGAAAATTCTCCTTTAGGTACAAAAACCGCTCTCGTAATATCTCCATCCCGATCATCAAGGGCTTCATACCGTGGGAATAAATTCATATTAAACTTCTTACCCCAAGGAACAATAATAATTCTTTCTGCTTCTTCTTTACCTACTATTCCTGATGGAGAAATAAAGACTATCTCTGGAGCTTCTCGATCTAAATCTAAAACTAAGTTTGAATAATAATTAGGAGATATATATGGTTCATTAAAGTGGTTAGGTTCGTTTTCATCTTTTTCTGGATCGAATGTTATTTCATCATAAATATTAACCTTTCCATCTACTATGTCATTTCTTCCAACAATTACATAACGATTTTCTGTCAATCTTTCTTCCCCATCCCAAGTTCCATCATTAACATATTTATATTCTGTCCGATAATTTTCTCCTTCTTTAAGGGTTATTTCAAACTCAAAAATATAGTTTAAATCATCAACCTTTTCCATCACGAAATCTTTATGAGCAGGGTCCCATCCGCTTAATCCACCAGGGATATTAATTTGTTGTCCTTCTTCTAAAGGTTTATCTAATGTCACATTGAAAACCAAAGTCGCTACAACTTCATCTAATACCATTGACGAATCAAAAATTACTTCGTATTCCTTTGCATTGTCAAGCGGATTCTCTAAAATTAAAACGAAATTAATTAATGTTTCTGCAGATTCCGCAAAGTGAACATCTTCAATTGGAATTTTAGGCCCAAATTCATTTTCTCCTAGTATTTCATGCACGGTAAACCAACTCTTAATGATTTCTCTCGCTGCTTCTTTGTCTTTTGCGGCTAAATAAGGTGATTTAATAGGGGAACTAATATTAACCATAACTGTTTTTGGATCTTTAGCATAAGTACCTTTAATTTCTCTAGTTTGTTCATCAAGCTGCATTGGCATTAATTTAAATTTAAATGCCTCCTCAGCAAAATCAGTAGCATCATAAAAAACATTATCTCCAACTGTATAGCCATCTCCTTTATTGACCACATATGCGAAGCCAACATCGCCAAGTTCTGGGTCTTCACCCAAAGCAACATCTAACTTAACATCACCTGTTTTCTTAGTATCGTCATCGCCAGCATAAATAAGCAGTCCTGCCCCTGGGCTTTCCGAATATAACATCCCGGCTTTTATTACAGCTACTGCGGAATGAGAACCACCATTAGTAAATACTTTTTCCGGTGTGCCCCATTGAGGCTCAAAGTCCCAACCGCCCCAAGCATAAACACCTAAGTTTTCTTCATAATTATTAGCCGGATCCACATATACTAAAAGCAAGTTATACACATCTTTTTTAGCAATATAATGCGCTGGCACGTCTTCTTTAGTTTCTGCGCCTTCAAAAACGTAAACGTGAGTAACTTCATCTTTAACAACTGCAGAGGGATCAATATTAACATCCCCTGTTAACTTTCTATCCCAATCTGGCTCCTCACCATTAAAATAAACAGCGATAAAGCCTACTTCCGCCCCAACCGCTACATCTTTAAATTCAAAATAAATACCAAATTCATCTCGACCAGTTGGTTCCGGCATTGCTGCGGCAGTTGAACCCCAAGCATGAGCACCGATACCTTCGTAATCTTCATCCCATTTATGAAAATGAACGACTACATCGCCTGTTCCGACAGGCTCATCACCATAAAGTGTTGCTGTTAAAGTAAATCCAACGGCAAACACTAATAAGGCAAGTAAAATTTTTCTCATTTTTTTCCTCCTTTTTCTATTCCATAATGTAATTTGATTATATCATAGCTCTGAAACCTTGTAAACGTTTTCGGTGATTATCATAATGTGGTATCGGTTTTAGTTTGTAATCGCTCTCATTATTATAAAATAATGTATAATAACATTGAAAGTAAAAATTATTAAGAGGAGGGATTTTTAATGAAAAAAGTGTTTCTTAGTATTTTGATCTTACCACTAACATTCTTTTTTCTCTTTTTTATTAAAGCAGAGACTGAAAAAGCAACTAAATTAGTCGTCCATTATTTCCGTTATGATGACAATTATAGCGGTTTTAATGCTTGGGTTTGGCCTTATAAGCCTTCTTCGTTAGAAGGTAAGGAACACCCTTTTGAAAGTACTGAAATAGACGAATATGGTGCCAGTTTTACTATTGATTTAAGCGAGGGATATTATAGTTCTTCTGATGTTGTTGGTATTATTGTTAAAAAAGGCAGTGGTTGGGGTGGCATGAGAGAATTTGAGGGAATCGACCGCTACATTGACTTTAGTAACGCTGATGTTGTCGATGGCAAAATTCACGCTTACATTGTTGAAGGAGATATCAACATTGGGGTAAATAACGATGATTTAAATAATAATCGTCCTGATTACCGCGATAAAATACTATCAGCCCACTTTGATAAATCTAATAAAATTATCGTTAGTCTCACAAAGGCTGCTCAGAAATATGAACTCTATGAAAATAGTAATAAAGTCTATGAGGGGATAAACACTTCAAAAAACTTTAACTTTAGCTATCAAGAAGTGGATATTAAAAAGAGTTACGTCTTAAAGGTTTATTTTGATGATGAGCAAGTTTCAGAAAAGGCAATTTCCATTCAAAATTTATATGACACACCTTTATTTGAAAATAGTTTTACTTATGAAGGTGATTTGGGAGTAATCATCTCAGAGGATGAAATAACTTTTCGTCTTTGGGCTCCGATTAGCTCTCAAGTTGAGCTTAATCTTTATCAACAAGGACATCCTAATTATGATGATTTAGGCGAAAAAAATGATGAATTAACCCCCTATGAAAGTTATTCTTTAGAAAAAATTGAAAATGGTGCTTGGGAGATTACTTTAAGTAAAGATTATCTCTTTAAATATTATACATATACCGTTACTAATGGAGATCTTGTTTCTGAAGTCGTCGACCCTTATGCATATTCTACCGGGGCTAATGGATTAAGAGGAATGATCGTTGATTTTAAGAGTTTAAACCCCAAAAACTGGCAATACAATAACAGACCTAATACTATTACCAACTTAACCGATTATATCGTTTATGAACTTCATGTTCGCGATTTAACAACTCATCAATCTTGGACAGGTAATGAAGAAAACAGAGGTAAATTTTTAGGCCTTCAAGAAACTAATACTACTTATACTAAAAGAGGCGAAACTGTTACAACCGGTTTTGATCACATTTTAGAGTTAGGGGTTAATGCAGTCCAATTACTACCAATTTTTGATTTTGGCTACGTTGATGAAGTTGAAGTCTTTCATAACCCTTACTATAATAAAATTTTTAATTGGGGTTACATGCCTTATAATTTCAATACTTTAGAAGGTTCTTATTCTTCTAATCCCTTCGATGGAAAAACCCGCATTAAAGAATTTAAAGAAGTCGTCCAAACTTATAGTGAAAATAATTTAAGAATTATTATGGATGTTGTTTATAATCATACCGGCCCTTCTGGAGACTCCAATTTTAATTTAATCGTCCCTGGTTATTATCATCGTTTAAATGAAAATGGAACTTTTTCTAATGGCTCTGGGACCGGAAACGAAACCGCTTCAGAAAGAAAGATGATGCAAAAGTTCATCCTAGATTCAGTCTTGTTTTGGGCTAAAGAGTATAACCTCTCTGGCTTCCGGTTTGATTTAATGGCTCTTCATGATATCGAAACGATGAACCTAATTAGTGAAGAACTTAAAAAAATCGACCCTACTATTATCATTTACGGCGAACCTTGGGATGGCGGTGACACCCCACTTCCTGAAAGTCTCGCTGCTGGGAAAAACAACATTAAAAATTTAACAGAAGTTGGCGCCTTTAATGATGATTTTAGAGACGCTGTTAAAGGTTCTGTCTTTCAAAAAGATGAACCCGGATGGGTTCAAGGTGAAACATCGCAAGACATCATCAATAAAATCAAATATGGAATTGTTGGAGGTGTCAATTACCCTAATATCAATATTACAAAATGGCACTTAGATCCTAATAAAACGATTAATTACGTTTCCGCACACGATAATAATACCCTTTTTGATAAGCTGAGATTAACGGGAGTTACACCAACAAAAGCTCAAGATTTAGTCGTCCAAGCTAACGCGATTACACTAACATCTCAAGGAATTCCCTTTTTACATGCTGGGGTAGAGTTTATGCGTTCTAAACCACTTTCCAGCGGTTATGATGAAAACTCATATGAATCACCTGATTCCGTTAACCAATTAAGGTGGGACCGAAAAATAGATTACCTTAATGTCTTTAATTACTATAAAGCCTTAATTGCAATTAGAAAAACTTACCCACAATTTAGAATTAATAATGCTAATGATATTTTAACTAATTTAACTTTCTTAACAACTTCAGATAGCGCCAATAGTATCGCTTTTAAGATAACAGGAAACAGCAGTGTTGGCGATGTGGTTGTTGTTCATCATGCTAATAGCAATAGTTCTTTAATAAATGTTGATTTAGATAAAGAATATCACTTACTAACAACATTTGAAGACTATGATTTAATGGGCTTAGAAACAGTTAGCGGCAGCTTTTATGTACCGCGCAATACAACAGCTATTTTAGTAGAAAAAATCTTGAGTAAAGAAATTACAATCGCCACTTTAAAAAATGAAATCACAATTGAAAAAGGAGCAAGTTTTAATCCCCTTAAAAATATTAATGTTTATAATGAAGAAGGCTACACTTTAACATCTTCTCATTATTATGATGTTAACGTTCCCGGTTATTATACTATTACAGTTTTAATAAAAGACCTTAACAACAAAAAGCACTTAGTTACTTATACACTACATGTTAAGGGAAATAAATATCGTGTTAATTTAGGAGGCTTATCATGAAAAAAATATTGTTATATTCACTATTACTAATAACCGTTTTATTAGTTGGCTGCGGGGATAAGAGTAAGACTGTTGATGTCAATATTACCAACAAAAGCCACGACTCTTTTCTAAACATTTATAGTTATGATGTTTTAATTGAAAAAAACATCACTAACGAAAGTGATTTAAATGAAATAGTTAACGATACTACAAGACAAATATATGATAGCATTAGTGCTGAGATTGGCTTTCAAAAGTATCAACTGGAAATCAATTTTTCAATGTTAGAAAGCTCTTCAGAAATTAGTCTAGGTAAAATCATTTTCATAATCAACAAAGATGATACCAACCCTGGCTTATCGTTAGAAGAAAATTTAATTCAATTACCATAGAGGCTCGCAAAGAGCCTTTTTTTATGCAATTTGGCGCCGCGAAAAAATTAACATTACTATCATTATTTCCAAACCTAAAGCCAAATTAAATACTACTGGAGCGAAACCAGGAACGATAAGTCCAAAAATAAAACTCAAAACCGTCGGTAATAAAGAGGCAAACATTACTATTTTAATACTACTAACAACAGTCAAAAATTTGGCATGACCAAGTCTAAAAACTTGCATTAAAAGCGCCATTAAAACTACGAAGATGCTATTAATAAAAATAGTCGTAAAGAGATTTCTTAAAAGCGCGTAAAAAATAATATATTTACGAAAAGATTTCTCTACTCCATAGGCAAAATCCAAATAATATTCATGGCGTTCTTCACCACTACTTCTTATAAGTAAACTTAAATCAAACTCATCTTGAAAAAAGCCTTGATAGCCATCGCTTTTTAAATAACTTCCTTTCCCATCTATATAAACAAGGTAATCCTTTTTTAATAATACTTGCTTAATAGTTAAATCATAGTCTTCACCCTGATAATTAAAAACATATTCAATTCCTTCATGGCTATTAACATACTCTTTTTGGTCAGGAAAAAACAATTGATTGTTTTTAATATAAACATCGTTGGCAGGAAGGTTCCATCCAATTGGTGTTTTTTTCATGTCCTCTAAAATAAAATCAAGTTGCGTGCCCTCATTAGTAACGATCAAATAACTAAGCGGAAAAGTCGCGATTAACATCACGATTAAGAAATAGATAATTACTTTAAAAAAAGGCTCTTCTCCTCTTTTTAAAATATTTTTAAAATCAAATGAATATTTAAGATATCTAATTAAAAACATTGACGTAGTTTTCTAACTCATTAAAATCAAGTTCATATAAAGCAGATTGTTTAGGGCCGATTTTAAGTCCATTACCATAAATAAGTTTTTTATAGTTTAACTCTAAGGTGATTTCTTCTCCACCTAAATTATGTAAAACTAACACTGCTTGTTGGTATTTTCCCTCATCTAAAACAATCACGTAACCTTGAAGTTTGCTCGTGTTATCTTTATACTCATAAAGAGTATTACCATACATTAAAGCGATATTATTTTTTCTAATTTCAATAAATTCTCGGTAAGTATTATACAAGCTATTAGGATCATCTTTTTGAATATTAATGTTTTTAGTATCTTGATTAGAACCATCAGAAGCTAGCCAACTTGTTTCTCTTTCATCACCCCATAAAAAAGGTTGCCTGCGGTACTCATCATAAACGACTCTGCCATTAATTCTATCGCCTTCATAACGTTTTCCTTTAAGACCGATTTCATCACCATAATATATAAAAGGGCTTCCTGGAAGAGTTAATAAAGTTCTCACTCCTAATTTAAGTTTATCAAGATCGGTAACCTTAGATGCAATCCGGTCCATATCATGATTAGAAATAAAAGGAGCATCTACAAAATAGGGGTCATAAGCAAGAATTTCTTGATAACTTCTCAATAAGTTATTAACAAATAAATAGCTACTACCACCAACAATTACTTTATCGACAATTGCTTGTTGAAGATAAAAATTAAAAACAGCATCGAGAGAACCAAAATAACGACTCGTTACATAAGGATCACTAACAAAGACTTCGCCAACAATAAAACTATTAGGAGCTTTTTCTTTGACATAACTATTTAAATCATTTAGAAAGATAATGTTTTTAATTGTTACCGCTGTTTCAGCAGGATTATCAAAAAAATGTTGAGCAGCATCCAAACGAAAACCTAAAACACCTTTTTCTAAATAAAAATCAACAATTTCTTTTATTTCACTGACTACTTTTTCATTATTTAAATTTAAATCGACCATCCCGCCAACGAAAGTTTCATAAGCTTTGGTTTCACTAGTCCAAAGATAATAATCTCGGTAAGGATTGTTAACTCCTTTTTTCGCCTCCATAAACCAAGGATGCTGATCAGAAGTATGATTAATTACGAGATCGAGCATAATTTTAATTCCTTTAGCCTCTGCTTCTTTTACTAAATTATCAAAATCAGCCATCGTTCCATAATCAGGATTTATCGCCTTGTAATCAGTAACGTCATAACCATGATAAGTTGGCGAAGGGTTAATCGGTAAAAGCCAAATTGCAGTAATACCTAAATCAACTAAATAATCAAGATTTTCTCTTACGCCATTTAAATCACCAATACCATCACCATCACTATCAGCAAAAGAACGCACAAAAAGGCTATAATAAATATCATTTTGAGGGAACAATTCCGCTAATTTTTCACCATCGTTTTCTTCGCAGCCAATTAAAATAAAACCAATTAACAACAACATTATAAAACTTATTATTTTTTTCATTTATAACCCTCTTTTTTTAAGCGATTCTGGTTTTCCTAAGATAT
Source organism: Acholeplasmataceae bacterium (assembly GCA_012837645.1). Taxonomy (GTDB): domain Bacteria; phylum Bacillota_I; class Bacilli_A; order Acholeplasmatales; family UBA5453; genus DUQU01. The sequence goes on along the minus strand of DUQU01000058.1, from coordinate 29,678 downwards.
CGTTTTTGCCTTTAGGTTCCACCTTTAAATCGATTACTTTTGTTTTAAAAATATAATCATGAATGGTTCTGCTAACTCCTTTTTCAGTAATAAAAAAATAACCGAAAATCAAATAAATTCCAAAAGATAAAACCGAAGCTAATAAAATAAATAATTGCCTTGAAATAACAATAAAAACATTGGCATTTTTATCATCCATTCTCACAATTTTTATTCCTTGAATTCTTTTCCCAAAGGACTGCCCTGAAGAAATAAAATAAGGAACAATATAGATAAATAAAAATACTATCGATAAAATAATAAAGCGCAAAAGCGAAGACACAAAAAGAGTTAAAATTATCGCGAGCATCATCCCTGAAGTATCAATTGCGAATGCGCGCACTCTTTTTTCAAATCTAGGTACGATTATAACCACCTCACTTAAATAAAACAAGGACATAAAAGTCCTTTTTATCATTATTTGGTGCGGAGAAAGGGACTTGAACCCTCACAGCCCAAAAGCTATATGCCCCTCAAACATACGCGTCTACCATTCCGCCACCTCCGCAAATAAAAAAGGGACTCTTAGTTCCCTTTAATTATAACAATATTTAATAATTATTCAATAGATACAACATAATGATATATTTCTTGTTTACCATTAACTAACTCAACTTCTAAATCACTATTAAGTTTTAACAAATAATCTCTTAATAAATTTACTTCATTTTCAGGAACATCCATCCCATAAAATATCGTTGCAATCTCAGAGTAGTCATCGACCATTTCTTTTACTAAGTTTTTAATTGCATCAAGACGATTTTGATGGTGAGCTTTAATTTCTCCTTTAGAAATTCCAATAAAATCACCAACTTTAATTTCAAAACCATTTATTTTAGTGTCTCTGACAGCGTAAGTTAGTTCACCAGTTTTAATTTCATTCATTACATCGCTCATCGCTTCTACATTATCATCCAATGATTGATTAGTATCAAAAACCATTAGTGCTGCATACCCTTGAGCAATCGATTTAGTTTTTAAAACTCTAACGTTGGCGTTTTCGCAAATATCTAAAGTTTGTTCTGCTGTTAAAATAACATTAGAGTTGTTAGGCAGAATAATTACATTTTCAGCATTGACAGCTTCAATCGCTTTAATAAATTCTTCAGTAGGCGGATTCATAGTTTGGCCGCCATCAATAATATAATCGACACCTAACTCACTAAAAGCTTGTTTAATTCCTTCACCAAAGCAAACAGAAATTACTGCGAACTCTTTTCTCACCTCATTAATAGGTTGATAGTCGATTTTCTCTTCCATTTCTTCGTGGAGATAAAGTGTTTCTACAATATCAGAATGTTGGAGTTTCATATTATCGACTTTCATAGTTTGAAGCTCACCATATTTTTGACCTAAAGTAATAACTACTCCAGGTTGATTAGTGTGAACGTGAACTTTTAAAAGATCATCATCATGAACAATTACTAATGAGTCACCCATATTTTCTAAAATATTTTTTAAAGAGTTTTTATCAAAGTTTTCTTGATCAGTTAATTTAACTATAAATTCAGTACAATAAGCAAACTTAATATCAGCCTCTTCAATACCATGACCTAAAAATGATTCTTGTTTATCAGCAACAATAGTTGGCTCAACTTCTGTTTGAAGCATTTCACCTTGAAGAGCCCAAAGCATTCCTTCGATAATTCTAATAAAACCTGCCCCTCCGCTATCAACAACACCAGCTTCTTTTAAAACGGGTAATAATTCAGGAGTATTTTCTAAACTAACACGAGCTTCATCTAAATAAACTGATAAAACTTCTTCAATAGTATTAAATTCATGTTTCCGTTCATGAACGGCGTCAGCTGCCTCTCTAACGACTGTTAAAATAGTACCTTCAACTGGTGTCATAACAGCCTTATAAGCCATTTGATAGCCACCGATTAAGGCATTAATAAATTCATCAATTGTCGCGCTGCCGTTTTTAATAGTGGAAATTTCAGCATATAAACCTCTAAAAAACTGACTTAATATTACACCTGAATTTCCCCGTGCACCCATCAAGCAACCTCTTGATAGAATTTTTGAAACATCGACAATAGATTTAGATTTAGAATTTGTTACCTCTTTTACTCCCGCCATAATAGTCATTTGCATATTAGTGCCTGTATCACCATCAGGAACAGGAAAAACATTCAAGTGATTAATTTCTTGATGATTATTTTTTAGATTAATTGCTCCGTTTGTAATCATTTTTTTAAATAAAGATCCGCTAATTGATTTAGCCATATTTTTTTTCTCCTTTGCAAGCAAAAACGAGCATTTGAAGAATAGATTAAATTTTTTATTGAAGAGGCCCACAAGTAAGCCATTTAAATGCCGTTTTAATTGTATACTACGATGATATTTAATGGAGATTAACTATAAGTTAACTCAAATTCAAGTTTATCTTATACTATTTTTAATTAAAAAGCAAATAAATTAAACCACCACAACATTTTTTCTCATAATTTACCACAATTTTACTGAATTTTAAACTATAATCACAAGTATAACTTGCAATATAAAATTTAATATGTTAATATTACATGGTCTTAAAAGGAGTGAAAATATGGCTAAATGTTATCTAACAGGAAAAACTACAAAATTCGGAAACAAGCGCAGTCACGCGCTCAATTCCTCTCGTCGACAATGGAAAGCCAACTTACAAACAGTAAGAATCATTGATGAGAATGGCGATGTTAAACGAGTAAAAATATCCGCAAGAGCTTTAAAAAAAGGCAACATTAAACGAGCTTAAATAAAAAAGGCAGTAATTTGCCTTTTTATTTTGTCCTAATCACAAGCAAAACACCTTTATGAATAGTAAGTTTTGCTTGTTTTTTTATAATAACGTTAGATAAACCAAGTGTATTAAATCGGTATAAATCTTTATTTTTTAGTGTATAAAATGTGTTTTCAATATCTATGATTGCGTCTGTTATCGGAAAGATAGACATATATTTATAATTTTCTTTTTTAATATAGTGAATTCCAGTATCATAACGCTCGATAATATTATTATTATCAATAATTTTTAAAGTTGGATATTGAGATAACAACATTAAATTGGCAGCCAAATGATCAATCCTTTTAGAGTGAAGTCCTCCAATCAAAATAACGTCATTCGTTTTTTTATAAGCTTCTTTAATTGCGTATGCAGTATCTGAATAATCTTTTTCTTTATTTAAAACAACTGTCTTTAAATCCTTTAATAAATCTTTGTTTTTTAACGAGTCAAAATCGCCAATCGCGAGATCAATTTTGACTTCTTGCTTAATTAAAGCGCTCACCGCTGCATCAACAGCGTAAACTATTTTATCCTCTAAATTGATTAATTCTTTTATTTTAGAAGGAACCTTGGGGCTAACGACTACGATTTTCATTTCAGCGCCTGAATCGCTTCTGCTTTATTATCGTGATTTAAAATAAAAGATCCACTAACAACGATATCACAGCCGCTATTTTTTAAAAAATTGATCGTCTTATCATTAACTCCACCATCAACTTCAATTAAATAGCGATAATTATTTTCATTTCGCAATTTATCTAATTGCTTAATTTTAGCGACTTGTTTTTTTAAGAATGATTGCCCTCCAAAACCGGGCTCAACCGTCATAATTAAAATTAAATCCACTAAATTTAAATATGGCTTTAAAGCTTCCACTGGGGTATTAGGCTTTAATGAAATTCCTGCTTTTATTTGGTTGTTTTTTATTTTCATAATTGTTTCTAACGGTTTATTGGCTTCTAAATGAATAGTGATAAATTCCGGTTTCAGTTTAATAAAATCTTCAATGAAAATTGACGGGTTAGTAACCATTAAATGAATATCTAAGGGCACTTTCGTTATTTTGGGGAGATTTTTTAAAACTGGATATCCAAAAGAGATGTTCGGTACGAAATGACCATCCATAACATCTAAATGAAGATAATCGCTGTTTTCAAGTGCTTTAATTTCTTTTTCCAATTCATTAAAATTAGCTGTTAATATTGAAGTTGCTACTTGCATTAATATCGCTCCTTTTGAGATTCTATTTCTTTAAAAAACTTTTGATAATTTTCTCTTCTTGATAATAATATTTCAGGATTGTTTTTGACATTACAATTTGGTTCATAAACGTGATTACATTTATTTTTAAATTGACATAAATGATTGTATTTTTCAAATTCTATAAAATATTGTTTTAACTCCTCTTTGTTAAAAATATTGAAATCTAATTTTGAAAAACCTGGCGTATCCGCTACGTATCCCCCATAATAATGATAAAGTTCGGTATGTCTCGTTGTATGTTTGCCACGGCCTAGTGCTCGACTAATTGCCTGTGTTTCAATATTTAATTCTGGCATCAAAGCATTTATTAAAGTTGATTTACCGACACCTGTTTGTCCTGCTAAAACTGTTACTTTGTTTGTAAAAACTTTTTTTAAATCATCGAAACCGCTTTTTTCTTTACTATTAACATAATATAGTTGATAACCAATTTTTTGATAATAACTTAATTTGTTTTTTAATTTTGTTAATTCTTGTAAGGAAACTAAGTCTTTTTTAGTGACGATAATTAAGGGCTTAATATCAGCTTTTTCAATTAAAACCAAAAATTGATCCAACAAATTAAAATTAAAATGAGGCTCTATTGTAGAAAACAATAATAAAGCTTGATCAACATTTGCTATATCCGGTCTTTTTAATTCGTTTTTGCGCGGGAAGATTTCTTGAATAGGTTTATTAATATCACTATCATCATAAGAAACGATATCGCCAACTTTAGGAGGGACTTGTTTTATTTGAATTTCTTTTTTTACTCGCTTCGTTACCTGTTCCAAGAAAGCAGAGTCTTCTTCTAAGCGCATATAACGTAACTTTCCGCTTGCTTTGGCATCATAAATTGCTTTCGTGGTTAAATCTTCAATCGTATACCAGCCGCCAATTAGTTTTAAAATTCTTGCTTTTCTCAACGGACCACACCTTTATTATAACCACTTCTTAATTGCCCACAAGCGGCGTCGATATCGTGGCCTTGTTCTTTCCTTAATGTAGCGTTAATATTGTTTGCTTTTAAAACTTTAAAAAAATCATCCATTGTTTTTTTATCGCTTCTTTGAAATGGTTTTTCCAAAACAACATTATAAGGAATTAAGTTAACATAGACATTCAAGCCTTTTAAAAGTTTTGCGAGTTCTAAAGCGTGTTCTTTTTGATCATTAAAATCTTTTAATAAGATATATTCGATTGTAATTCTTCGCGAGGATTTGCTGTGATAATATTTAATGCTTTCTATTAAATCTTCAATTGGGTATGCTTTATTAATAGGCATAATTTTATCTCTAATTTCATTATTTGGGGCGTGCAAGCTAATTGCCAAATTAATTTGTGTTTTTTCTAAGGCGAATTCCTTTATCTTAGGAACGATTCCGCATGTTGAAACTGTCATATGTCGCGCACCAATTTCTAAACCGCGATGGTCATTTGCATTAGTTAAAAAATCTCTGACATGATAATAGTTGTCAAATGGCTCGCCAATTCCCATAATAACAATATGACTAATCCGCTTCTTAAAAAGTTTTTCGACCATCAACACTTGTAGTAACATCTCACCACTAGTTAAATTGCGTTGTTTCTTTAAAAGCCCGGATGCACAAAACTCACATCCCATATTACAGCCTACTTGACTTGTTATACAAACTGAATAACCATAATTATGACTCATCAAAACTGTTTCTATTAACTTCCCGTCGTTTAACTTAAATAAGTATTTAACCGTTCCATCACTACTTTCGGAAACTAAAACCTTTTCTAAAGTTCCAAAATAAGTATTTTCCTTTAAAAGTTTTAACGTGCTTTCATTTAAGTTAGTCATCGCCTCATAATTATCAATACGCTTTTGATAAAGCCAATCAAATATTTGTCTTGCACGGTATTTTTTTTCCTTATTTAAAACTAAGTATTCTTCTAATTTTGAAAAAGTAAAATCATAAATATTTATCATCACATCACCAAATATATTATACACTATTTTTAAGTTTCAGTAAAAAAGAGGTTTAACCCTCTTTTGTTCTTACTTGTGCTTTTAATTCCCTTTCTAAACGAATATGGATACTTCTCATTATTTTATCGATATCTTCTTTTACTAAAGTTTTCGCTTTCGAGTTAAAAACTAACCGATAAGCCAACGACTGCATATTTTCACCAAATTTATCGGCACTATAACGATCAAATAAAAATAACTCAATCAAATCTTTTCTCGCTGTTTGTTCGATAAGTGCGGCTATTTCTTGATGAGAGACATCGTTACTTATTACTAAAGAAACATCGCGAGTAATAGAAGGAAATTTACTAATCGGTTGATAATCAGTTTTTAAAGCAATCTTCGCAGCGATTTTATCTAAGTCAATTTCAAAAACATAACTATCTTTTAAAACGTTAGGATGAATTTCTCCGATAACCCCTATTTCTTCACCATCCAAAAGTATTGTCGCGGTAACGCCTGGGTGTAATCCAGCAATATTAGTAGTTTTTTGATAACTAAAAGTAAGTTCTAAATAATCCGCTAACGTTGTTAAAAGACCTTTTAATACAAAGAAATCACTTTTTACTTCAGTTGGCAAATAGTGACCGCTAATAAAGTTACCAGTAATTATTACCGCTAAATTATTAACTTCTCCATCTTGGTAATAGGTTCTTCCTATTTCAAAAAAACTAGCCTTTTCCATTTGGCGTGCTTGATGATATTTAACATTATTAACGAGGCCATTAATAAGACTTTGCCTTAATGTCTTTTTATCTTCAGAAAGCGGTTGTAAAACAGAAATAGTTGCTTTTTTTAAAGCTTTAAAAAGATGAACTTCAGTTGTTTTCATCAAGCTATAATTAATTACCTCATTTAATCCTAAATGGACAAAGTGATTGCGAATTTCTTTTAATAATGTTTGTTGTTTACTTCTTTTCCCTATATTTGTAATACTTGGGAGGGCTGTTGGTAACTTATCGTAACCGTAAAGTCTTCCTACTTCTTCAATTAAATCTACTTCAATTAAAAGATCTTTTCGGTAACTTGGTATTAAAAAAAGTTGCGGTTTTGTTTCGATAATATTTAATCTTTTTAAAATCGCTTTAATCTCTTCTTCACTTAAATTAATTCCTAATAATCGATTAACCTTTTCACTTTCTAGTTTAATTAAAGTAGGTCTCTTGAAAGGCTCACCACTAAAAGCCACGTTTTTATATACTCGTGCTCCGGTAAGCTCAACCATCAGTTCAGCAGCCCGATTCAAGGCCGTTAAAACTCTTAACTCGTCAACTCCTTTTTCAAAGCGATAACTAGCATCACTAACTAAATTTAGTCTTTCCGAAGTTGCTTTTATTCTTTTTCCATCAAACCAAGCCGCTTCTAAAATAATACTAGTTGTTTTTTCATCAATTGCACTATTTAAAAGCCCCATCACACCACCGATAGCTTTAACTTCTTTTCCATTAGTAATAGTAATATCTTCTTTTCTCAAGATTCGGCGTTCTTCGTCTAAAGTAATTACTTCTGACAAGTCTTGAGCGCTTTTTACAACTATCTCATCGCCTCCAAATTTTTTAGCATCAAAAGCATGTAGTGGTGTTCCTAACTCTAATAAAACATAATTAGTAATATCGACAATGTTATTAATCGGCCTAATTCCCGATGCGATTAAATCCGCCTTTAACCAAGCAGGTGAGGGACCAATTTTAATATTATCTAAATAACGAGCATAATATCTTTTACAACCTTGATCCAAAATTGTTATTTTAAGAGGATTTTCTATTTTCGCTTCAAATACTTCCGGTTCAGGATATTTAATTTTTTTATTTAAAACCGCTCCTAAATCATAACTAAAACCTAAAACACTTAAAAGATCAGTTCTATTAGGGGTAATACTAATTTCTAAACTGGCTTGATCTAAATTAAGAGCTTTTAAGGCGTTACTACCTATTTCTTGCTTTTGATCAAAGTAATAAATTCCTCCTTTAAATTGCTCAGGAATATTTTTATCTTCAAATCCTAACTCTTCCAGAGAGCAAATCATCCCGTTAGATTCAACTCCTCTAATGGTTGCTTTTTTAATTAAAAAGTCACCAGGAAGCGTAACACCTTCTAAAGCTACTATCACATATTGACCGGCTTTAACGTTGCTTGCTCCACAAACGATTTGTTTAACGGCAGTTTTTACATCAACTTGACACACGCTTAAGTGGTCACTATTAGGATGTTTAACACTTTCTTTAACAAAACCTACTACCAATTCACCACTATCAACTAATGGGGTTAATGATTCTACTTCGGTAAGATAGCGATTAGTTAAGTCATAAAGTTTTTCATTAGTTATTTCGCCAACAAATCTTTTTAACATATTGGTTGCTATTTTCATTTATTTTACCCCCTTAAATTGATTTAAAAAACGGAGATCATTAGTATAAAGATGTCTAATATCATCGAGGCCATACTTAATCATCACTAATCTTTCTAAGCCAATCCCAAAAGCAAAACCAGTTACAACCTCTGGATTATAACCGCTCATTTGTAAAACCTTAGGATGAACCATCCCCGCCCCTAATAGTTCGACATATCCTTCGCCATCAAAAACATCAACTTCAACTGATGGCTCTGTAAAAGGAAAGTAAGAAGGCCTTAATCTAATTTCTTTATCCTCGCCAAAAAAATGTTTGGTAATTGCTAATAAAGTCCCTTTCAAATGGGTCATATTAATGCCCTCGCCAATAACTAATCCTTCAATTTGCATAAATTGATGACTATGGTATTGATCATCTTCATCGCGACGATAAACTTTTCCTGGACAAATAATTTGAATAGGTTTTCCTTCTGCTTTTTCCATCGTTCTAACTTGAACTGGTGAAGTATGAGTTCTTAACAATTGGTTAACATCGACATAAAACGTATCCTGCATATTTCGAGCTGGATGATCTTTATCTAAATTTAACATTTCAAAATTATAATAATCGCTTTCTACTTCTGGACCATCTTTAATCTCGTAACCTAATCCGATGAAAAAGTCTTCAAAATCTTCGATAACTTTAGTTAACAAATGCTTTGAACCGCTATTAAACATCACACCTGGAAGCGTTACATCAAGACTTTCTTTCGCCAATTTTTCTGCCATAATTCGCGCTAAAATTTCTTCTCTTTTAACTTCAATAAGAGCTTCTATTTTCGCTTTAGTCTTATTAATTAAAATCCCTAACTCTTTTTTCTTTTCAGAATCTAAAGTTCTAAAAAGCGCTGTTAAAGAAAAGAGTTCACTTTTTTTACCTAAAAATCGACTTTTTAACTCATTAATTTCTATCACTTCTTTAATGAGAGCGATTTTCTCTTCTGCTTCTTTAATAATCTTTTTTACTTTTTCTTCCATAATTCCCCCTTAAAATAAAAGAAGCCCCTAAAATAATCTAAGGGCGAAATAACCGCGGTACCACCTTAGTTCTAGCAAAAAGCTAGCACTCAATTTGTTTTAACGCAACAAACGGACACTATTAATGTCTTCTTTAAGAGTGAATTCAATAACTTTCAAATAACTACTTTCACCATTACTAGTCTCTCTTGAAATTGAAATGTTATTTACTAATCTCTTTTTTAGAATATTTAATTATTTTCTTCTCGACAAAATAATTGCAAGTAATCTTAAAACTTGAAAATAAATATAAATGGTTGAAACTACTAAGCCTAAACCTACCATCCATTCATAATTTTTATCAGCGCCGCCTTCAACAATTCTCTTGGCATCATCAAAAGAAATCACTAACATAAAAGCTCCATAAAAAATAAATAGCAATGTTAATAATAACACTAAAGGGCTATAAGGATTTCCAAACAACGTATACCAGGTTGAGCCACCATCAAAAATAGACACTAAGCCAACAAAAAGTAAGGAAAATAAAATTCCAAATGAAATTCCATAAAGAACTTTTCTCATTCTACTAGTTACTTGAATTAAGTTAGTCATATATAAAACCAACATTCCAGCAAATATTCCTAGAGTGATAATAACAGCTAAGCCAATAATATTTAAACCTTCAAAAGCAGCGGCGAACATCACTGATATTACTCCCACTAAAAAGCCTTCACTAACCGCGTAAATGATACTAAAAGGTCGAGATAAACGAGGCGAAGTGCTCGCTACCATGACAGAAACAAAACCCATAATAAGCGATGCGATTAATAATACTAAATAAAGTGTTGGAAACTTAATTGCCAATAATAAACTAGTAATTGCAGAAACGACTAAAATCGCAAACATCAATATTGTTTTCATAACAACACCTTTATAAGAAGCTTGTATTCTAATTGTTTCTTGTTCTTGTTGTTTTGCTAACTTAGTAAAAATTGGATTTGAATTCATTCGATTTCCTCCTTCCTACAAAACTAAATCTATTATACCTTAAATAAGTGAATCTTCAAATAGTCCTTGACTAAAAATATCAGTTTTTTCTTCCAAATCACCAAAAGCACCACATTTTTCTAAATATTCAAAGACTGTTTTGTTTATTCTTGTTCTTTCTTTAATATCTTCTAAAGAAATAAACTCTTTTTTATTACGCTCTTCTTCGATTTGTAAGGCTACTTGAATACCTAAACCATCGATACTAATAAATGGCATTCTCAATCCTTTATCTTCTAATTTGAAAATAGTCGCCCTAGATTTATGAATATCAACCGGTAAAAACACGAATCCTCTTCTAGTCATTTCAAAAGCAACATAAAAGGTTGTTAGTAAGTCCACATCTTTTACCTTTTGTAAATGAGTAGGTATCTTTTCTAATTCTTTAATTTGGTTTCTAATCGCATTTGCACCAGCCACCATGACACCATGATCAAACTGAACCGCTCTTTTAGAAAAAAAGGCACTATAAAAAAGTAAAGGATGATGAACTTTAAACCAAGCAATTCTTACCGCCATTAACACATAAGCAACAGCGTGAGCTTTCGGAAACATATATTTTATTTTTCCGCATGACCAAATATACCAATCAGGGACGTTGTTGCGTTCCATTTCTTCTTTATATGCTTGCCATTTCTTTTTATCACTAGAAGGTTTCCCTCTTCTAACAAACTCCATAATTTCAAAAGCAACAAAGGGCGCCATTCCAAAATTAATTAAATCAATCATAATATCATCGCGACAACCAATAATATCTTTAAAAGGAATTTTAATAAAACTAGAATCTCCTTTAATTAAGTTTTGAGCATTGGTAGCCCAAACATTAGTACCATGAGAAAGTCCCGAAACCTTAACTAGTTCTGCGAAGTTTTTCGGTTTAGTTTCTAAAATCATTTGCCTCACAAAAGGAGTTCCAAACTCAGGAATTCCAAAAGAAGCAATTTTAGATTCAAGCTGACTTTCCGTTAAATTAATCGACTCTGTTGAATAAAAAAGTTGATATACTTTTTCATCATCTAAAGGAATATCTTTAGCATCTTTAAAAGGAAACTTCTCCGGTTCTTCTAAAACGTAATCCATTAAAAATTTAATCATCGTTGGATCATCATGACCCAAAAGATCCAATTTTAACAAATTATCTTCAAAAGAATGATAATCAAAATGAGTCGTCTTCCATTCACTGGTTGTATCATTTGCTGGATATTGAATCGGAGTGACATCGAAAATTTCCTTATGAGAAGGCACCACAACCATTCCGCCGGGATGTTGACCCGTAGATCTTTTAACGTCGGTTATCCCTTTCGCTAATCTTTGAATTTGAGCATTTCTGACATTATTAATATTTTTTTCTTCTAAGTAACCTTTTACATAACCATAGGCATTTCTTTCTTGAACAGTTTGAATCGTTCCCGCTCTAAAGACTTGTCTTTCTCCTAGCAATTCTTTCACATAGTTATGAGCCGTTGCTTGATAATCACCACTAAAGTTCAAATCAATATCAGGAATTTTATCTCCAGTGAAACCTAAAAATGTTTCAAAAGGAATATCTTGGCCATCCCTTTCCAACTCATTACCACAATGCGGGCAAAACTCTTGCTTTAAATCATAACCACTTAAAACAGCTTTAAAATTGGCTTGGAGCGCTTCTTCTTCAGGACTAATTTCTTTATTATCTTCATTTTGAAAACAAATAAAATGACAATTCAAACAATAATAATGCGGCTTTAATGGGTTCACTTCTGTTATATCCATTAAATTAGCAATTAAACTAGAACCAACTGAACCTCTGGAACCAACTAAATAACCATCTTCTAAAGATTTTTTAGTAAGTAAATGAGAAATATAATAGATTGGAGCGAACTCATTTTCAATAATATTAGTCAATTCTTTTTCAATTCTATTTTGAATTAAATAGTGAGGCTTTTTGCCATAGCGCTTTAAAGTATTTTCCTCAACAATTTTATTTACCTCTTCTTTAATAGAAACAATTTTTAAATTTTCTTTAAATGCATCATCGCTAAGCGTATACAAAGTGTTTGGTAAAGCTTCAATCTTCTCAATTTGATTGTTTAAAATATTGGTATTTTTAACAACGAGTTCCCGACTTGTTTTTTCACCTAAAAAAAGAAACTCATTAATCATTTCATCGGTTGTTAAAAAGCTTACTAAAGGCGTTTCTTGATAATTAGCTAAATTATGAATACCGCCGCCAACCATTTTAGCGTTAATATATATTTCCCTAAAAATATGATCTTCTTTATCTAAATAATGGACATCTCCACTGGCAATTACTAACTTATCTAAAGCTTGTGCGGTTAAAACAATGTTTTTAATTATTGACTCTAATTTAAATTCGGCATCATCCCCTAAACCCGCTAACAAATGTCGGTAAGCACCTTTGGGTTGTACTTCAATATAATCAAAAAGTGCCATGGCCTTCTTTAAATCTTGATCACTTTCATTTAAAGCAGCCTCAAAAACCATCCCAGCATAGCCACCACTACCAACTAAAATCCCTTCTCTATATTTTTCTAAGGTTCTCCTCGTTAAACGAGGAATATCAGAAAAACTAGCAGTTAAACTATCGCTAATTATTTTAAATAAATTTTTATAACCCACTTGATTTTTAGCAATTAAAATAACTCTTTTGGCATAAACATGCTTGTGGGCCTCATTAAGATCGATTTCTTTATTTAATTGGTCAAGGTGAGTCACTTTTTTAAGTCGGTCTTGAAGCATTTTTAAAAATATTTCCGCTGTCGCTTCACTATCATTTTCAGCGCGATGATGTCGAGTAAGTTCAACCTTGAAATATTTACTTACCGCTTTTAAATTATGTCTTTTTAAAGCAGGATAATGATATTTAGCCATATTTAAGGTATCGATAGCAGGAAAGGTTTTTTCCAGTTTTAAAGTGCGCATATTTTCATTTAAATGTTTTAAATCAAAACTAGCATTGTGAGCTACTAAAATAGCATCGCCGATAAAATCAATAAACTGAGGCAATACTTCTTCAATTTTAGGGGCACTCTTCAAATCATCATCAGTAATCGATGTTAAAGAAGTGGTAAAATCTGTTAGCTTTTCTTCGGGATTAACAAAAGTTGTAAAACGATCTGCAACAGTCATTCCTACTAATTTTAAAGCAGAAATTTCAATTATTTTTCCTCTTTTAACTGATAAATCGGTCGTTTCTATGTCAAAAACAACAAACTCTGCTCTTCTTAAATCAAGCGGTTTTTCATTAAAAACAATTTTAAAATCAGTCTCATCAACAAAATTAAGTTCGACACCATAAATTGGTTTAATCGCTTTTCCTCGTGCATATTTATAAATATCAGGAAAAGCATAAACTCCATCGTGATCAGTAAAAGCAATCGCTTTATGGCCCCATTCTAACGCTCTATCGAGATAATCGCGATAGCTAGTAACTCCATCTAAGTTACTCATTTTAGTATGAAGATGAAACTCCACTCTTTTTTCTTTTTCACTATCTCTTCTCACTGTTTTAGAAACCTTTTCAATCAACTCAATTTGTCGCGCCATTAAAACAACATCAGTTAAATAACTATCAAATTGAGCTCTCCCTACCACTCTTACTAAATAATTTTCTTCATAATTGCTGGCATCTTCGATTTGTTTTTCATTATTTAAAAATTGTTTTACTACAATCGCATCTTCTTTATCGGCAACCGTCATAATTAAAAGCGAAACATTAGTTAAAGTCCTAATTTCACTCGAAATTACAACTCCTTCAATAGTAAATTCAGCGCTATTTTCAGTATTCATAAGTTTATCTAATTGATAATTATCATGAGGAATATCTTTAATTTCTACTACCGAGCTGGCTTTAATGCTCGCCCGATAAGAAGTCGTTTTTACCGCTCTTTTTTTAGTTGGTTTAGGAACGACGTAAACTTCAGTTAATGCTTTCGCTTTCTTACGCTTTAAATTATCATGATTAGTTTGCAAAGTTTCATCAACTCTAAAAGCTATTTTCGGATTTAGTCCGTAATAATTAAATTGTTTTTTAAAATTAGTTAATATTTGTTTGTTAGTAGCGGTTTCTTTATCTACAACAAGATAAAAAGTATCATTTTCTAAGTCAACTTTAAAGTTTTTACAAATCGAATAGCTACTTCTTTTTAAAATCAGTTTTTCTAAAATCCAATGATAATAAACTAAGCCATTTTGGAGCCAACCCTCACTTTCATGATAAAAACTAAAATCGATTTCATTAACAACATTTTTAATCGTAAAATAAAGTTTTAAAAGTTTAACAAATTCATCAAATCCTTTCGGAGTAGGTGTTTCTTTAAAAATGATTTCAAAATGCCAGCTTTTTTTTAATTCGTCGACATAAACGTTTTTTAATTTTGAAGTTAAAAGCGCATTTTCTTTAAAATTTGATTGTTTTAAAAAGAGTTGGTACTTATTCAATTTCATCCTCCTTAATTTGAATTTGACTAATTATTATTAATTGTCTATAGGCCATTCTCAAATAAATAATAGTTAACAAAATACCTAATAATTTAAGAAAGGGAATGCTAAATAGTTCTCCTAATAAAACAAAGAAAAGATAAATAGTATAAGAATAAACGGTTAGATTAAAACGGTATCGGGATCTTAATTTAGGGCGTTGATATTTATAGATCCAAGTTGATATTAATATTAAGAATAATAGTAAAAATAATTCACTTAAATAAAAACCGATTACTAATAAACTTTCAATGTAAACCTTGTTTTCTAAATAGATTGCATTAAAAGCAGAAACTATCGAATCTTCATCTTCTTTGCTTGGTAAATTGAAGTTGAAATCTTTTAGTTCCAATTCTTGATAACTATATTTTTTTATTAGATTAAGACCTAAATAAAGTTCAATTCCATCTTCACTAAAGTTATAGTGATAAAGTCTTTGATCCAAAAGACTCCCGCTAAAATCATCTAACGAAAGCGCGCTATTAAAGCTAATTGCGTGAAAAGGATCAATCGCTTTTTGAGCTCTTTTTTCTTCAAATATTAGTTTATAATCGCTAATAGTTATCTCATTATAATCATTATCATTGTTTTTAAATTCTTTAATTAATTCCTTTTTGAAAAGGGGATCAATTTCTTTTTTAACAAAGCTTTTTACAAGCATCGGAATGGTTATTATTAATAATAAAAAGAGCAAATATCCCCAAATTACTCTTTTCTTATCCTTGATAAATTGACCAATAAGTTTTGGTTCTGTAAGACTAATTTTTATTCTTTTAAACATATCTAACCTCTGAAACTTATTATAACATATTTAACTTTTTATGGTAAGATAAAAGGGGTATCAAAATGAATTATTTTACAACTTTAAAACATTACAATACTTTAAGTGAGTATTATAAATCTAAATACCAAACGAAAGTTTTTAAAATTGCTTTAAATGGTAATTTTACTTGCCCAAACAAAGATGGTACTGTCGGTTATGGAGGCTGTACTTTTTGTAGTTCTTTAGGTAGCGGAGATTTTGCCGGAGCGAAAGATTTGCCTATAAAAGAACAATTTGAAACAATTAAAACGATGATGTTAAAAAAATGGCCTGAAGGTTATTATATCGCTTATTTTCAGGCTAATACTAACACTCATGGGCCTTTATCTAAATTAAAAAAACTTTTCGAAGAAGTACTTACTTTGGATAAAAAGATTATTGGTCTTTCTATCGCAACGCGACCCGATTGTTTACCAAAAGAAGTTTTAGATTATTTAAACGAATTAAATAAAAAGATCCCTCTTCAAGTTGAATTAGGCTTACAAACTATTCACGATAAAACCTCAATATTAATTAATAGACTTCATAGTTTGGCTTGTTTTGATGAAGCTGTCTTAAATCTCAAAGCGAGGAATATTGAAGTTGTTGCTCATATTATTAATGGTCTCCCTTTAGAAACAAAAGCGATGATGGTGGCCACTGTTAAACATCTCAATACTTTGCCGATCGACGGTCTTAAAATTCATATGCTGCACATTATGAAAAAAACTAAAATGGGTCACGATTATTTAAAAAAACCTTTCTCACTTTTATCATTGGAAGAGTACGTTGAAACCGTAGTTTTACAACTTCGAAATTTACGGAGTGATATCATTATTCACCGCCTTACTGGGGACGCTCCAAAAAAGTTATTAATCGCCCCTAAATGGACATTGAAGAAATTTGTAGTTGCTAATGAAATCGATAAAATAATGCGAGCAAACAATTATTATCAAGGTGATTTATATGAAGAAACCGATGCGTGAGTTTGTTAGAAATTTTTTGATTAACAACGTTACTAAAAATGATATTGTTATCGACGCTACTATTGGTAATGGTAATGATACTTTACTACTTTCTAAATTAGCATCTTTTGTTTATGGCTTTGATATTCAAAAACTGGCGCTAAAAAACACTGAAAAACTTCTATTAGAAAATAACCGCGATAATTACCGTTTAATTCATGACTCTTTTATTAATATTTTCAATTATATCAATGACTTTAAAGGAGTTGTTTTTAACTTAGGATATCTTCCTAAAGGTGATAAGGAAATAACTACGCTCGCTTTTGATACTATCGCTACTTTAAAGAAATTGCTAACTAAACTTAAAAAAGGAATGTTTATCGTAATAACGTGTTATCCTGGTCATGATGAAGGTTTAAAAGAAACAATTTTAATAAAAGAATTCATTAAAACTCTGTCTTTAGACTTTAACATCATTAAAAAGGAAAACAAAACTAATCCTTCGGCACCTTTAGTAATTATTATTGAAAAAAAGGCTTAATTCCCGAATGAGGAGTTCAGCCTTATAAGTTTTAAACAACGATGTTAACTAATTTATTTTTAACTACGATAATTCTTTTCAACTCTTTATCTTGTAAGTATGGTTTAACGTTATTTAATTGCAGTGCTTGAGCTTTAATCTCTTCTTCACTCAAAGTAGTGCTAATAACCATTTTATCTCTTAGTTTACCATTAACTTGAACGACAATAGTGAGTTCTTCTTTTTTTAACTTATCTTCATCATAGATAGGCCACTCTTCATAAGCGATGGTGCCTTTTTTATTAAAGACAGTTTGATAAAGTTCTTCTGTAATGTGAGGGCAAATTGGATTTAATAATTTTAAAAAGCCAATCGCGTGTAACTTGCTTATCTTCTTTTCTTTGTAAACATCATTAACAAAAATCATCATTTGCGAGATAGCGGTATTAAAAGATAAGTTTTCATAATCCTCAGTCACTTTTTTAACAGTGTAGTGATAACTATAATCGAGATTATCTTCTTCTAAAATGGGCATATAGTACATTCGCCAAACTCGCTCTAAAAATCTTTTTGAGCCTTCGATCATTTCGGTTTGCCAAGGTTTATCTTGAGTTAAAGGTCCCATAAACATTTCATATAATCTTAAAGTATCAGCGCCGTACTCTTTAATAACATCATCAGGATTAACAACGTTTCCTCTCGATTTACTCATTTTAACATTGTCGCTTCCTAAAATCATTCCTTGATTGACAAGTTTTAAAAATGGTTCTTTAGTCGACACAATTTCTAAATCATATAAAAACTTATGCCAAAAACGGGCATATAATAAATGACCTACCGCATGTTCGGCTCCGCCAATATAAAGATTAACAGGAAGCCATTTTTTTAAATTTTCTTGAGCAGTTTTCGAGTTTAAAGGAGTCAGTTTATCAAAACTCTTTAAAATGTAAGCTAAATAATACCAAGAAGAACCAGCTAATTGAGGCATTGTATTAGTATCTCTTTGATAAACCTTATCACCTTTTCTCACATAGAGCCACTCCTTAGCGTTGGCAAGTGGTGATTCTCCAGTTCCTGAAGGTTTAATATTATGCATTACTGGTAGTTCAAGTGGTAATTCTTCAAGTGGTAATGTCACAATCTCATCCTCATTAATTAAAACCGGAAAGGGCTCACCCCAATAACGTTGGCGAGAAAAAATCCAATCTCTTAACCGATAACTAACTTCTCTTTTACCAAGTTGACGTTCCTCTAAATATTTATTTAAAAAGATAGTTGCTGCTTCAATATTAAGATCATTAATAAGTGGTGAATTAATATGATTACCATCACCGGTATAGCACTCTTCTTCAGTATCGATAATCTTTTTGAAGTCTAGTCCATGTTTAAGGGCGAATTCAAAGTCTCTCTCATCATGACTAGGAACTGCCATTACCGCTCCAGTTCCGTAAGAATAAAGAACATAATCAGCAATCCAAATTGGAAGCTTTTCACCAGTTAAAGGATGATTAGCAAAAGCACCAGTAAAAACACCGGTTTTATCTTTATTTAAATCAAGTCTATCTAGTTCTGATTTTTGCTTAGTTACTTTAATGTATTGTTGAACTGCTTTTAGTTCATCATCACTTGTTATTTCTAAAACCAAAGGATGTTCTGGAGCTAAAACAAGATAAGTGGCACCATAAATAGTGTCTATTCTAGTCGTGAAAACAGCAAATTCTAACTCACTATCGACAACTTTAAAAACCACATTTGTGCCTTCGCTTCTTCCAATCCAATTTTTTTGCATTTCTTTAATATTTTCAGGCCAATCAATTAATTTTAAATCTTCTAATAAACGATCAGCATATTTAGTGATTTTTAAAACCCACTGTAACATTTCCTTTTTAACAACTGGATAATGACCTCTTTCAGAAACCATTTGACCATCTTTAATTAAAATTTCATCATTAGCTAAAACAGTACCCAAACCCTCACAAAAATTAACTTCTACTTTTTTTCTTTCCGCTAAACCATGTTCAAAAAGCTTAATAAAAATCCATTGCGTCCATTTAAAATAATTACTATCGGAAGTATTAATCTCCCTTTCCCAATCGATTCCCATTCCAGAAGCGATAATTTGTCTTTTAAAATTTAAAATGTTTTTATTAATAAATGTTTTAGGATCATTTCCGGTTTGAAGGGCATATTGTTCAGCTGGAAGGCCAAAAGCATCCCAACCTTGAGGATGTAAAACATTGTAACCTTGCATTCTTTTAAAACGAGAAACAATGTCGGTTGCTGTGTAAGATTCAATATGACCGACATGAAGTCCATCCGCACTTGGATAAGGAAACATATTTAAGACATAATATTTTGGTTTAAGATCACTATTTTCAGTTTTAAAAGTCTTATTATCTAACCAATAATTTTGCCATTTCTTTTCTATTTTTTTAAAATCATATTGCATCTAAAAACACCTCTTTAAAAACAATTATATCACGGATCTTTTAAAGAATCCGAAAAAAATAAGGGAATGAACCCTTATTTAATTTTATCTTCTACAAATCCTACTAACTCACCAATTGTTTTAATATCTGTTGCCTCATCATCACTGATGGAAATATTAAATTCATCTTCGATGCTCATTATTAATTCGACGGCATCTAAGGAATCAGCCCCCAAATCTTCTTGTAAACGGGAACTTTTCTCTATTTTGTCCACTTTTAGTTTCAGTTCTTGGACAATAATTTCTTTTATTTTTTCAAAAACCATAACTCTCTCCTTTTTCATGACCTTATTATACACTATGTAAAACCATTGTCAAAAGTAAACACTAATCTTCGACATCAAAATGTTCTAACAATGACTCTTTAGCTTCCGGTTTAACATCGCCATGTTTGACAAAAAGGAAAGTAATTAAAGAAATAACAACCATCACTGCCGCGTATGGAAAGAGCACTATTCTCCCAATCTTATCCATTAATAAGCCTGATAAAATTGGCGTAATAATTTGTGCAGCCATCGAAAAAGCATAATAATAACCGGTGTATTTTCCAACATTAGAGCCCGTTGAAAGTTCAACTACCATCGGATAACTATTAACATTAATACTAGCCCATGCGATTCCTGTTAAACCTAAAATTAAATACATTAAATAATTAGTTTTTTGACTTAAAAGTGGAACAAATGAAAAACAAAGAACTAATAAAATAATACCAAAAATAATCACTTTTTTACGTCCTAGTTTAGAGGATAAAATCCCAATCGGAATAAAGCCGATAATGGCTGTTGCATTAGCGATTAAAAGCGTTAATGAAAAGCCCATATTAAGCATTTTTGGAGCGTAATCGGAAAGTTTGGAAATAATGGCGTTATAACCCATAAACCAGAATAATACACTAAAGAGAATTAATAATAAAGAAGCTTTTTTATCTCTAGAAAGTGTTTCTTTACCAATAACTTCTTCTTCCTCCTTTTCTAATTCTAAAAGGCCATATTCTTCCTCTTCTTGTTTTCTTAAAGTCACCAACTCGACTTCATTAACATTAAATAAAAAGACAATTAAAGAAGCTATCATAATAATCGCCACAGCAGCGAATCCCCAGAAATAATTTAAATAAGAGTATTTATCAATTCCAATCGCCATCGATAAAACTAAGAAGAGTACTCCCCCAACAGCTCCCATTAAATTGATTATTGCATTAGCTTTACTTCTTAATGGTTTAACAACTACATCAGGCATTAAAGCCACTGCCGGAGAACGATAAATGCTCATCGCAATCAAAGAGACCAAGAGCACCAACATAAAAACAATAAACATTTTAGGGTCTTTATGTGTTTTTTCTCTTACTTGAGCACTTAAGTAATTACTATATAAATCTTTAACTTCATAGACTTCTGCTAAATCTAGTTTTTCTTTGTTCTGAGCAGTATATTCAGTTAAGATTTCATTAATTTGTTCCTTATAAGATGATTTATCACTTGAACTTTCATTTATAATGTCGCCCTTCATCTCCGCAACAACGGCTTCCCAATCTGCAACAACATCCTCATGATCTTTAATTTTTTCATACTCCGCAACAACGCTAGTCTCATTATGAACAAACTCGGTTTGTTTTTTATCAATTAAACCGATTCCCACAAAAGCTAAGGAAGCAATTAAAGTACCGATAATAATATAAGGCGTTCTTTTCCCAATTTTAGTCGTTGTTTTATCAGATAATAATCCGAAAAGCGGCAACATAAACAAAGCCAAAATATTATCAAAAGCCATTACAAAACCACTCCATGTTTGGTTAAGTCCGAACTTATCGATTAAAATTTTAGCAATTAAATTATCATAAGCTTGCCAAAAAGTTTGGATAAGTAAAAAAGCAAAACCAACATAGATTATTTTTTTTGTATTAAGTTTCATCTCTTTTCCTCTTTCTTCAATATTAATTCTATTATATCAAACTATTTCTTTTTTTGAGCAAACGAAAAACTGTTTTTAACTCCCATGACAATCATCACACTTAAGAAAGCCGTAAAACCTAACCGTCCACCAATGCCATTAAAAGGAATAAAAACAAACAAAAATGCAAAAAGCAGAGCCGCTGCAAAAACTAAAAAAATGTGCAAATGTTCTTTTAAAGTCATTCCCACAAAAGACGCCCCCAAAATAGCACTAGCAATTAAAACTCCATAATCGAATTTAGGAATAAACAAAAAAACAGCCCCTACTAAACTTATAAAAGCACTAACTAAGACAGTACTTAAATTATAAGTTCTTTGGATAACCGTCGTCAACAAAGTAGCGATTACCGCTGCAATCACAACTAAATAAATCTCCACATCATTATAATTTACAACCGTTCCGCCCTTAATAAAAAAGGCAATTATTAAACCAAAGAAAAAAGCGCTAGATCCCAGTTTACCACCAAAACCACTATAAGCATCTTCAAAGAAAAAATAAGCTAAAGAAGCCAGCGTAAGGACGATAAAAAAATAACCGATATCAATCGACGTCATTCCTAAAAAAGAGCCTAAATAAAGAGCGTTCTCAAAACTAATAAATAGTAGTGACCCTATTAGCCCGATAACAGGAACCATAATTAAATAACTAATGTTTAAATAATTTTCAAATAAGTAAACTACTAAGCCGCTTATAAAAATAGCTCCCATATCAAAAGCGAGTTTAACAGTCGGTTTCTTCTCTTCATAAACGCTGTTTTTATGCTTATAAACAATACTAATTGTTAAAAGGAAAAAAAAGATGCTCAATAAAATTATGACAAGTGTTTTGGTTTGAATTAAAATGCTCCAAATTAAAGCACTAACTAACAATAAAGAAAGTAAAACCTCACCAATTAAAGTTCTGTTTTTAATAATCGTTTTCATTTCTTTTTCCTTTGTTGATATTTTTCTGCACTACCATATACTTCTTTTTCAGGATATTTTTGCTTGTTTTTGGCTATTTTACCTAACATAATTGTTTTAATATCAAAATTATAATAATCCGCTAATGTAAAGGCATAAATTAAAATATCCGCTAGCTCTTCTTCGACATTTAAAAGACTAACCTCTTTTTCTTGCCATTGAAAGTTTTCTAATAGTTCCGCTGCTTCAATACTAATCGATTTTGCCAAATTTGCTGGAGTATGAAATTGTTTCCAAGCTCTTTTATCCCTGAAATTGATAATTTCATTAATGATTTCTTTCAAAATTATTCCCCCTTTAAATAATTATTAAACCAATTTGTAATCTCTGTTAATCTTTTAATTCGCGCTGTTGGTTTCCCACCTCTAGAAAGACCATGACTTTCATTTTTAAACCAAACGAGTTTACTATCAACACCGTTTTTCTTAACTACCGTATAAAGTTGTAAAGCTTGCTCAATTGGACAACGGTAATCCGCGTCAGCGTGAATAAATAATAACGGCGTTTTAATGTTTTTGGCGTACTTTAAAGGTGATTGCTGCCAAGCACGCTTAAAATCATCGATGGGATCAGATGCGGTTTGATCGGTTTGAAAATAAAACCCAATATCACTAGTGCCATAAAAACTAATCCAATTTGAGATACTTCTTTGTGTCGCCGCAGCCTTAAACTTAGTAGTATGACCAACAATCCAATTAGTCATAAAGCCACCATAAGAACCTCCAGTAACGCCAACATTAGCTTTGTCAATAGCATAATTGTTTAAAACAAAATTAGAAAAAGCAGTAATATCTTCGTAATCAATAGTACCGTATTTACCTCTAATATCAGCGAATTTATCATCATATGAATCACTCCCACGAGGATTACAATAATAAACAATATAACCTAAATTAACCCAAACTTGCATTTCATGAAAGAAAACAGCGCTATAAATGGTTTTAGGGCCACCATGAATATCCAAAATTGCTGGATAAGTCTTATTTTCATCATAATCTTTTGGGAGTAACACCCAACCATCAATTAAAACACCTTCATTATCAACTTGATGATAACGCGGTTTAGCGACGTATTTATTAAGTAGGATCTCTTCATTGTAGTTGGTTAGCTTTTTAATTTCCTTTTTGTTTATGTTTAAATTATATATTTCTTGCAGGTTTTGTTGGTATAAAGAAATTGCCAGCAAATCCTTTTGAAACCATAAAAAACTATCAATTGAGATTTTTTCATCAAAAAGGAGATGAACTTTACCATCAAATGAATATAATCTCGAGCGATCCTGATAAGTGCTTAAAAAATATAACTTATCATCTTTAATCAAACTGTTTCTACCACCAAAAAGTCGCACGTCTGAACCAATGGAATTAGATGTACTAAAGCCAAATTCCACTATTAAATCCGCCTTATTATCGGTAACTAAATAAAAATGATTATTAGCGTTAATACCGTATTTTTCTAAAGGCGCTGCTAATAAATAAAACTGTTCTTTTAACGGAAAAAAGGAAGCGATATTTAAATTTTTATTCTCATAAACTAAAGAAGTTTCATTATTTTTTAGATCATAAAGATAACAATTTTGATATAAGTCTAAAACCGCACTTCTTTTCTTACCTAATAAATATACTTTCATAGTTTCTTCGTGATAATAAACTTGCCTTAAATTAAAATCCTTGGGAAAAACTCTTTCATATAATTTCAAAAGGGGATTATAAACAATTAATTGATTATTTCCTTCTTTAATAAAACTACCACCATCAAAATAAAAAGGGATGCTTTCAATCTCTTCATAAAGCTCTTGCTTTTTTAACATCTCTACAATTTCTTTTCTATTAGCAGGATCCTCATATAATAAATGATTCTCTTTTGATAAAAAAGCCTCAATCAACCATTTGTCTTCACTAACGACAGTTAAGTTTTTAACCGGCAAATATAAAGTATCGTAATACTCAAAGGTTTTTCTTTTAATATCATAATTGTAAAAAACAGTTTTCATCTCTTTAAATGCTTCTTCTTCCTCTTTTGTTTGAGCATAACTAACTAAAATATTGGTCTCATTTAAAAAGTAAAAACTATGATATTTTCCTAAAGCAACCGCCTTATGAGTTTTTTCTCCATCACTGACATATAAAAGATGCTGATAATTATTGTTTTCACTATTAGCCTTGCTAACGGTATAAGCATAATAAGTCTCTTCTTTATTTGCTTTTAAGTTACCTAAATAACGATAATCTAAAAAGTCTTTTAACTTTAATTTTTCCATCCTTCCACCTCTTAATAATGATAAACGTTTTTAACATCATTGTCAAAAAATATCTGTGTTTAAAAAAACAAAGTTTTCTCTATCTCTACTTAAAATTATCATTTTAAATAGTAATCAAAATAAGAACCTTTTATTAAAATATTATCGATACTTTCATAAAAAACCTTTTTAATTTTAAAGACCATTAAATAGGGACCAAAAGCCGGCAACACTATTATTTTTCTATTAGTACTGCATTGGATTATTAAATCATTGTTAATGATGGCATAGGAATGAAGGCGATAAATATTAGTGCCCAAATTGTTATTTATAAAGTAGTAAGAATAAAGTAAATAGTCGTTAAAAAAATCTTCTTCTAAACCGAGTTCGTAATTAGTCTCTAAATAACTTTCATAATCAAAAATAAAAGTAGTAATTTGTTTTTTTTGAAGTGAAAAGGATGAAGAGTATAAAAGTTCAACGTCCCCACTTTCACTTTTAAGCCATCTTCCCACCAAATAAAGATCTTCTTTAATTGCCCTTTTAAAATCATACTCTTCTTCATTTTGGTACCAACCCAAAAAAAGATATCCTTCTCGAAAAGGCGCGAATGGCTTTGTTAGGATCGTTCCTTTTTTAACTACTATCTCATCACTATCTGGACTACTTGAATAACCATAATCAAAGCTAATAGTAACTTCTTCAGTTTTAAATACTAATCCTTTTTCATCTTGGGCAATTACTTGATCAACTTTTTGATAAAGCTCTTTAGAAATTCCAAAAACAAAAAGAGTTAAGGCATCTTCTTGCTTTTCAGTAAAACTTGATTTACAAATGATATATAAACTGTTTTCTTCTTGATAATATTCGCTCACTTGATAATCATTACTATTTAAAAAAGGAAGATAAGCTCTTAAAAAATATAAAATATTATTAGTAAAGAAGTCTTCCTTAATATTTAAATCATAACTTGATTTTAAATAATCTTGATAGTTGTCAAGATAAGAAATAGTTCCAGAAAGATAATTATCTTCTTGATTGGAAGTTGCATAAAGCAATTTAACTTCAGGTTTAGTTTGGCAACCGTTTAAATATAATAACACTGTCAAAAAAATTATTATTAAAACTCCTCTTCTCATCCCTATCACCCCTTTTAATATCTTAATTTCATTATATCACGGTTATTTTAATGATTATAATTATAAAATAATAGTTGATAATTGCTTTAAAGACTCCTTTAATTAATAATAAAAGTTCAAAGAAATAAAAAAACAGTTACAAGATGTGTTATAGTAAAATTAATGACTTGAAATAAAGATTGCAATTACTTAAAAAGGAAGTGAAATGATGATTCATGTATCTAATATGACATTAACCTACCCTAACAAAAAAGGCGTATTTGATCTTTCATTTGATGTTAAAAAAGGTGAAGTTGTCGGTTATTTAGGACCCAATGGGTCTGGTAAAACAACTACAATCAGAGCTCTTTTAGGTTTTATAAAGGCTAACTCTGGCGAAGTAATCATCAATGGCTTAAATGCTTTCAATGATGCTTCTCAAATAATGAAAGTGGTTGGTTATCTGCCAGGAGAAATTTCTTTTTTAAAAGGCTTAACGGTAAAGCAATTACTATCCTACACCCTAAAGTTCCGAAATAGCCATGAAAGTGAAAAAATGGAAAAATTGTTGCATTATTTTCAATTAAACGTTAACGGAGATGTTAAAACTTTAAGCAAAGGAGAAAAACAAAAGTTGGCATTAGTAATTGCTTTTATGAATGATGCTAAACTTTTAATATTAGATGAGCCCACTAGTGGTTTAGATCCTCTGATGAGAAATAAATTTATTGAATTAGTCTTAGAAGAGAAAAAGGCAGGTAAAACTATTTTTATGTCTAGTCATCTTTTTGATGAAATTGAGAAGACTTGCGACAAGGTATTAATTATTAAAAAAGGACGTATTGTTCAAGAATCTAATTTAAAGACTTTAAAAAGCCAAGAAAGAAAATGTTTCCTCATTAAAACCGCTGAGGAAGATAAATTAAAATATTTAGGCTATCCACTTGGTGAGAAAAGTGCTTTTGGCGTCGAAGTCTTTGTTTATGGCGATCAAATTGATGGCTTTCTAAAAGCAATTTCAACTTTAAAAATAATCAGTTTTGAAGAACGAAAACAAAACTTAGAAGAAATATTTTTAAATCTTTACAAGGAGTAAAAAAATGAATAAAACACTCTTAAAGTACAACTTTAAAAGCCATAGCAAATTTATCACTATTTTTATTATCTTAATCGTCTTTTATTTAGCTGTTATTATTAGTCTGATCGATCCTCAAGAAATCGATAACACGCAAGATATTTTTCAGTTAATGGAAGGTTTTTTATCATTCTTTGGAATCGATTTAGTGGCGATGTCTAACCCTTTATCATATACCGCAACAACTTTTTTTGGAGGCCTTCTTTTTATTTTTATTATCGCCTTTCAACTTATTTTAATTATTCCACTATTTATCACCCCAGTTCAAGATACTTCATTAGCTTATTTATTATCTTTTCCACTGAGTAGAAAAAAATATTTAATTACTCAAATTAGTTTTTTAATTGGAGCGCTTTTATTAGTCTTTGTAAGTATCTTTACAATCTCAGTTATCATGCTAACTATTAAAGGAGGTTTCAATATTCTTGCTTTACTTAATTTAGTGAGCATTATGTTTTTCTTAAATCTTGCAGTAATGATGATTTCAACTTTTTTAGCGGTCTCTTTTTCTCACCACAAAAACGCAAAAATGCTCTCTTCCACTTCAGCAATTGTCTTCCTTTTTCTTTATTTAATTGGTAACCTTTTAAAAGAAAAAACAAAAGTTGTTTTATACTTGAGCCCTTTTG
The DNA here is from genome assembly GCA_012837645.1 of Acholeplasmataceae bacterium. Lineage (GTDB taxonomy): Bacteria > Bacillota_I > Bacilli_A > Acholeplasmatales > UBA5453 > DUQU01. The sequence continues at coordinate 1,948 of DUQU01000058.1, read as the reverse complement.
GTTGGATTAACCCCGTCTCTGTAGTCAACAACTCTTTTAATGTTTTACCTTTTTATTTTATTTATGGCTTTATTAGTGCTATCTTTTTTTCTTGCGCAATTATTGTCTTTAAGAAAAAAAGGCTAGCCATCTAAAGTTTAATATTTTTCATTAATCAATCCTTCAAACAAGGATTCACATGGACCATACAATGAATTACGGTGGGAAATTCTTTTTCCACTTTTTTGTGAACATCTTCAGCTATTTCATGAGCTTTTATTAAACTTAAATCTTTTTTAACACTAATTTCTACATCGATATAAACTTTATTAACATGAAGGCGAGATTTATAATCATCAATATTAATAACGCCTTCAATAGAACGAATATAATTTCTTACTTTATCATTAAAAGTTTTGCTAGGGGATTCATCAACTAAATAACTAATTGATTCTTTAATAATCTTAATACCGTTAACAAAGATAATTAACGCTATTACTATTGAGGCGAGATAATCAAAATATTTAAATTTCGTATAAATAGTAATTAAGATACCAAAGAAACTAGCTCCACTAGCTAAAATATCGCCTAAATGATTATAAGCATCAGCTTTTAAACTTGCCTTGCCTTAACTTAGTGAAGTAAACTTCTCTTGGTGCAGCATTTTTAGTAACATAGTTTACCATCAAACTTCTAAATTCAGCAAGCAAGTTAATTGCGATAACACTTTTACCTGTCCCAGGTCCACCTTCTACAATCACTGTGTATTTATCATTATTTTTCATAGCATTTTCAACCAATTTTTTAATCGTTGAAAAAACAACCTTTTGCTCATCAATCATATAAAACTCTTTATTGCCATGCATCATGGATGAGAGTGCATCTTGTAAAGCCTTTGAGGGTCTAAGTTTACCATGATCGATTTGGTATAATAGCTTACCATGATCTGACTTTGAGATATATTTTTTTATAAAACTTCTAAGTTTAACGACATCTCTTTTAAGATACATCGGTGATATTTCTAAAATGTCTTTATATAAGTAATTATCTAACTCATCTCTAAACTCTTCTTTATAATTGTGTAAAAAACAACAAGGATGGACCTTAACGTCTTCTTGTTGTACATACTCATTATAATTTTCAATCATTTTTGCATATGAGTAAGCCTGATAGGAAGGGTGAGTTACTGGGCGAATCGCACCAGCTAAAAAGGTTGTAACTATATCTTCCCGGCTTGTTCTTCTTGCTTCTTCCCACTGCTTAAGTTCAACAATAACGATGTTGTCTTCATTACTTTCATTCTTACCTGAAATAATAAAATCAACCCGTTTGGAGGTTGCAGGTATTTGATATTCTATTGCAACATGAATATCTTTAGAAAAATCAGGTATATCTAATACATTTTTCATGTGTAGTAATGAATTGTCCCAAGAACGAACCTCAGAGTAATTACCATGTGAAATGTTTCTCTCTTTAAATTCTTTTAATACCATATCTGAAATAATACCATTGTCTACATCAACGAAAAACTTAGACAAAGGCCCAGAGTATACGATCATATAATAACCTCCAAAACGAAATAATATTGAATGTATATTTATATTTTACCATTTTGATAAAAATAACCAAAGGTTAACTTATTAAATAATATATTTGATGATTTTTTTTCAACACTAATTGGCCAAACAAATCCACACAAATTTCAGGAACACTAAATCAATTATAAAAAAATGCCCGCTCGGGGCATTTTTTATATATAATATAGTATTTTTAAACACCTATTCCACATTATATTGGAGCCATTGTCAACAGTAATGGGATGGGCTTTTTAAGCCCTAAAACCTTAACTTGTTAATTTATGTCGTGTTTGAGTAAATAGGGGAAACATTGGGAACCCATTTTGTATTTTTAGTTCAAATCCGACTGCCACATTAATGATTTACAATAATTGGTTAGTTTAAATTTTATT
>DUQU01000057.1 GCA_012837645.1 Acholeplasmataceae bacterium | reverse complement strand
TTAGTAAAATGTATTAAAGTTGATGATAAAGGAAGAATTGATTTATCAAGAAAAGACGCACTTAATTAATATTTGACTAATATTTAAATATTAGTTAAAATACCAATGTCAAGGGAAGGTAATCAAGCTTTAAATTATTTTAAGGTTAGGAAAGTCCATGCTAGCACAACCTGAAATGGTTGTAGTGTTTGTGTCTAGGGAAAAAATAACCTAGAGTACCAATTATGGTAACGGCGGCTCTTAAGCTTAACTGCTTAATCCCTAAGGTGCCACAGAGACGAATTATAAGGAAACTTATAAGTGAAACGCGGTAAACCCCACAAGCTAGAAACCCAAATTATGGTAGGGGCACTTTAAAGAAAGAATAACAATTTACTTTAAAGCTACGCAAGTAGAGATAAATGGTTACACACTATTAGTAGTGAACAGAACATGGCTTATGCACATTGACAATAAAAAAACGCACTTTTATAGTGTGTTTTTTTTATTAAAGCACAAAAAAAGACGACCATTTGATCGCCTTAATTATCTAAATTAAAATTATTTTTTATAAGCAAAAAGTTTAGCTATTAACTGGTAATAATTATCAGTTATAATGGTCACTCCAGCTGTCTTATCAACTTTTGAATCTTTACCGTTTTTAATTACATCATCAGTAATAATCGCTACTTGTTCAAACCACTCTAATTTGTTTTCTTCTTCAAGGTAAGCTTTATAAGTTTCTAAGTTTTCTGCTGTTACTGGCATCGTCCCTGCTTGACGTGCATGCATTCCATAATAGTAACCTAGTTGTTGTTTAGTTTTTTCTTCCCAAGCAAAATCTTCGTCAGTTTCTTTTGAAGCCTCTTGTCTAGTGTCAATAACGAGTTCCTTAATTTTTTTCTTATCAACAAGCATGTAAGCTGAATATAAATCAGAACCACTTACTACAACAGCTTGATATTTACCTAATTTAGCATTAGCAACAGCCTCTTTTGCTAACTTAACATAAGTATCGCCCTTTACGGTAACACCACTAACATTATCGATAACATTATTTTTTCCGTATGTTACCGAATCAACACCATCTTTTAACCACGCTTTTTCGATTAACTCCGCTTGTTCAAACCACTCTAATTTGTTTTCTTCTTCAAGATAAGCTTTATAAGTTTCTAAGTTATCTGCTGTTACTGGCATAGTCCCTGCTTGACGTGCATGCATTCCATAATAGTAACCTAATTCTTTTTTGGATTTCTCATTCCATTTTGATTCATAAGTAGTTATTTCCTTTTTGATAATTTCTTTTCTCGTACTTTGAATGCTATCAATATAATAACCAGTAATTTTACCCTTTTTAATAGTGACGGTTACCATTGTAACTTCTAAATTTTCTCCATGGGCGAAAGCCATGAACTCACCATCATAAGGATATTCTTTTTTACCACACGCACTTAATGCCACTAGAGCAAAGAGTGCCATAATCATAATTAAAAATCTTTTCATTTTATTCCTCCGTTTAATTGATTTTACACCTTTATTATAACTAAAAGGATTGCTTATTTCAACTTTATTTGAATTAAATTATAAATTGTAACCATTTACATTTAAAAAACTATCCTTATTGATAATTGCGCTAAATAATGCTAAAATACTATGAAAGTGAGAAAGATGAAAGAAAGACAAAAATATCTAAGAAACTTCTCTATTATTGCTCATATCGATCATGGTAAAAGTACTTTAGCTGATCGCATCCTAGAAATGACAAATACTATTTCTACAAGAGAGATGAAATCACAATTATTAGACGGTATGGAGTTAGAAAGAGAACGTGGAATTACAATTAAATTAACAGCGGTAGAAGTATTATATGATGCAGATGATGGTAATCAATATACTTTCCATTTAATTGACACCCCAGGTCATGTTGACTTTACTTATGAAGTCTCAAGAAGTTTAGCAGCTTGTGAGGGTGTTTTATTGGTTATCGATGCTGCTCAAGGCATTGAAGCCCAAACTTTAGCTAATGTTTATTTAGCTATGGAACATAACTTAGAAATAATTCCTGTTATTAATAAAATTGATTTACCTAATGCCGACCCTGAAAAAGTCTTAAAAGAAATCGAAAATATTATTGGGATTTCCACCGATAATGCTATTTTGGCGAGTGCTAAAAGTGGTGAAGGTGTTAAAGAAATACTAGAAGCGATTGTTAAATATATTCCCGCCCCTAGTGGCGATGAAAAGAAACCTTTAGAAGCGCTTATTTTTGATAGTGTTTTTGACCTTTACCGGGGAGCGATTCCTTTTATTAGAATTATTAACGGCCAAGTTAAAAAAGGCGATATTATTGAAATGATGTCGACTAAATCTCATTATGAAGTTGTAGAAGTCGGCGTTCATAAACCTCAAGAAGAAAAAAGAAACTATTTAAAAGCAGGCGATGTTGGTTATTTAACCGCCTCTATTAAAGTTATTAAAGATGTTAATGTTGGCGATACTATCACCCTTAAAGACAATCCCACTAAAACTGCTTTACCGGGATATAGAAAACTAAATCCAGTTGTTTTTAGTGGACTTTATCCGATTGATAATACTAAATTTAATGATTTAAAAGACGCCTTAGAAAAACTTGCTTTAAATGATTCTTCATTAGTCTATGAAACAGAATCAACAACAGCACTAGGTTTTGGCTTTAGAGCGGGATTTTTAGGATTATTGCATATGGAAATAGTGCAGGAAAGAATTGAGCGCGAATTTAATATTCCTTTAATCGCGACCGCCCCAAGTGTTATTTATCAAGTCGAACTTACTAATGAAAAAACAATCTTTATTGATAATCCTTCTAAGTTACCAAAACCGCAAGAAATCGCTAAAATATTAGAACCTTTCATTAAAACCTCAATCTTATGTCCTAGTGAATACGTCGGCGCAGTAATGGAGTTGGCGCAGCGAAAAAGAGGCCAATATCTAAATATTCATTACTTAGAACAAACAAGGGTGGAGCTCACTTATGAACTTCCTTTAGCAGAAGTAATTTATGACTTTTTTGATGCTTTAAAAAGCGTCACGAGAGGTTACGCTTCTTTCGATTATGTTCATAGTGAATATAAGGAATCAAAATTGGTCAAATTAGATATTTTACTAAATGGCGAATTGGTCGATGCTTTATCGACGATTGTCCATCGCGATTTTGCTTATCAAAGAGGTCGTTCGCTTTGTTTAAAACTTAAAGACATTATTCCTAGACACCTTTTTGAAATTCCTATTCAAGCAGCTATTTCCAATAAGATTATCGCAAGAGAAACTATTAAAGCCTTAAGAAAAGACGTTTTGGCTAAATGTTATGGTGGCGACGTCTCTCGAAAAAGAAAGTTACTTGAAAAACAAAAAGAAGGTAAAAAGAAAATGAAGGCTATCGGTAGTGTTGAGATTCCCCAAGAAGCTTTTATGAGTATTTTAAAAAGCGATGATAACTAACTTAGTTTTAATCTTAGTGACTAGAAGGTGATTTAAATGCGTGGCTTATATGTCCATATTCCTTTTTGTAAAAGTATTTGTAGTTATTGTAATTTTTGTAAAAGAGTACCTCGACAAGGAATGATTATTAACTACTTAAAAGTTTTAGAAAAACAATTTAATGAGCTTTCAAACACTAATTACGATACTATTTACATTGGTGGCGGCACGCCTTCAATGTTAACATTAGAAGAATTGACTATTTTACTTAATATTTTTAAAAATGTTAATCCTTTAGAATATACGATTGAAGTTAATCCCGAATCTTATACTCATCAAAAAGGACTCTTAATGAAAGAGATGGGAGTAAACCGAGTTTCACTAGGTGCCCAAACCTTTAATGAGTCTCATCTAAAAACCTTAAAAAGAGAACATACTAATAGTGATTTATTTTTCGCAATTAATGATTTAATTAAAATTGGTATTACTAATCTTTCTCTTGATTTAATCTTTGCTTTACCAAATCAAACTTTAAAGGATGTTAAAAATGATTTAAAGATTGTTAGTAAGCTACCTCTTAAACATCTATCTTATTATAGTTTAATCTTAGAAGAAAAAACGCTCTTATATAAACAATATCTTAACTCAGAATTCGAAGCCAATGAACTTGAAGCGGAGATGTATTTATTAATAATCCAAGAACTTAAAAAGCTCGGTTACCTTCATTATGAAGTCTCCAACTTTGCTAAAGCAGAAAAATATCAATCCCTCCACAACACTCTTTATTGGAATTTATCGTTATATGACGCCATCGGCGCTGGAGCTCATGGTTTTGATGGAGAAAACAGATATTATTATTCTTGTAATATTGAAAAATACCTTCAAGCACCAGAAAAAATAGTCAACCAACAAAAACAAGAAGTATTAATAGGCGATTATTTGATTTTTTCTTTAAGAATGTTAAAAGGTGTTAATTTAAATAAAGTTAAAGAATTATTCCAAATTGATATTTTTGAAAAATATCCAGAACTAACTAAGTTTCTTGATGAAGACTATTTAGAAATAAACAATGATTATTTAAAAGTTACTTTAAAAGGATTGTTTTTCTTAAATCAAATTGAGTTGGTGTTTGTATGAAGTATTTAATTAATGAATATAAGTATTATTTACTAAACGAAAAAGGATTAGCCGATAATACCGCCACTAGTTATTATCGTGATATCCTTAAATATCTTACTTATTTAGAAAAATACCAACAAATAACGAGAGCCAGAGATCTTAGTAGCACTCATATTAAAGCTTATTTAAAAACACTTTACTATAAAAAATATCGCTCCGCAACTCTCGCTCGTAATATTTCTAGTTTGAAAAGTTTTCATCATTATTTATTTATTGAAAGAGAAATCACTGAAAACTACATGAAAACAATTGAAACTCCTAAAATAACAAAATCGCTTCCTCAAGTTTTAACTGTCGCTGAAGTTATTAGGCTTTTAGAAACCTTATCTGATGAAGAGCCACTTACTTTAAGAAATATTGCTTTAATTGAACTCGTCTATGGATCAGGTTTAAGAGTCTCGGAACTTTTAAATTTAAAGTTAAATAATATACATTTTTCGGGAAATTATGCTAAAATAACAGGTAAGGGAAATAAAGAAAGAATTGTTCCTCTAGGAGAAATGAGTTTAAAAGCTTTAAGAAATTATTTAGCGAAAGGAAGAAATTTATTACTTAAAAACAATGTTTCCAATTATCTTTTCGTTAATCTTTATGGTAATAAGTTATCACGTCAAGGCTTTTATAAAATATTAAAAGAAATCGCTCGTAAAGCTAATATTGAAAAAGAAATATCACCCCACACTTTAAGACACTCTTTCGCGACTCACCTTTTAGAAGCCGGAGTTGATTTAAGAACTCTCCAAGAATTGTTAGGTCATAAAGATATTTCTACTACCCAAATTTATACTCATCTTAGTCAAAAACACCTAAAAGATGTTTATTTAAAAACTCATCCTAGAGCAAAAGGAGAAAAAGATGTTTAAAAGAATTTTCTTAATCGTAATGGATTCACTTGGTTGCGGGGAAGCCCCGGACGCTAGTGACTTTAATGATGTCGGCGCTAATACTATTTATCATATTAGCGAGCATTATAAATTAACTATTCCTCATCTTCAAAGTTTAGGGTATAGTAATTTAACTAAAATTAAAGATGTCGCTCCTATTAAAGACCCGAGAGGAGTCTTTGGTGTTTTAGAGGAACAATCAAGTGGTAAAGATACGATGACTGGCCATTGGGAAATAATGGGGCTTTTAATTAAAAAGCCTTTTAAAACCTTTACTGAAACAGGTTTCCCCCAAGAATTGATTGCTGAAATCGAGGCGAAAACTAACCGTAAAACAATTGGTAATTACGCTGCCAGCGGCACCGAAATAATTAAAGAATTAGGTGAAGAACACTTAAAAACGGGTGCTTTAATCATCTACACTTCAGCAGATTCAGTTTTACAAATTGCCATGCATGAAGATGTTATTCCTTTAAAAGAACAATACCAAATTGCTGAGATTTGCCGGGAAATTACTTTAAAAGAAGAATATAAAGTAGCTCGCATTATTACGAGACCTTTTATCGGTACCAATAAAGATAACTTTACAAGAACCGCCAATAGACATGATTATGCTTTAAAACCACCAGAAAAAACAACCCTAAATTATTTAAGCGAAGCCGGTTTGGAAGTGATTGCGATTGGGAAAATAAATGATATCTTTGTCGGTGAAGGAATTACTTCTTACCAACGAACAGTCTCCAATTTAGATGGGATGAATAAAACAATTGAACTGGCGATTAATAATGATTTTAAAGGTTTATGTTTTGTTAATTTAGTTGATTTCGATGCTTTATATGGCCATAGGAGAAATCCAATCGGTTATGGTCAAGCAATTGATGAATTCGACGTAAAGTTAGGTGAGCTATTGACAGTCCTAAAAGATGATGATTTAGTTATTTTAACAGCCGATCACGGCAATGATCCTACTTTTAGAGGAACTGATCACACAAGAGAATTAGTGCCTTTTATCGCTTATAATCCCCAAATGAAAAGTTATCAAGAGATTGAAAAAGGTTATTTCGCTGATATCGGTAAAACAATTGCAGAAAATTTTAAAATTAATACCAATTTAATGGGTAAATCAATTTTAAAAATATTAAAGGAGGCTAAAAATGGCTAAATGGTTGAGTGAATTAACACCGGAGTTTTACATTTTTTTAAGTTTGTTTTTTGTGTTGCTTATTTTAATGGTAGTTTTACTTATTATTATTAAAAGAGTCAACGAACGGGTTGGATCTCAAGATTTTGAGATTTTAGAATCGATTGCCGAACACGATAAAAATTATTTCTATTACATCACTGTTGTCAATAAATCGCTTTCCCCTAACTTTATTAATCAAATCGGTTTTATTAGAGGAAACGTTAGACATATTTTAGAAGATAAAAATAATCCTATCGCCCCCAGAAACAAATACCAAACTAAAATCTTAATGGATGAAATATTAACAATAACAAATCATAATATTAAAAAATTCAAAAAGGTTGTTTTATTTGCAGAAAATGAAATTGGACTTAGAAAAACATTAAAACCAAAACGACTTAATAAGTTTTTAAAGCGTGAATATATTTTAGATAAGAAAGAAAAATCATTAACTCGCAAAAAAGAACGTTTTGATACTGGTTCTTATAACTTTTGGGAAAGAAGCCTTTTAATTATTAAACTCTTATTTAGACCTTTTTACAAACTTCATCAACGCCTTAAATTTTCCACTAATAAAGTTTTAAAAGAAGCCGAAATTAGACGTATTCAAAAAGCAGAGCACGATAGAATTGAATTTAAGCTTCATGAAACAGCTGCTAAAGTCAACGAATTAAGAGTTAAAGAAGAAACAAGTAGAGAAAATCGTACTAGAGAAACTGAGCTTGAACTTTTGAAACAACAAAAAGCTTATGAAATAGAATCCTTGAAACAAGCAGAATTAAATAAAATTTTTGAAAAAGAAAAAGCTAAAATTAGTGCTATCAACGTTAAAGAAGAGGTTAAAAAGTATTTTCGAGAAAAACCCATTAGTTTTAATAAAGCTGAACATGATCTTGAAAAAGAGCAGCAACAAGCTCTTGAACCGGAACCCCCTCAAGAAAAACTTGTTGAAGAAAAAGCAACCGTTGAGGAAGAAGGAATTTTCAATATCGAAGCCGGCAAACAAAAAGAAACAATCGATTATGAGGCACTTACCGTTGTTGAATTAAAAGAAATTGCCAAAGAAAATGGACTAACAAATTATTCTAGTTTAAGAAAAAGAGAACTAATTGCTTTAATTAGAACTACAAAAGAAGGATAATAATCCTTTTTTTATATAAAATATAGATAAGCAAAGTTTTTTTATCATATAAATTGCATCTCCGCTCCGACTTACATATAATCAAAACAACAACTATGTTTTAAACGAAAGGGAGCGATTATGGAGCTGTCAAAAACAAATAAGGTGCTAATTTTCAATTTAAGCTTGTTAATATTGAATCTTTTTAACGTTGTAAGCTTGGGTCTTAATAGCCTTTATTTACTTTTAAGTGCAGTGGGAACTGCTTTTATTATTGAATTTAGTTTCGCAAAAATTAGAAAAAAAGAACTTAAATATTTAAATTGGTTGACAACACCGCTGTTATTTAGCCTTTTTTTGCCAGGAGATGGGGCACTATGGTTAGCGATTTATGGTGCTGGTTTCGCTGTTTTATTTGGAAAGGCATTATTTGGAGGAGATGAATATTATCTTTTTAATCCTGCAATGGTTGGTGTCGTTTTTTTAGCGATATCTTTCCCTAAAAACATGCCTCATTTAGTTAATGAATTAATGTTAGTTGAGGAAACAATGCAACTATTAATTGTCTTTTTAGGCGCGCTTTTAATCGGTTTTAAAATTATCAATTGGAAAGTACCAGTCCTATTTTTAGGTACTTTTTTCTTTTTAACCGCCCTTGGAAAAGAACTGGGAATTAGCACTTTAGATCCCCTTATTTCTTTACAATCTGGGTTTGTTTTACTAGGAGCATTTTTCATTGCTAGTGATGAGGTAACAATGGCTCAATATCCTATTGGAAAAATAATATACGCTCTTAGTTTGGCAGTTTTAATGTTTATCATTAGAAGTTTTACCTCACAACCCGATGGTTTTCCATACGCACTTTTATTAGCTAATGCCGTCGCCCCTTTAATTGATAAAATCGAAAAGCAAGAAAATCAACCTATCGAGGAGGTGGGCGAATGAAAAATAGCAAATTAACTAGTTATTATTTAAAAATGGTTCTATTTGTTTTACTTTTAGGAGCTTTTTCAGCTTTAATATTAATTGGCGTTGATCTTTTAACTAAAAAAAGGATCGCTAGCAATAATAAAATTGAACTTTATGAAACTATTTTCAACCACAACAATGTCTCTTATCAGCCTGAAGAAATTATTACTTTATTTGAAACTAATTCAGTTATTAAAGTTGAAGAGTTTTATTACTATCAAGAAGCTTTTTTAGATTTCTTTACTATTTATAAAGATCATGAACTCACTTATTTTATAAACAATCAAAATAATAACGTCACCGTTTATTATCAAGATAATTTTAATTTCGGACCCGGAGGTAAAGAGCAAGAATTATTAGATGTCATTTTGGTAATGGATGAAAATCTAACAACCATCAAATATTTAAATGTGGTCCATGATGGCAATAACGATTATTGGGGAAAAAGAGATCTATTAATTCCAGAAATACTAAATACTATTACCACTTTTGATTTCGATAACAATTTAGATAACGTTACTGGAGTAACTCATACTAAAACTAGTTTAATCCTCTCCTTAGAAAGTAAGGGAAAACTTCTTAACAAAGTTGGTAGAAAGGCCTTTAAGAAAATTACCTTAGCTGACATTAATTTTCTTAATGAGAACACTTTAAAAGAGGTTCTTACTAATAACGAACTTAATTTAAATAAATATTTGATTAAAGCTTATCGTCATCTTGAAAGCAACAATTTAAGTTTTCAGTTTAGAGGAAAAGGGATGTGGGGAGAAATTTCTGGAATTCTCACTTTAAAAGCAGATTTAATGACGATTGTTAATCTTACCATTCTCGAACAAGAAGAGACTCCTGGATTAGGTGCCTTAATCGTGGAGCGGGAATTTTTAGATCAGTTCACCGGCAAGACTTTTAACCCTAATATTATCATTAACGAAAATAATGGTCCCTCGGCAGTTGACGGCCTCACAGGAGCTACTAATACTTCGGGTAGTTTGCAAATTATATTAAATGAAGTGCAAACTTTATTTTATGAAAACTATTATGGCAAAAAACCTGATAATTTAAGAGATGCTTACCAAAAAATCTTAGCTGCTCACGAAATCGAATATGATGAAGAAGGCGATGATGATTATTTGATAACTTTAATTAATAGCCATTTTATAAGTGCTGAAAAAAATGGTTTAAAACTTTATACTAATATCGCTACCAACAATCTTTCATTCCTCTTTTCACCGGTAATTACTTTTGGACAGTTTGGAGACGATAAGGAAGAGATCATTGTCGTTGTTAGTTTAGAGGATGATTTTAAAACAATTCTTGATTTAAGTGTTATTTTTACTGATAATACTGCTCATTGGGGGAAAACAAAGTTTTTAACAACTGAAAATTTAGCTCATGCCAAAGGTTTTGAGTTTCCTAATTTAAGTTTTAATAAAGATAAAAATGAAAATGATACTAGTAAGGTTGATAACATTTCTGACGCTACCACTCCGCATACTCTTCCGGAGTTTGAAGAAAAGTTAAATGAAGCTTACCGTAATTACTTTAATACTTTTGGAGGTAATAATTAATGAAAAAATGGATTAGATTAAAATATACTAAATGGTATAACATTTTAAAAGATGGCATTTCTACTAATAATCCTATCGTTATTTCTGTCTTAGGAATTTGTTCGGCCTTAGCGATTACAAATAAGGTTAGCAATGCTTTGGCGATGGGAATTGGAGTGACGTTTGTAATAATCGCTTCATCAGCAGTTATTTCGCTTTTGAGAAATGTGATACCTTCAAAAGTTAGAATGATTGCTTATATGGTTATTATTTCTGTTTTTGTGATCGCTGTCGATATGTTCTTACAAGGTTTCTTCCCAACGATTGCTAAAAGTCTTGGTGCATATGTTGGGTTAATTATTACCAATTGTATCGTGATGGGAAGGGCGGAAGCTTTCGCTGTAAAAAATCCTCTTAAATATACTTTAGTTGATGGTTTCGCTAGTGGCTTAGGCTATACAATCGTCTTACTTTTAGTTGCTAGTGTTAGAGAAATTCTCGCTTTTGGAACTTGGTTTAATTTACCAGTTATGAGCCAAGGCTTTACAACTTGGACAATTATGGCGATGGCTCCAGGAGGGTTTTTCGTCTTAGGATTATTTGTTTGGATTATTAGAGAATTAACCAAATATTATGAAGAGGCTGTTTAAGGAGGTTTGCTGATGGAATTAATAAAAATATTAGTGGATTCAATTTTAAGTCAAAATATTGCCTTAGTGTTTATTTTAGGAATGTGTCCTTTAATAGCGATTTCGAATAATTTAAAAAATGCTTTTTGGATGGGAATTGCGGTTGTTTTCGTGGTGACTTTAACAGCAGCTATTAACTATCCAATTTATCAACTCTTATTGAAAACAAATACTACTAATTTAGCACTTTTAATATTTATTATTACGATCGCCGCTACAGTCCAATTTTTAGAAATGTTTTTGGAAAAGTTTTTCCCTACTCTCTATAATGCTTTTGGAATCTTTTTACCCTTAATTACAGTTAATTGTGTTGTTTTAGCGATTTCATTGTTTTTCGTTAACCGCAATTATAATTTTGGCGAAACAGTCGTTTACTCTTTTGGTTCTGGTCTTGGCTGGATGTTAGCGATTATTTTACTAGCGGGACTAAGAGAAAGATTAAAGGAGAGAAATGACATTCCCAGAGGTTTAAAAGGAAAGGGAATTGCTTTTATTATTTTAGGAATATTGGCATTAGCTTTTATCGGCTTTACAGGATTAATTTAAAGGAGGAATTATGGTTTACTTATATACATTTTTAATTTTAGTCGGAGTACTTGTATTAATAACTTTAGTGTTAATTTTAATGGAAAGATTGTTAGGTGATGTTAGCGAAAAGACAATTACCATTAATGATGAAACTCAAATTGCTGTTTTTGGCGATACAACAGCCTTAAACGCTTTAGCAGATAATAAAATATATTTACCATCATCTTGCGGGGGGAAAGGCACTTGTGGGACTTGTAAGTTTCAACTCTTAGAAGGTGGAGGCTCCATTAAAGCCATCGAAAGATCGTTTATAAGTGAAAGCGAGGCTGAAGAGGGTTATCGGTTATCTTGTCAGGTTAAGGTTTCTGAAAATTTAAAAATTAAACTGCCACCTGGACTGTTAGATGCAAAAATTTATCAAACTATTATTACTGAGATTGAAGATTTAACTTATGACACTAAAAGAATAACTTTTGATTTAATTGATCCTGAAGAAATCACTTTTAAACCGGGACAGTTTATCCAAATAAAAGTGCCAGGAATTGAAATAGTGAGAGCTTATTCAATCGCTTCTAGTCCCAACGATAAAAATAAAATTGACCTGATGATTAGACAAGTTTATAAAGGACAAGCAACAACTTTTGTTCATAAAGCTTTAATGATTGGTGATAAAATAAATATCGATGGTCCTTTTGGTGACTTTTATTTAAATGAAAATTCTCAAAAAGATATTATTTGCATCGCTGGCGGCTCGGGAATGGCACCGATTTATTCCATCTTAAATTATCTTAAAGAACAAGGAATGCCCAGAAAAGTTAAATACTTTTTCGGAGCCCGTACTCAAGAAGATCTCTTTTTAACGGAAGAATTAACAGCGCTAAGCGAAGAATATCCTAACTTTAGTTATATCCCTGCCTTAAGTCACGCTGATGATGATCAAGACTGGAAAGGGGAAAAAGGGTTAATAACGGAAGTCGTTAAAAAAAGAGCTGGCAATTTAAGCAACTCAGAAGCATATTTATGCGGATCTCCAGGAATGATTAACGCTTGTATTAGCGTTTTAAAGGAATTAAAAATGCCTGAAAATGAAATTCGATTTGATAAATTTTAAAAGAAAAGGACAAAGCGTCCTTTTTTAATTGGCTATTTAAAAAAATCTTGAGGATTTAAACCTGCTGATAAAACCATCATTAACAATAATCTTGCTTTATAACTAGGAAGCGAATTGCCACTTAAAAGACCAATTTGTTTTAGTTGGTAACCGCCACCAGGATAAGCGTAACTATCTCTAATCCGTCCCATTGGACATCGTGAAGTAAGAACTAAGACAATTCCTTTTTCAAGAGCCAGTTTAAAACTCTCAATTAAATTAGCGGGAACATTGCCGCGCCCAAAAGCTTCGATAATTAACCCATCAACGTTTTGGTTGACATAATGTCTAATAAGTTCATCACTCATACCGGAAACGACATTGACAATCTCCACTCTTTTAGTAAGTTGTTGAGGTTTAATTTGGTATTTCTGATAATCAGCACTACGAAAATAAAGCACACTTTCTTCATCAACTAAACCTAAGGGGCCAAATTCTAACGATTTAAAAGTATCTAAGGAAAGAGTGTGAGTTTTAATAACTTCAAAAGAAGCATTGATCTCATCGTTTAAGCAAACTAAAACACCACGTTGATAAGATTCATTAGCTGCGGCGACTAAAATACTAGAAAACAAATTAGAAAAGCCATCATAACCAATCTCGTCATAATTTCTCATCGAGCCAGTTATCACAACCGGCTTTTTAGTATTTAAATAAGCATCAAGAAAAAAAGCTGTTTCCTCTAAAGTATCCGTACCATGAGTAACAACAACTCCATCATAGTTTTCAACTTCTAAAAAGGAATCAACAAGTTTTGCAATTTCTAAAATATCTTTAGGAGTTAAAGAGGGACTAGGAACCATTGAATAAATATGATGAGTTAAATTAATATTAGTTAATCGTTTTTGGATTAAAGCCAAGAGCTCTAAATGATTATCCTTAATAATAGTTTTATTTAAGTCATGACTCGTTCCCATCGAAATCGTTCCACCAGTAAATAGAATTAAAATCCGTTTCACATATATCACCCGTTTTCATTTTATCATAATAATTAAAAAAGAGCCTTTAAAAATAACAAATATCGCTAGTAACAACAAGAGAAGCCAAAGTTTCATCATTTCTTTTTCCACCAATTGACAACAACAATGGCTTGTTCGCATCGTATCGTCTTAATTGCTTGGTTTACATAATATATATTATCGGAACAAATACCAAAGTCAAAACAATGGGTTTCCAGGAAATCATCATGACTGTATTGCCGTTCTTATATATTTTAAAGGCGTTAAATGAGTCTTGTTTTTGCTAATAAACTAACCAACTTTATAACATTTGTGTAGTTTAGTGTAGTTTGCGTTTATTTTATTAGCTAATCAGTTTAGGTTTGCTTATGATTCCTTTTACTCACCTAAAAGAAATAATCTACTTCTCTTCTTCTTTTTTTAAAAACAATATCTCAAAAAAAAACAGCCATAACTTGGCTGCCATTTTAGTTGTCGAATATCGTTAATTGTTCGATTGTAAACTTTTTTTGTTTTTCTGATAATCTTTGCCACTTTGCTGATCTTCCTTTTCCGAGTGGTGCAATTACTTTTTTCTGTTTTAATAATTGTAATGTTCGATTGATTGTTGACTCACTTGCTAGAGGCACTTTTTTTCTAATTTGGTTTTTAGTAAAAACATCTGGACCTCTTAAAATGATTGCTTCGATATTATCTTGTTTGTTCATTTTAACATCAAAGATATAAATGTGTTTTTTCTCTTTTACATTAAAATGCATTTTTAATAAAATGTCAGTGATTACTCTTACTAAAGAATCAATTTGCGAAAAGCCAAACTCCCAATCATATCTCGCTTGCGTTAAAGCTTGTTGGAATACTTCTTGTTTTTCCAAAAGTTCTTTAAAAAAAGAATCGTAACGACAAACTTGAAATTGGCTATAAATAATAGTATAAATAATTATCAAGGCGATTAATTCATTATATTTATTAAATGGTTTTATTAAAATAAAATCAACATAGAAATTAAAAATAACCATTAAAAGTTCATGTTTATCCGCCCTGATTATTTGATGGTATAATTCAATAATTTTTTCCAGTTGACCTTCACTAGATAATTCTTCAAATGGTATGACTAGTTTACGATTGTTGCTTTTACCTCTTTTATCAAATTTAATATTTTCATAACCTCTAAATAAAATCGTTACTAAATCTTTAATTTCATTGACACTCAAATGAAAGTCATCGTTGGTTTGATGAATCATTTTTAATGTTTCTTTAATATTTTTTAAGAGCACTTCGTCTTTATTTTTAGTTGCGTAATTTCTTTTTAAATTAGATAACAATTTGATTCTAGCATCAGTTAAATCGAGTTTTAAATAAAATGCTAATTGTTGCACATTTGTTTCTAAAACTTGATTAGCTAAAATATGTTCATCTTTAGAAAAGAGTTCTTTGTAGTTATAAGCTCGTCCTTTTTCTTCATAAAGATGAAACAACTTTATCATCAGTTGATTATTAATTTGTATTCTGTTGATGTTTTTTAAACAGTGCACTAAATCACTACCTTATTTATGGAATATTGAATCGCCAATAAATTCTCTTAAAATTGAATTATTAGGAACTAGATCATCATCAATTTCTTTAAAATATTTTAAAAACTTTAACAGTCGGTTAGCATCAATAAAATACTTTGAATTGCGGTGAATACTTTCAAGCGATTTATAAGCATGCTTTTTAAGAACTAAAAACTCATAAGTCAGTTCACTATTGAAAACAAAGTTTGCTTGTTCTTGGAAAGGATAAATCCATTTAAATTCTCCTTTTCTTACGCTCGGCCACATTTCAATGGTTTCTTCTGCAGGGGCATTTCTAAATTGTTGATCTCTTACCATTCTTCTTAGTAATCTTAAATCAGTAAAGCTAATTGGATTATGATCATCGATATGGAGTTGCGTTTGAGGAGCGATAAATATTTTATACTTTTGATGGTGGGAAATACTCGGTGTTAACAAATCATTTAAAGCATGAATTCCTTCAATGATAATAATTGTATCTTGATCGATTTTAAGTTTAGGGCCATCTTCTCTCATTGCTTTTTTAAAATTATATTTAGGAAGTGTAATCTCTTCACCGGCAATAAGTTTTAGCATATGTTCATTAAAAAGCTCGACATCCAAAGCATTAATATGCTCTAGGTCTGGTTTTCCAAATTGGTCTAGTGGTGCTTCAGATTTCGAACGATAATAATCATCAATGGAAATCATAATTGGTTTAATACCTCGGGAAAGCAACTCCACTTTTAAACGGATTGAAAAAGTGGTTTTTCCACTCGATGATGGACCAGCAATTGCGATCAACCTAATCTCATCGGCGTTTTCAGTAATATCATCACCTAACTTTGCGAGTTGTTGATTATGTTTTGTCTCACACATGTTTACAAATTCAACCTCTTGATTGTTATTGACGTATTCGTTAATTCTCGCAATCGTATCGCCATCGATAATTTTACCCCATTTAGCTGCTTCTTTAATAGTTTGATTAAAAATTGGAGCGTCTTCAAAATCGGGAATATGGCCTTCGGTTTCACTACGAGGATATTGAATTAAAAAACCCGGAAAATAGTTTCTTAGTTTAAATTCTTTTAAATAACCTGTGCTAGGAACCATGTATGAAAACATATAATTAAAATAGTCTTGGCATTGGTAAATGTTCACATAATCTTCTTGTCGGTATTTTAAAATTTCAATCTTATCATAATAACCATGAGAGCGATAATATTTAATTGCTTCATCGATATTCATCCGCATCCTTTTAATGGGTAAATCAGCGGCGATAATTTTTTTAGCTTCAGTTTCGATTTCAGTAATTTCCTTATCTAAAAAGTTAACGCCTTCCACTTTAGGAATCGCTAAAGTACTTCTGGAAATAGAAAAGTTAAACTTTAAATTCCCTTTGGGATAAAGTCTCTTAAAAGCCATAAATATTACATATCTTAAACTAGCTTCATAAATTCGCGCTACATCTTTATCATCTAAAGTTAAAAATTCTATTTCTGAATCGCGTTCAATTAAATAAGTTAATTCTCTTAACCTATTATTTACTTTCGCTGCAAAAGCAACTACTTTTAAATCATCTTTAATCTCCATTAATGTTAAGGGATTTTGATATTGATAAACTTTCTTATTAATAGTAACTTTCATTTTAAGACTCCTTCCAATCATCATCAAATAGTGATAATTTTGTAATTTTAATTTTTTCTTCTTTTTGAGCTTTGGCAACTTTTTCTGCCTTCATTTCCTTTTTTAAGTCAGGTGTTGCTTTTGCTTTAAGTTTTTGAGTTTCATTTTCTTTTTTAAGAGCGGGTTTTTCTCGCTCTAAAGTAACGGTTTCTACTAAGGGCGCTTTTTCTTCTTTAATAGGTTTAACTGTATTTAAAAGAGCCGCTTCTTCCTCAAGTGTTCTTTTTTCTTCCGCTTTTATAGCTTCTGCTCGGGCAGTTATTAATTCTAAATCTTCGCTTTCCTCTACTTTGCTAATATTAATAAATAAGGCTTTACCAAAGGTTTTTTCTCTAATCGCCATGCGCCCGTATTGAGCAACACTTGGTTTTAGTTTTGATATGGGAAAACTTTGACTACCTTTTTTAGCGGTTATTAAAATTAAAGCATCCTCTTTAGTATGGTTATCAGAAAACCTAACAACATCTCTAATGTAATGGGGGTTTCTTTTACGATCTGCCCAAAAAGTCGTGCTTACTCGCAATCTTTTACTAATAGGAAAGTTACTAACTTTATCTCTTCTAATATTACCACTATTAGCTAACACTAAGAATTCATCCGAACTTTTAGCATAGATTGCTTTTACTAAAATATCTTTTGAAGCTAATCTTAAAGCATTAACTCCAGTCGATTGAGTTCCATAAATGGGAACTTCACTCTCATTAAACCTCAATAGTTGTCCTTGTTTAGTAAATAAAACAATATTATAATAAGGACCCATTTCCACACTAGTTAAATAATCGCCTTTACCTAAATTGATGGCTTTAATCGTTCTAGAATAACGAGAAACATTAAAATCTACTAATTTAGTTTGCTTGATTTTTCCTTTTTCAGTTGCTAATAAAAGTTGTTTGTCTTCGCTAAACTCTGAGACTACGATAACTTTAATAATATGTTCATCTTTTTCAATTGGAATAATATTATTAATATAAGTACCCAAATCACGCCAACGCGATTCTTCTAATTCAAAGACAGGGAAATAAATATAATTACCTAAGACTGTAAACATTAATAAAGTATCATGAGTAGAGACATAATCATCAAATAACATCCCATCTAAATCTTTTAAACCAGGATTAGGATTAGCCTTATAGCTTCTTAAATTTGCTCTTTTTATATAGCCGTCTTTAGTAACGCCAATTCTCACTGTTTCTTCTGTAATTAAATCGATTTTATCGATTTTAATACTATCGATTTCTTTTTCCACAATTGTTTTTCTAGTACTAGGAATTTCTCGTAATGTTTTCCTTAATTCTCTTTTAATCACGTTAAGTAATTTAGTTTCACTAGATAAAATATTATTTAATTCTGTAATAGCTTTTTCCAATTGTTTTTGTTCACTAATTAAGGCATTAATATTAGTAGAGCTTAAACGATATAATTGTAAAGTAACGATCGCTTCGGCTTGGAGTTCTGAGAAGTTAAACTTTTTAATTAAATTATCTTTCGAGTTTTGTTTGTTTTTTGATCTTCTAATTTCGGCAATTACTTCATCTAAAACATCTACAAGTTTAATCAAACCAAAAACAATGTGAAGTCGTTTTTCTGCTTTAGTAAGTTCGTAATTAGAACGATTAGTAATAACTTCTTTTTGGTGGTTAATATAACTATCTAAAATATCTAAAACACCCATTTGCATTGGTCTGTTTTTATTAATAACAGTCATATTATAATTAAAATTTATTTGTAAATCAGTATTTTTAAGCAAATAGTTTAATGCCAAATCGACATTCGCATCTCTTTTTAAATCGATTGCGATTCTAAGCCCACTCTTATCAGATTCGTCTCTCACTTCTTGAATATCTTCAAATTTTTTAGTAATTCTAAGTTGATCGATTTGTTTTACTAAATCAGCTTTATTAACTTCAAAAGGGATTTCTTCTATGACAATTCGGTAAGTATCTTTACTAATTGTTTCCGTACTCGTTTTACTTCTAACAACGACTTTTCCACTGCCGCTCTCATAAGCTTCTTTTATTCCTTCTAAACCTTGGACAATTCCGCCTGTTGGAAAGTCAGGACCAGGCATTATTTCAATAACTTCCTCTAAAGATAAAGATCTCTTTTCGATTTTTCTAATTGTAGCTTGAATAACCTCAGCGAGATTGTGAGGGGGAATTTTAGTAGCGTAACCACTCGAAATACCTGCTCCACCATTAACTAAAATATTAGGAAACTTCGCTGGTAAGACTACCGGCTCTAACTCCTCGTCATCAAAATTAGGAACGAACTGAACTGTTCTTTTTTCAATATCTTCTAACAAACTTTCAGCTTCTTTTGTCAGCCTCGCTTCAGTATATCTCATCGCCGCGGCACTATCGCCGTCAATAGAACCATTATTACCGTGCATATCAATTAAAATCGCGCTTTGTTTCCAAGGTTGCGATAATCTCACCATTGCATCATAAATGCTAGAATCACCATGAGGATGGTATTTACCCATCACTTCTCCAGCAATTCGAGCCGATTTTTTATAAGCTTTATTACTTGTCATTCCCATTTTATACATCGCATATAAAATTCTTCTTTGCACAGGTTTTAAACCGTCTCTAACATCTGGAAGTGCTCTTTCTTGAATAATATATTTAGAATAACGGCCAAATCTACTGCCCATTATTTCACTAATTGTTTCTTTACTTACTTTTTCAATAAAAGCATCTATCTTTTTATTCATAACTGTGCTCCTTAACGATAAAATCATCATCGGTTTCAAAATCAACGTTTTGCTCGATCCAATCACGGCGCGGCATTACTTGACTTCCCATTAATGTGGAAACCTTTTTTTCTGCTTCACCTTCATCTTCAATTAAAACTTGAATTAAAGTTCGTGTTTTGGGATTCATCGTTGTTTCCCATAATTGTTCAAAATTCATTTCTCCTAAACCTTTAAATCTTTGAATTGTAACTTGATTTTTTTCAGTATGCTTTTTTAATTCTTCTTCATCCCAAGCATAAAAGATATTTTCGTTTTTACCTCTCCCTTTTGTTATTTTATATAAAGGAGGATTGGCAATAAATAGCCTTCCATTTTCAATTAAAGGTTTCATATACCGAAAGAAAAATGTCAATAGTAACACTTGAATATGAGCACCATCATCATCAGCGTCAGTCATAATAATAATTTTACTATAGTTGCATTTTTCGATATTAAATTCTTCTCCAAAATCAGCACCAATAGCGTGTATGATTGTGTTGATTTCTTCATTTTTAAGAAGGGCATCTAAATTGACCCGTTCACTATTAATTACTTTTCCCCTTAATGGTAAGATGGCTTGAAAAACTCTATTTCTTCCCTGCTTGGCAGAACCTCCAGCACTATCTCCTTCTACTAAAAAGAGTTCAGTGATTGTATTATCTTTTGAAGTTGCAGGAGTTAATTTACCCGATAAGCTAACTTCTCTTTTGTTTCTTTTACGATCACTTCGCGCTTCAAGACGGGCTTTTCGGGCTGCTTCTCGAGCCTTATAAGCATCATTCGCTCTTTTTATTAAATTATTAGCAAAGTCAACATTTTCTTCTAAATAATAAGTAAACTGGTCATAAATGACATTTTCCATCGCCGCTCGTGCTTCTGGGGTTCCTAATTTTGATTTAGTTTGTCCCTCAAATTCTAAAATACTTTCCGGAATTCTTAAAGAAAGCACTGCCGTTATTCCTTCTCGTAAATCAACGCCCTCAATATTGTTATCTTTTTCTTTTAAAAAACCGTATTTTCTCGCATAATCATTAAAAGCTCTCGTTAAAGCAGATTTAAAACCAGTTTCATGAGTACCGCCATCTTTCGTCCTAACGTTATTAACAAAGGAAATAATATTTTCCTGATACGAACTAGTAAAAGAAACTGCTGTTTCAATTGAAATAGTGTGCTCTTTTCGAGCTTGATAAGTACCACTTAGTCGTTTTACTTCATCAAAACTCTTTCCTTTACTTAAATATTCGACAAACTCTACAATTCCTCGTTCATATTGAAAGACTTCTTTTTGATTATTTCTTTCATCGTTTAAAACCATTTTTAAATTAGGAATTAAAAAGGCACTTTCTTTCATTCTTTCTTTAATATAATCATAATTAAATAAAGTTGTTGAAAAAACTTTGGGATCAGGTTTAAACCAAACAACAGTTCCCCTTTTTTTAGTAGCGCCAAGATTTTTTAAAGGACCAATCTTCTTACCACCATCACTGAAACGTTGTTGATGAATATAATTGTCGCGATAAATAGTAACTTCTAAAAAAAGCGAAAGCGCATTAACAACAGCAGCTCCAACCCCATGAAGACCACCAGAGACTTTATAACCGCTCGCTTCCGAAAATTTACCACCACTATGAAGCATATTAAAAATAACTTCAGTAGTGTAAAGACCACTTTGATGTTTCTTATAAGGTAAGCCACGACCAAAATCTTCAATGATAACACTATTATCGCTTTTAATCGTTAAACGTATTTCATCACCAAAACCAGAAAGAGCTTCATCAATTGAGTTATCCATTATTTCCCAAACTAATTGATGAAGACCACGTTGATCGGTAGAGCCAATGTACATTCCGGGCCTTTTTCTAACCGCATCTAATCCTTCTAATATTTGAATCGATTCTTCACTATAACCATTTTTTATATTATCCACGTCATCAGTCCTTTATTCACGATTATTATAGCAAAAATATTGCTATTCTACAACATTAATTACACTATTTTGTTAATATTGACTAATTTAATTTGCAATTTAGTTTAATTTACTTTATTATTTATATGTGAAGGTGATGATGTGGGCGAAATTTTGATAAAAATAGGTTTATTTATTGGCGCATATTTAGTCGGTTCTATACCGAATGGACTCTGGATTGGTAAGCTTTTTAAAAAGATTGATTTAAGAGAAGAAGGAAGTAAAAATATTGGCGCCTCTAACGCCTTTAGAATTCTCGGTTTTTGGTTAGGATTTTTTACTTTAATTTTAGATGTTTTAAAATCAGCTTTAGTAGTTCTCATAATAAAATATCTACTTCCCGAAAGTTATTCAATTATAACCCTTTTTAATTTAAATTTAAATATCACAATTATATATGGTCTTTCTGCAATTTTAGGTCATTCCTATTCCGTCTTTTTAAAGTTTAAGGGGGGAAAAGCCGTCGCCGCCTCTTTAGGAGTTGTTTTTAGTTTAACACCTCTAATTGGAGTTATTGCCTTACTGACTTATATTATTGTAGTTTTAACAACTCACTACGCCAGTTTAGGAAGTACAATCGCTACCCTCTTGGTAGGCGTTGGAACGATGATAAGACATTTCCTTCTCACTCCTGAAAAGCGCGATTTATTATCATTAATCATTTATTGGGTAATTATCGTTATTATTATTATAAGACACCTTCCTAACTATAAGCGTTTACTAAAAAAAGAAGAAAACAAACTTTATTTTACTAACCCTAAAAAAAATAGAAATTCATCTAAGTGAGTTTCTATTTTTTTTAAGTTAATATTTTTGTCTCCTAATTTTACCATCGCGTCCATGAATGACGATACTAGCATCTTCATTATCTTGGGCATATTTTTTCGCCTCATCGATCGCTTCTTTTTGAGTCTTAAAATGTTTTATTACTTTTTTAGAACCACTTCTTCTTACTCTCCACATTTTATAAAATTCACTTTTTGAATCTTTTACTTGGCTAATATGGTAAGCAAATTTTGAGGACTCTTCTTTTTCCTTTTCTTTTTGAGAAATTTTTTCCTCGGCTTGAAGCTCCGGTTTCGTTGTAGTTGCTTTTTCTTTAACCGTTTTAGGAGCTACTTCTTCTTGAGGAGTCTTAACTTTTTCCGCTTCCTTTTTTTCTAAAGTTTTTTCTCTTTCTTGAGCTTCTTTTAAAGCTTTTTCTTTTTTCTTCTTTCGCCTAAAAAAACACATTAACATTACCTCCATTTTCTAGTATTATTATAAACTAAAGCCATGTTTATTGCAAACTAAGGCTCAATTGTGGGATATTGTTTGTTTTTAAAAAGTAATTATTTTTGTTGCATCGAGGCCATTATTTGCCTTACTTGTTTTTCTGAGGGTGTTCTTCCCATTTGTCTCATCATTTCTCTAACCATTCTTTCATTCATTGGCGGGTTTTTTTCTAAATATCTTTTAAACCAAGCGCGGGCTAAAAAAAAGCCAGCAATCGCTCCTACTAATAAAGCTCCAACAATAACAATGATAAAGATCCATATTTTTATCTCCATTTAAATCATCTCCTAACTCTTATCTATCTTATCCTATTTAATCTGCTTTTTCAAATTAAAACTTATTTAAATTTATTCTTTATTTACAAAATCTTTGCTTTACTTAATTAGGGAGATGAGATAAAATATCAATATAGAGGTGATATTTATGCCAAGATGGATTGATGAAACATGTATTGCTTGCGGATCTTGTCAAGACGAGTGTCCGGTTGATTGTATTGCTGAAGGCGATATTTACGTAATTGATGAAGATGTTTGTATTGATTGCGGAGCTTGCCAGGAAGTTTGCCCAGTAGATGCAATCCATGAAAGATAAAAAATGCATTTTATTGCATTTTTTTTTTGCTTTTGCTTATTGATAAATGATAATCTTTTTTTTACCATAATTTTTTTCCTTAATAATCTTTTTATTTGAAATTGTAATCACAGAACTTTTTTTAGCACGTTCTAAAACGATTGTCTTACTGACGAGACTAACTTGATCTAAAAGTTCCGCTATCATTTCATCATTAAACTGATAAGGTGGATCTAAAAACACGATCTCGAAAAAAAGAGTTTTTTTGCGATAATACTTTAAGGCTTCTAAATAGTCTAATTGAGTAATTTTTAGCTCATTTTTTAATTTTAAATTGCTTTTATTTACTAAAAGAGACCGATAGGCTTCTTTATCTACATCGTTAAAATAAACAAATGAGGCGCCTCTTGAGAGCGCTTCAAAGCCATATTGACCACTACCAGCAAATAAATCTAAGACAATACCATCGATTGTATAAAGCATATTAAAAACAGCTTCTAATACCATACTTGCAGTTGGTTTAGTGTTTTTACTAAAAGAAATCAATTTTTTATTTTTGTATTTTCCGGCAATAATTTTCATTTAAAAATATTTAACATTTGACGATTATAATAAATTCTCTTAAAAAAAGTTTCCTCACAATGAAGGAGTTTTAACTCTATTAAAAAACGGTATCTTTTAATAATTGTTTTAGAAAGAACATTAAAACGTTCTTCTAATGGTTCTTGATTTAAGTAAATTGTTTTATGCGATTGATGGATAATTTCTAAAAGCCGTCTTTTTTGATAAATTGTATGAGAGGAGGAAAGAATTGCTTTTTGTTGGCGAGTTTTTAAATTATTATAACGGACAATCATTTTATTAGTATTTTCAAGCGCGGTTTTCAGCGCTTCTAAATAACTAATAATAAAAATATTAATGTCACCTTTTTGAAGTGCTTCAAGACGTTTTTCTTCAATCTCAGTTAGATATTTTGAAAAAGGAATATAGTAACTAAGACCGTCAAACTCGATTAAATAAAGTTGGCTAACCATTCTAGCGATTTCTTGATTACCAATTAAAAAAGGGAGGTTAACCATAATTTGATAATAAAGTAAGGCACTTTTTACATAAACGGATAAGTCATCACGATGCATAAAAAGTTCCATTTCATCCATATTATTTTGCATCGTGGTTTGATCAGGGGGAATGTAAGTAGCCATTTCAATTGAACTGCCTAAAAAAGATTGAGTCTTTCTAAACTCACCAGGATAATAAGAAACATTAGCTCCAAATAAAGCATGGTGTAAATCTTTTAAAAAACGATTGGAATAACCAAGTTTTTTAATGTGAATTGGAGCGTAATCATAAACCTCTTTAAGTTCTAATAAAGAGGGTTTAAATAGATTAAATTCATCCTCTAGGTAGAAGTCTTGCAGTGTTAATTTATGGCCCGATAAAGTTAAACTATCGACCATTTCCTTTGTTTGCAACAACTCTAAGAAAAAATTGTTTTTAGGTTTTTTCAAAGGAAAAGCATTTTCTATTTCTTGCACTAAAAATTCAATTTCTTCACTTTTTTTAGATAAAATATAAATTCCATTTAAAGAATAAGGTAAAAACACTTCAATTTCTTTTGAGCCATACTTAATTTTTTTCTTTTCGCCCAGCATTTTATCACCATCTTTATTTTATAATAAAAAAACCGAATAAGCAATAAAAAAAGCGATAGCAAGGCTTTTCATAAAAAAAACCTAGAAAGTAAGTAAGAACGAAAACATTTTACTTGTGGTAAACTAGTGCTTCATTTCGTGATTCTTAATTTCTTAAGCATTCGAACCCCATGAAGCAATCATTTCCGTTTCTGAGGGTTGGGTTCTACCGGACTTCCTAGGCAACTTTAGTATAACATATTGACTTTTAAAAAACAAAACTTTTCACTCTAAAAGTAGACCGATTTTGAGTTATTTATAAATCTTTTATTTTGTTTTTTAAAATCTGAATAATCTCTTCTTTTAAATCATCTCTCTTAATTGCAAAATCAATTAAGGCTTCAAAATATCCGACTCTAGAGCCGATATCATATCTTTTAGCTTTTAAATCATAACTGTAAACTGCTTGATATTCCATTAATTTTAAAATACTATCCGTTAGTTGAATTTCATTATTAACTCCCTTTTCTTGGTTTCTCAAGAGCGTAAATATTTCCGGAGTTAAAAGATATCTTCCTGCGATTGCAGACTGTGAAGGAGCCTCTTTTGGTTGTGGTTTTTCAACAACGCCTTTTAGCTCATAAAAACCCGTTCTTATTTCCTTTTTAGGTTCGCAAATACCATATCTACCAGTCTCTTCTTTTTTAACCTTCATAGTTCCAATAACGGAAGATTTAACTTCATTATAAGCGAGAACCA
The DNA here is from genome assembly GCA_012837645.1 of Acholeplasmataceae bacterium. Lineage (GTDB taxonomy): Bacteria > Bacillota_I > Bacilli_A > Acholeplasmatales > UBA5453 > DUQU01. The sequence goes on along the minus strand of DUQU01000057.1, from coordinate 5,188 downwards.
ATTCTTTAATCGCGGGAATTTTTCCTACGAATAAGTCATCCCCTAATAAAACAGCGAACGGTTCTTTTCCAACAAAAGTTTCCGCTTGCAAAATTGCATGGCCTAATCCTAGTTGCTCTTTTTGTCTCACAAAGTGAATCGTAGCTAAATTTGCGACATCTTTAACAATCTTCAATTCCTCTTGGCGGTTTTTAGCACTTAATTGCACTTCTAATTCAATATTTCTATCGAAATAGTCGATAATACTATTTTTATTAGCACTCGTAATAATGAGTATTTCTTCAATTCCAGCGGCGATTGCTTCTTCTACAATATATTGAATCGTTGGTGTGTCAATAATTGGAAAAAGTTCTTTCGGTATCGTTTTGGTTGCTGGCAAAAATCTCGTCCCATAACCAGCTGCTGGTATTACTGCTTTTTTAATCATTTTAACTCCCCCCTTAATAAAAAACTGAAACTCTAATAAATGTTCCTTGATGTACTAACATATCTAAAAGTAAATTCCTAACGTTCGCTTCAATTAAGTAATCGACATTTTTAACTTTCAATAAGACAGTTAAAACAGTTTTCCCTGATAATTCCGTAATTTCTGTTTGATACTTAAGTAAAACCTCTTTAGCATTTTTAAAATTATCGAAATACATTGAAATTTTAATAATTAACTCATCTTGAATTTCCAGTTCATTAGCCATGTTGGCTAGTGATAATGCTCGTGTAATAATATATTCATGATTGTGTAAAAACTTTTTCTCGTAATAATCATCTGGTAAAATTGTTTTTTTAATCGATGTTTTAAAAAGTGCGCTCAATTTAGTATTATATTTCTCAATTGTCTTTTCTAGGTAAAATTCTACGTAAAGTTTTATTTTTCTCTCAACTGCTTCATAAGCAGTGATGATTGTTCTGTTTTGATTACTATAAACTAACAATTCAAAACGTTTTTGATGAAAAAAATCCAGTGAAGAATTAAATTCAAATAAAATTGAATACTTGTTTTCATCGTAAATATATGGTTCATAAAGTGCATTCGCAAACACTTTCGTATTAGTAAGAGGATCGAGATATTCGTAAGCTTGATATTTAACCCGCGAATAATAAAAATAAACTTCCGCAATTAGCATCCCTATTAAAGCTAAACTAATAATAACATAGGAAATAATAGCAACAAAATCATCTAAGTTAGTAACCTGATGCAAGTAATAGATAAGATAATAAATAGAAGGGAAAAGTGATATTCTCGCCACTCTGAACATACTTGTAAAACCTCTTTTATAAAGGATAATCAACATCCAAGTAAGAGCGATTAAAAAGTATATTAACAAAATATTAACATCATAAAAACTAGTAACTGATAACATCGTATTAGTTGTATAAACAATCACGAAAACAATTAATGTGAAAAAGAAAATAACAATGAGATTTCTTAAAAAATTATACCATTTTAAAGTCATTAATTTTTGCATTTGCGGTAAGTGATAATAATATTTCATTTCTTTTCGATATTTATAAAAAGTCTCATAGCGCCCTTTTATTTTAAAATCATAAATTTTAGTCTCTTTTCTAGCTAAAACATTATCCAAATAATGCTCAAAGAAAGCTAAAGGATTTACTACAATAACGATTGTTAAAAGAAAAACAATTAACAAGCTATATTGATCAAACAAGGAAAGTGTCACTATCGTTACTATTCCATAAATAAAATAAATGATTAACCTCGGCAAACCAGCAAAAAAGAAAATCGTAGCTAAAATAAAAATAAAGCCTCCGATCAAAGAAATAACGACGCGATGAGGACTAAAAAAGACAAAGCCCGCAATCACTAATAAAATAGATGCAATTGTAGCAATAATAAAGCTATACTTTCTTAATTTCATGCTTTTATTATAGTGAATTTATCAAAATTTTACAATATAGATAAAAAGTGAGGATTATTTATCCTCAACATTTTTTTCTAAAAATTCAATTAATTCAGCTTTTTTTAAACTGCTGTAACCACTAAGTTCATTGTCTTTAGCGATTTCTCTTAATTCTGAAACTGTATAAGCGCTATAATCAACACTTTCTACTTTCACTTCTTTTTCTACTTCTTGAGAAGCAGTAATAATTTCTTCTTTCTTTTCTTTTAAAGCTTGCGGAACAACTTTAGCACTTTTACCATTTAAAGAAATTCTTTCTTGTAATGGTGCTTTTTCTTTTAAAGGAGCATTTTTAACTGCTTCTTTAGCTACTTCGACAAGCTCTTTAAACCCTGCCTCATCATAAACTGCCATATCGGCTAACATTTTTCTATTAATTTTGATGTTTGCTAATGATAATCCAAAAATAAATTTTGAATATTGATAATCATGCAATTTACAAGCAGCATTAATTCTTTGAATCCATAATTTGCGAAAATCTCTTTTTCTTAGTTTTCTACTAACATATGAATACTGTAAAGAACGCATCACTTGTTCGTTGGCTGTTCGGTATAGTGTTCTTTTAGAACCGAAATAGCCCTTTGACATTTTTAAAATCTTTTTTCTTCTTCTTCTCGTTTGAACGGAACTTTTTACTCTTGGCATAATTATCTCACCTCATGTTTGAAATTAGCGATTTAATTCTTTTCTCATCGCTTTTATGAACTGTTGTTTCTTTTCTTAATTGTCTATTTTGCTTAGTTGTTTTTGACTGCGCTAAATGGCCTTTATATGCTCTTCCGCGCATTAACTTACCAGTACCAGTTACTTTAATTCTTTTTTTAAGCCCACTATGTGTTTTTTGTTTTGGCATTACACTTTCTCCTTATTTTTTAATATTTGGCGCGATCGCTGCATGTAAAAAACGACCTTCCATTTTTGGTTTTTGTTCAATGATAATCGTATCACCAAATTTTTCGATAAAACGATTGACAACGTCAAAACCTTGTCTAGAATGAGTAATCATTCTCCCTCTAAAACGCAAACTGATTTTAACTTTATCACCTTTAGCAATAAATTTTTCAGCTTGTTTAAACTTCGTCATTAAATCATGATCGCCAATAACAGGCGAAAGTCTAATTTCTTTAACTTCCACTGTTTTTTGGTTTTTCTTGATTTCTCGAAGTCTTTTTTGCTGATCATAACGATATTTTGAATAATCCATTATTTTAGCAACCGGAGGGTTAGATTGAGGACTAACAACTACTAAGTCTAATTCTCTTCGATAAGCCTCTTCTAAAGCAGTATTTTTCGCTAAAATACCTAAATTCTCTCCTCCATCAGTTATTACTAACAAATTCCCAAAAGGAATATTATCGTTATAATAATCACTTGATTTATTTGTTCTATTAATACAATTCACCTCTTCTTTAATTCTTTTTTAGAAAAATAAAAGCGGATAAATATCCACTTACAGAGCTTAAACTTAATTGTGCTGTTTGCCCAAAGATTGCTCAATCAGGCGAGAAAGGGATATTTCTTCTTTTCACTATTATTTTATTCCGACTCATTATAACTAATAACTAACTTCTTGTCAACATTTTTTACTGCAAAGACGCTTTATTGACAATATTAGCACTTTTAACAAGAATGTATTAGTCATTTAATTATTTTCATGTTTAAAAAAACCAGAAAAATAGTAAAACAATCCTGTTAAAACAATTTCTAAGTAACCTTTTTTTGGTTTGGTTAAAGATAAAGTCGGATAAAAACAACTCAGCAAATTAACTCCTCTAAAATCGATGCCCTTAAGTTTATCTAAACTAAATAACAAAACAATTAATAAAATCATCTTAATAACACTACTAGTTTTACCACTAATAAATATTACAAAACCATGTAAAAAAAACACATTCAATAATAAATGCCACAAATAAGAATAATCAAAATTCATAAATCCAAATAAAGCTACTAAGACTAGCTGATAAAGACTATAAAACAATAAAAAAATCAACTGATAAAAGATTAAATAAGCTATCGCCTTACTAATAATGTATTTCCTTTTATTAATAATGAAAATGTGCGGTTCATCAAGTAAATAAATCTCTTTCGTTCCCATTAAAACCCAAATGATCGCTAGCAAATTAAGAAGCGTAAAAGTTTCAACTTGGTACTCAAATAAATATTCTTTTTCAAAAAAAAGTCTTTCTAATGGCGCTTCTAAAAAACCACCAAAATAAAAAAACAATAATACAACAACGATTACAAGCCAAAAAATTGCCCAATACAACCTTTTCTCATTTAAATGAAGAAAATGATAACGTACCCACTTAATCAAAATAAATCACCTTTTTAAAATTTTTAAAAAATGTTCTTTGATGGGAAGAAATTAGACAATTGCACTTATTTTCATCGAGATACTTAACTGCTTTTTCTTTCGTCACTTTATCTAAACCATCAAAAGGCTCATCTAAAAAGAGCATTTCTTTACGGTCGATTAAAGTCAAATACAATAATACTTTTTTTAAATTTCCTTTTGAAAGAGTCTTCAGCGGTTTATTTACTTCTACTTTAAAATAAGACTCTAACTTAAAATTCCTTTTTAAATTTCTTAATCTTAACGATCTGGTTAAGTAATCTTTTACTAAAACATTCGATTTAATTATTAACAGTTCCGGCAAATAATTAAAGGTTTTAAAGTGTTTAATAATTGAACCTTTGGTGGGTCTTAAAAGGCCCATCACTAGTTTCATAAAGGTTGTTTTACCGCTGCCGTTCGAGCCTTTTAAAAGATAAATACCATTATAAATTTTAAGCGATAAATTTTTAATAACACTCTTTTTATTAAAAGTTTTAGTGAGATTATTTACTTCAATTAACGGTGTAGACATTATTTAGAATGCTAAAACTCAAAGGATTCTCAAAGTTTTCAAAAAAAACAAAATAAGGTAAGACCTCGTGATATTCTCTTGTGCCAATCTGGTATGTAAGCTTTAAAGAAAGCGCGTCTACTATTTTTAAAAGCGGGGGAATTTCTAAACTGACTATCTCTTCTGCGCTAACTGTTTTTTGATAATTAAAACTTCTACTGCCTATTTTAAGTTTTGTAATAGTGAACTCTTCTTCTAAAGAAAATTTCAAATTAACTGTTTCTAGTTCTAAAAGATTATCTTTTTTGGTAGCGAAGCATTCAATTAAATTAAGATTATTGTTATCTTGATAATAATAATTAAAGCTTCCGATTAAAAGTTTTAATTCCTCACCATTTTTTAATTTTAAAACTAAATAGGCTT
>DUQU01000056.1 GCA_012837645.1 Acholeplasmataceae bacterium | reverse complement strand
GCCAAGAGGCTTCCCTACCTCCTTCATTTATTTGATTGTGTAAATAACGAGCATGTAGTTCAGCACCAGAACCAGCATTGTTATTACCGGTATCATGGACTACTATCCAAACCACATTATCATCATTATATTTGTATTCATTTGGGATTTCACTGCTAAATTTAATTCCTGGTCTAAACCCTGCAGCAACCGGAATGATATCTTCAGTTATGAGATAATTATGAAATAATAATCTGCTGACATTTTCATTGTGTGTACTCTTTTGGATACCAGCACCATGCAAATAAATATCAAAAACCTTTGTATATATAAGTTGTTTTTGAGTAATAAAATCTAAAATATTATTTTCATCGAAATTATCATAACTAACAAAATCCAGTTGTTCGCTAACAACCACAGGATCACTGATACTTACGGTAATGCTGAAAGGACCAACCCCATTGATGATTATTTTGCCATTTTCATTTACGGTTGCTATTTCAGTATTACTGCTTATAAAACTAACTTCTGCATCAGCAATATCAAAAGGGAAAGGTTTCGCAGTAATGTTGATTTCACTACCAACTGTTAAATCTCTTGTTGGATTGTCAAACTCAAAATGAATACCTGGGTCAGTAGTTACTTTAATAGGATATTTATTCGCTGTTTCTTTAATGTTTAAAGCTGCTAAAGTCAACTCAACCATTCCTGATTTAACTGGTTCTAATAGCCAAGTTCGAGTTACATTTAGAATATTAGAATTACTAATAGTAATAGCGATATTTGATAAATCTGCTGTATAGGGTAAAACGACTGGTTCTAATTGGAAGGTATCTCCTAAATAAATCTCATCAATAATTTCTTCTAAATAAACAATAATTGGATTTTCAGGTCGGTACTTTTCCTCACTGAGAATATCTTCTTTATTTTGGTAATGCCCTAATAAATACTTTTCATCAATATTAATAAATTTATCAAAATCTAAGTCTAACGTATCCCAATAGTTAAAAGTAAATTCAAAACTATTATTATCAACACTATCAATAGCAAGTTGATAGTCGCTTACTTCATTAAAACGAGCATAAAGTAAAGCATTAGTTATTAGGTTTTCTCCCCCTAGGTCAATTTTAAAGCCTGTCTGAACTGCTTTTATTTGATTGCGGTAAATTTTGATAAAAGAATTTATTTTCATTCTTTCTTCTGCGATCATAGAAATTGCTATATCAGCACCATCAATCTCATTTTTCTCTATTAATGTTTTACTACTACTATTAATATTAGCAAGTTTTATTGCTGTTTTAGAAATATCATTAAAAGTGTTATTAATAATATTTAAATTTTGATAGTTATCTAAAACAAGAAAATCCCCATTAATATTTTCGATTTGATTATCTAAAAATGATAATGTTTTTAATGCATTTGTTGCGGTGATAATAGCATCTCCAGTAAAGATTAAATTTTGCAAAGTAATCTCTTCACTAGCCAAATTAACTTCGTTGTTAAAGCTTGAATTTATCCCTTCTAAGATAATGTTTTTATCAATAACAACCTCATTATTGATATCTATATTATGTATGATTGCTTTATCAAACTCTTTATCGTCAGATAAATAATCTTCTATGCTTCCATATATATCTTTTGTCTTCGTGAAATTCCATTTCCCAATAGTCAACTCTTCTTCTTGAGAGATTAAAGCCACACTTTTTACTGAAACTACTATTTCATCAAAAATATCATTGTCTTGCAAAGAAACTATTTTAATAGTAGTTTTTCCAGCTTTGCGCGGAGTTACCAAACCTTCTTCATCAATTGTCATAATGGCTTCGTTCTCGATCACATATTTAAATTTATTAAAGCCATTTAAAGGTTTAATTTTAAAATTGTAACTGACTTCATCTGTTAAATAAAATTCTTCAGGGCCAAAAAGTTCTACTTCCCTTACTTTTTCCATTACTGTAACTGTCACTTCTTTCACTAAAACTTTGTTTTTAAAAATGTTGATAGTAGTTTTCCCAGTTAATAAAGTCGTTATCAAGCCTTCATCATCGATAGTTAAAACATATTTGTTTCCAACATCTACCTCATCATGATCAGGAAGAGTAATCTCTTTTGTCATCCCAACTGCCAGTATAACTTCTTCTTTAATTACATCAACATCTGTTTTACCGTTATTATTGCAAGCTCCTAGCCCAATCAATAGCAACAGCATAAAAAGCATTGGTACCACTCTTTTTCTCATTATCATCACGCTCCTTTTAATAAAACATCTTTAATATTTCTTCTCGATATGAAAAAATTTTATTATCTTCCCTTTTGGGATGAATTGCATTAGTAAGTAAAACAAAACCGCGTTTATTTTTACTGTCAATCCATAAATTACAACCAGTAAAACCGGTATGACCAATTAAATAACTATGAGTATTAGGCAAATTAATAAATTTTTGATAACCTAAACTTCTCGCTACATTATTACCATTAGCATTTTCTTTAATAATAGTGGTGGCGAAAAGTTCCTTCTTACTCTTATTAGTTAATATTTTCTCATCATTTAAAATACTAACAATAAATTTAGCAAGGTCTGCAGCTGTTGAAAAAACTCCCGCATGACCTGCAATCCCTTTTAATAAAAAAGCTCTTTCATCATGAACAACGCCTCTAACATAACCTTTAAATAAGGCATCATCTCGATATTCTGTTGTCGTACTTAAATAATAATCAGGTCGATAAGTTGTTTTTGTCATTTTTAATTTTGCAAATATTTCTCTTTTAGCAACTTTGTCTAATCTTTCCTGATAAAGTTTTTCAACTACAAAACCTAATAATTTAAAACCGACATCTGAATAAACTATTTTTTGATTAGGATCATATTTAAATCTTTCTTTAAAAATCTCTGCTTTTAAATCTTCTTCACTAAAAAGGTTAGCGCTATTAGATACTATCGGTGGCAGTCCTGACTGATGCGTTAATAGATCAAAGATCGTAGTTTTATCCGAAAAATAATCATTTAAAATTGTTTTGATGGGCGTCTTTAAAGAAAGTTTCTTTTTTTCTATTAACTGTAAAATTAGAATAGTCGTTGAAACCACCTTAGTAAGCGATGCAATATCGTAAACTTCATTACCGGAAAGAATGGTTTTATGAGGATATAAGCTACTATATCCTGAATATCCTGAATAAATTTTACCGTTTTCAACTAAGCTGTATTGTCCACCAGGAAAATCTCCTTTTTTAACTCCTTTTTCAATAAGGGCAGCAATTTTAAGAAAGTTAGTCTTCATTATTTAACATCCTTTTAAGGTTAAGCATTCCTGCTTTTAAAACCTCAATACCTAAAAAGTTTTTGTATGTGAAAAAAACATTACCTTTAACCGTTTCAAACTGGTTAGCATATTTTAATTGATTGTTAATTTCAAGAGGATTTTCAAATTCACCTTTTCTTCCCAATCGATAAACACCATGGCCGATATAAAGATCAACATTAGTTCCCTTTACAACATCTGCCCACCAACGAGTTAAATCAGCAAAAGGCGCTACCTCGTGCCCAAACTCCCAATAAAGTTGAGGGACAATATAATCAAGATATCCCTTTTTAACCCAGAGAAAAGTATCGGCATACTGATGATGATAGCTTTGGCTAGTGCTCTGAGCGGTATTAGAACCTCTAACATCATTTTCTTTACTTTGCCAAATTCCAAACGGTGAAACTCCAAATTTTAACTTTTCATTTTTATCTTTTAAAGCTTGATAAGTTCTTTTAACAATATTAGTAACGTGTTTTCTCCTAAAATCTCCCAAACTCAAACTTTTATCTTCTCTACCCTCAAAGTCTTCTAAATCGTTATCCGTTTTAGAAAGAGCTGCATAAGGATAAAAATAGTCATCCCAATGAATCCCCTTAACATCATAATTACTAACTATTTCAACCATCGAAGCGATAATAAACTGTTTTACTGCTTCTTTGGTGGGATTTAAAATTAATTGCTTATTTTCATCACTAATAACAAGCTCAGGATACTTTCTTGCAAAGTTTAATTCTGATAAGCTATTTAAGTATTCTTCTTTAGTTAGATTATTAATCTTCATTGAAACTCGATAGGGATTACACCAAGCATGAATAGCAATTTTATGGGGCTTCGCAAGTTGGATTAAATATTCAAGAACATCAAAGGGAGGCTTTTGACCCTCTTTACCCATTAAAAAGCGACTATAAGGATTTAATTTTGAAGTGTAAAAAGCATCATTTAAAGGCCTTACTTGAAAAAAGATAGTATTAATATTATATTTAAGTGCGGTTTTAATAATTTCTTCCAATTCTAAACGATATTCTTTTTCATCGTTAAACAATGGCAAATCAATATTAACAACCGTTGAGACCCAAAAAGCTCGTAATTCTTTCTCTTGATACTTCTCTGGTATTATTACTTGTTTTTTACTATTAAAATAAGTAATAGGTTTTTGTGGATCTTGATAATAAAACAGTTTCATTTAATCACTCTCCCTATAATAACTAATTTCTCCCAAAATAACTTTCCCTTTCGCTTTAGTAGCCTTAGGCATATTGCTGGGTTGTTGGTGTAAAGTTTGATTTGCTAAAACGATAAATGCCAATGCTTCTTTATAATCAATAGAAAGTTGATAATCGCTACTCTTTTTAATTTTTACATGAGGTAGTTTTTGAGAAAGGCTCGTTAAGATAAAATCATTATGAGCTCCACCTCCTGAAAAAATTATTTCCTTTAAATCACCATAAGTGGCGATTAATTTTCGATAACTGTCATAAATTGTCTCAATTGTTATTTTAGTAGCGGTATAGAGATAATCTTCTTTTTTAAAATGCGGATATTTAGTTAACAAATAATTAGCATAATGATTGCCAAAAAGTTCCCTTCCAGTCGATTTTGGTGGTTCTAAGTTAAAATAATTCAAACTTAAAACTTCATTATATAAAGGCTTTATTAAGTTCCCTTTGCTGGCGATAGTGCCTTTATCATCGTAATTTAAATTGAAAAGTTTATGAGCATAAAAATCAATTATCATATTACCTGGTCCAGTATCAAAAGCTGTTTCTAACTTTCCATTATTAAGTAGTGATAAGTTGGAAATACCACCAATATTGTGAAGACTTATTAATCCTTTTTTAGCTTTAAAGAAAAGTTCGTCAAAAAAAGGAACTAATGGTGCTCCTTCACCACCAAGAGCTAAATCTTGAAGACGAAAATTGGCGACGACAGTAGTTTTCGTTAAAGCACTTAAAACGGCTCCTGAACCAATTTGAAAGGTTGAAGGATTTTTTTCATCGTGAGGATCATGCCAAACTGTTTGCCCATGACTAGCTATATAACTAAGATTGTTAAACTTTAAATTATTATTTTTTAAAAGTTTTAAAATAGCACCTTTATATTCATGAGCGATTAAAAAATTTAATTGACTAATTAATTTAATATTCGAACGTTTTAAATCCAAAGCATCAGCGATCATTTTTCGCGCCCTTAAAGACCATGGCACCGTAATACCATCAAGAAACTTTATTTTTGTACTTTCATTAACTCCTTTAATTTTAGCTAAACAAACATCTATCCCATCTAATGATGTCCCGCTCATAAGGCCAATCGCTAATTTATCGACAAAATCACCACCAATTATTATTATAATTGATATTTTTCCCATTTATTGAGATTATCTAAAAAAGTATCTTTTTATACTCATTATGGAAAATGTTTTCAAATTTGATTTATTTATACTAACAAGTATTTAAAAAGAAAATAAATAACTATTTTGCATAAATAATTTGTTTTTAAGGTTTTTGCATTATAATAGTTGTGAAGGTGAGATTATGAAACGGTTTTTCAAATGGTTATTTTCATCCCTATTAGTAGTGATAATCTTTGGTGCAGTTGCACTCTTTTTACCACTAAAAATCAAAGACGTTCCTTTGAAAAATATTTATAAATATTACTTTAGGGAAATATTTAGCAATAATCCCTTTTATTTCGTCATTAATAAACCGGAAATAATTAATAGTTACATTAGTGAAGACGAAGATAAAAACTATTACTTAAATTTAGACTTTATTAATGTAGAAATTGATGAATTAAACGCCATCTATATCGATAATGTTAAATATAATGACTTTACAATTACCGCTGATAATCTTCATCCCAGCATCTCTTTTTTAATTATTATTGATTTTGAAAATAGTGACAAAAAAGAGATTACAGTTAACAAATTTATCTTAAATAATAAAACCTTTAAAACTAATAAGACCATTGTTGTTCATAAAGCTATCGACAATAACATCATCAACTTAAAAAAAGAAAGCGTCATCGCAATAGAAACTAGTTATGGTTCTTTTTTTAGTCCTAGCAGAGCTTGGTGATCGGGAGTCGTTTTTTTAGAAAAAGAAACTCTCAATCACTTCGGCAACACCATTTTTGAATATTACATCATTACTAATTATCACGTTATTAGAGGAAATAAAAACAAAACTATTTTTGACAAAAATAGTTACACTATTTATTATGACAACATGAATGGTAAAATTTCTAACAACAATATTGAACTTTTAGGTTATGCCTTTAATAAAACCGATTTAGCGGTTTTAAAAGTAACCCTAAGAGAACAACTTTTAAAAGCTTTAGATGATGATCAGTTTACTACTTACATCCCTAACACTACCGCTGAAAATGAAATTGTCTTCGCAATCGGTTCTCCCGCTGTTGGAGATGATTACGACTTTAATCAAGTTAAAATTGGCAATGTAATTTCTACTGACGCTCTTGTTAAATTAAAAGACGAGAAAGAGATTTGCCAAGGAGGCGGCTGCCACGCTCTGCAAACTACTGCAATCCAAGGAAAAGGCTCTAGTGGTGGTGGCGTCTTTGACCGCGATGGCAATCTCGTTGGCATTCATTTCGCTGGTGATGATGAAGCAAAAACATCATCAGAAATTCCAATGAATATCGTCCTTAAAGTTATTAAAGAACTTTTAAATCCTCAAGAAGAAAATTATCTTCTTAAACCTTATTATCAGCTTTTGAAAGAATTTAAAAAAGCCCCTAATCTTTCCCTTCTACCGTATAACCAGCTTCATTAATCGCTTCTTCTACCATCTTTAAAGAAACTTTATCATTAATTTTAAAAGAAACTATTCCAGTTAATAAATCAACTCTAATTTTCTTAAGTTTAAGTGCTTTAAGAGCATCTTTTACTCTTTTTTCGCAACGCTTACAACTCATTCCTAATACTTTAATTTCCATTTTTTCCTCTCCTTTAAAACGCTTTAATCTTAAGGCGTTTAAAACAACACTAACACTCGATAAACTCATCATCGCGGCTGCGATCATCGGGTTTAAAAATAACCCTTTTTTAAAGATAGTCAATAATCCTAACGCAATTGGAATTCCCAACATATTATAGAAGAAAGCCCAAAATAAATTTTCTTTAATATTAATTACTGTCTTCTTAGAAAGTTTAATAAGCGTTAATAACGATGTTAAATCGTCTCTCATTAAAACGACATCACCACTACTCATCGCCACATCAGTGCCTGACGACAAACTCACTCCTAAATGCGCTTCTTTTAAAGCGATGGCGTCATTAATACCGTCACCAACCATCATCACAGTATGATCTTTTTTAAATTCTTTAATTAAGTTTTGTTTATCCTCAGGAAATAAAGAGCCATAAGCTTCTTTAATACCAATCTTTTCACTCATATAAGTAACAGTTTCAACATTATCTCCAGAAAGTAAAACAGTTTTAATGTTTAGCTCATTTAAACGCTTTATAACTTTAAAAGCATCATCTTTAAAATCATCAGAAACGCTAATAAGACCAATTAAACGTTCTTTACTAGCAACGTATAAGTAACTCTTTCCTTCACCTTTTTTAATTAAGGCTTTTTCTTGGCCTAGTTTAATTTTATTTTCTTTCATCCATTTTTCATTACCAACATAGTAGTTGTTTTCTTCAATTTCCGCTTTTATCCCTAATCCTAAATGATTAGAAAAATTAGTTACTTGTTTTAATTTTAAATTCGCTTCTTCAGCCGCTTTTAAAATCGCTAAAGCAATAGGGTGATTAGAAGGTTGTTCTAAAGAGGCGACTAGTTGTAATAATTCTAGTTTTGTAAACTCATTTAAAGTAATCACTTCACTAACACTAAGTTCCCCTTTAGTAATCGTTCCTGTTTTATCAAAAGCAATTAAACTAGCTTTATGGGCCACTTCTAAAGATTCACCACTAGCAATTAAAATACCATTTTTAGCTGCACTACCACTAGCAGTCATAATCGCAGTTGGGGTTGCTAATCCTAGAGCACAAGGACAAGCAATAACTAAAACGGAAACGAAGACATTAATAGCGATATTAAAGTCCTTACTAAAGAGCCACCAAAAGAGCAGCCCTGAAATCGCGATAATAAAAACTATCGGCACGAAATAACCACTAATAATATCGGCCAATTTTTGAATCGGCGCCTTTTTCATTTGTGCTTCACTAACTTTTTTAATAATGGTCGATAAAACCGTTTTATCTCCCACTTCAGTAACTTCCATTAAAATCGCTCCAGTAATATTTACCGTTCCACCGATTACTACTTCACCAACAGTTTTTTCTTTTGGAAGTGATTCTCCCGTCATCATTTGTTCATCAATAGTAGTAAAACCACTCCTAATAACACCATCAGTTGGAATAACATCACCAGGTCTAACCATTAAAATATTAGAAATTTTTATTTCTTCTTGAGTTATTTCTAAGTATGTATTACCATCAAACAGCAAAGCTGTTTTAGGTTTTAAATCCATTAGTTTTTCTAACTCGCTAGTCGTTTTAGTAGTCGATTTTTGCTCCAGGAATTTCCCTACCATTATTAAAGTTAAAATAACAGCGGCACTTTCAAAATATAATTTATGAGCGTAGCTAACATCTCCTAAAGCAATCTTTATCAAAGCGTAAACACCATAGAAAAAACTACTCAAAGTACCAATCGCTACTAAAGAATCCATATTTGGATGCCCTCTAAAAATATTTTTAAAACCATTAAGATAATACTTATAGGCAATAATCATCACTGGCAATGTTAAAACTAACTGGCCAATCGCAAAGTTAAGCGGTTTTTTATCAATATCTAAAAAAGGAATTTGGGGAAGAAAAATCATACTTCCCATCGATATATATAAAAGCGGAACTAAAAAGATGAGCGCCAAAACAATACTCGACCACATCTCTTTTAATTTCTTTTGTTGCTTTTCTGCTAAAGAAAGATCTAAATCAGGAAGGCTCGCTTTAAAGCCTGTTAAAGTAATATTTTTAAAAAGCTCTTTTTCTAAATACCCCTCATTAACAACGACTCTTAGTTGTTCAGTCGCTAAAGAAACATTTGCTTCTAAAACACCATTAGTCTTAAGAGCGGTTTTTTCTACTGCGCTTACACAAGCCGCGCAAGTCATGCCTTTAATATCATACATTATTTCTTTCATTTATTTCACCCGAGGCCATTATATGTTTTATCACTTCTAAACTCAATTAAAACACTAATTATTTTAAAGTGATTTAACTTTAAAAATAACTGAAAACTATTTTTAGTCCTCTTTATTATTCAAACCATTTCAATATCCACACTAAAAAAAGCACTTTATTAATTTTAAATGCTTTTTAAAAATTATTATCAGCTTATTTTAGATTAGTTTTTCTTTTTTATGAAGCTTCATTTTATTGCTGGCTTCGGCAATTAATTGTTCCAGGGACGCTCTTTTAGGATATGAGCTGACACCATAAGAAAAATCAAATTTTTCTAAGAGCTGTATTTTTCTAATTTTATCTCTAAAGAAAGTCATCTCTTCAGAAATATTAACTTCTTCATAAAATAAAATAATAAACTCATCGCCACCATAACGAAAGACTTTATTTGGATAAGTGTGCTCTTCCATTAATTCGGTAATTCGTTGCAGGATAAGATCGGTTTTAACATAACCAATTGTTTCATTATATTTGCTAAAATGATCAAAATCCATATACAAGAGTTGAAAAGGTTTGTTGATTACTATTAAATCTTTAACCATGTAAGTTAAGGTCGTTCTAGTCGGCAGCAAGGTTAAGGGATCACGGTCATCAAAAAGTTCATAATGTTCTAAATAATATTTTGTTTTATTAATATCAAATTGTAAGGCTGTAATATGGAGAGGAATTTGATGGTTAGTAAAAAAGCAATCCATTTCTACCACTTCTTCTTTTAAAAGTTCACTAAGATTAACTTTCTCTCCTTGAATATTTGATATTTCTTCGTAAAAGTTTTCAATCGTTTTAAGATCATAAGTCTCTTTATAAAATGGAATATTACTAACATAAACGAGATGCTTGTGCTTGTTTCTAATGAGGTATAAATTGTTTCTTTTTTTTGTAAATTCATCAAAAAACTTCATTTTATTCTTTCGCCCTTTCATATTGTTTTAGATAAGGAAGATCATAATTTAATTGTTTAGCAAATCTTAAAGGGAACGACGGTTCTCTTAAAGCAAGCCTTCCAAAATAAATTAAATCACACTCCGCAGCTTTTAACAAATCATTAGCATAAACACCATCTTTAATTAGCCCACCACCTAAGACTATGTAGTTGGTGTTTGCTTTAATCTTGTTAGCATAAGACATTTGATAGCCTGGATAACTAGCAGGTTGATAATTGGTAATTCCACCGGTTGAAACATTAACAACGTCAATTAATCCTTCGGGAATTAAGTTTAAAATCTCAATAACATCTTTAAGAGCTAAACCATGATGATCGTAATCGGTAGCGCTAATTCTAATTCCCAATGGTTTTGTAAACGGCCACTCTTCTCTCACCGCTTTTAAAACTTCAATTAAAAACCGCATTCTATTTTCTAATGAGCCCCCATACTGATCTTCTCTTTTATTGGATAGTGGTGATAAAAACTCATGAATTAAATAACCGTGAGCAGCGTGAATTTCAATGAAATCAAAACCTGCTAAAAGCGCCCTTTTCGCTGCTTCTTGAAAGGCTAAAACAACTGTTTCTATTTCTTCAGTAGTCATCGCTTTTGGAGTTTGATAGCCTTCATGACTAACACTACTAGGTGCGAATAAATCTTTAGTGTCTTTTGCTTTTCTCCCAGCGTGTGCCAGTTGAATACCGGCTTTACCTTCAAATAATTTTATTCTTTTTGTTAACCAACGAAAAGATTTTATTTGCTCATCATTCCAAAGTCCTAAATCATTTTTAGTAATTTGTCCGTTTTCTAAGACGGCTGTTGCCTCCACAATAATTAAGGCTATTTGTCCCAATGCTCTTGCAGCATAATGAATAATATGAAAATCATTAACAAAGCCTTCTTTTGCTGAATACATACACATCGGTGCTAAAACAAGCCTGTTTTTCAGTTCCATATCTTTAATCTTAAGTGGGGAAAATAACATTTAATTACTCCATTCCTCTTAGTTTTTGTTTTATTTTTTGCATTCTAATATCTGTTTCATGAATGATATCTGCACAGGCTTTTAATTCTTCTTTTATTTCTGTAGTTGCTTCTTTAACATGCTTATATTCCATATCATGTTCTAATTGACCCCAAAAGTCCATCGCAATCGTTCTAATTTGAATTTCCACTTTAATGCTTCTTTTTACGTTGGCAAAAAAAACAGGTATCTCCACTAATAAATGTAAGCTCCTATAGCCATTTTCTTTTGGTTTTTTAATATAGTCTTGAATTTGAATTAATTTAACATCGTCTTGTTTAACAAACATATGAGCAACATCATAGAGATCATCGATATAACTACAAACAACTCTCACCCCAGCAATATCGCTAATTTGAGTTAAATTATCGATTGATTGTTCGATACCAAAACGACGCATCTTTCTAATAATTGATTGTTGGCTTTTAAGTCTTACTTTAATGAATTCGATTGGATTTCGTTTAGAAGTAACTTGTAATTCGTCATTTAAAATTTCTAGTTTGGTTTGTACTTGCTTAATAGCCGCATAATAAGTCATCATTATTTCTCGGTATTTAAGGGCGTCTACTTTAAACTCACCTTCTAAAAGTTCTACTTGTTCATTAATAAAGTTTTTTTCAAAATCAACACTCAATCTTATCACCAAAAGTATTATACCATTTTTTTAAAAGCGCTACCATTAAAAATAGTTATTTTAAAAACTTTTAATACTTGCCAAACTTAATTTCCTTTAACATCATCAAAAATAATTTCACTTTGATACTTTTCTTTATACCCTTCGAAAAGTTCACTTAATGACTGCGGATTAAAAGAATTTTCTTTAGATAAAATAATTTTATTATTGCGAACCTCAATCGCCATTTTTTGAAATTCATCAAGCCCTAACATTTTAATAATAGCAGCAGGAATAATTATCCCTTTACTATTACCTATTTTTTTAATTTTTGTTTGCATTTTTGATATCTCCTTTTATAAAAATGGTATCTAGAATTGCTATAACATTGTCAAGAAAAACTTGAGTTTAAAAGCGCCAGTATCATAAATAATCATTCTTCATTTTTATTAAAGCTAACCCCCCATAAGACAAAATTACTTTCTTTACCCTTAGCGCCCATATATTTTAAACCATTGCTTGTAGCGAAGCCAGTGATCGTAATCGCATTAAACTCACCCTCATATACAAACTCATAGGAACAGGCAAAAATGCTTTCTTCTTGCTCAATATCATCTTCTATAAAAACAGTCTCATTACTCCAAAAATCCAAATCAATATTAGTAACGATCTTAACTTCTTTAATAATTGTGTTAGGAGCGTAAATATTAAAAACAACTTTTATCTCTTCACCTTTAACAGGAACACGATAATAGATCTTTTCCTTTGTTTTCTTTTTTAAATTATACTCTTGCCACTTTTCACCATCATGATATTGATAAGTTCCTGTTAATAATTCATCATTCTCATAAACTAAAATACTATCGATATAAATTGGTCCTCCTCTATTAAAACAACTAGTTAATAAAAGAATTAAAATAACAGTAAACATTAATAATAGTTTCGTAAATATTATTCTAAAATTATTCATAACTTGAACCTACCTCTCTAAACGTTTTACTTTAATTAAAACAATTAAATAAACACTAACAATTACTAAAACTGGAATCGCATATATTAATGATAAAACAACAATTCCCGTATACCAAGGCGCACTAGAAATCGGTGATGCATACGAAAATATTGAAATAATTGACAAAATCAACCACGACATAATCACAACCAATAATAAATAAAATAACACCTTTTTAACTACAACTAATTTATTTTCTTTCATTCCTTTTTTTAAAGATGACAATAAGCCCGATAATAATAAATATTAAAGCAATACCAATTAAAAGATAAAGTCCATTAAAATAAAGTGCTGATGAAGTTTCTAATAATGAATCAGGATTAATAATAAGTATTACCACTATTAATATTAAAAAAACTACACCTAAAGCTAATAAAAGATAATCTTTAATAGTAACCTTATTTTTAAATTCTTTTTTACCATTAACTAAATACTCTAAAGAAACATTAAAGACTTTACTTAATCTAATAATATTATCCATTTCAGGGATAACTAAGTCTTTTTCCCATTTAAAAATTGATTGCCTAGAAACATCGAGTTTTTCAGCTAACTCTTCTTGAGTCATTTTTAAAGCATTTCTTAACTTAGTTATTCGTTTTCCTATTGACATCTAATTCTCCTTCCTAGCGCTATTATCATTTAATAACACTAGTATCTCTAGCAACTTTAGTTTACATTAAGAGATTTTTTTGTTTACATTGGCTCTATTTCTGATTATTCTATACTTTTAATAAAAATGCACAACACTAATTATTACTACTATCTATTTTTTCTTCTATCTTTCTTTGCCGCTTTCGAAAGTTTTTAAAACAATAATAATTAGCAACCATTACAGGAATAAGCAACACTAGAAAAAGCATTAAAACGAAAACAGGTGCTAAACTAGTATTTTTATCCCTGATTAAGTCACTTATGAAAAGGCTAAACGATAAAAACGAAGCAATAAATAATATAATTGCATAAAAACAAGACCATTTTAATTGATATCTAGAATAGTTTTTATGTAACAATATTTCATTTTGAAAATCCATTTCAGATTTTAAAAGCAATTGATATTGTAATTTAAGCAACTTTCTTTTAGGCCAATGAAAAAGCAACAAAACGGCTGAATAAATAATTGCTAATAAATAAAAACTAATATTAAAAAACAAATATTTAATTTCATCTTTTAAAACTATTGTTAAAACTCCAATTACGATTGCTCCACCCATAAAAATCAAAAAAGCGCTTATAGCAGCTTTCGCAAAAGCATTATTAACTTTATTAAATTTTGCTAACAGTTTTTGATCAGGAAAAAGATATTGATATTGATTTAGGGCTTCAATTTTAAAGTTGTTTTGGTCCAAGTTTTTCATCCCTTTAAATTAATAATTTATTTGCAAGTTTTTGGTTAAAACAAACTTTACCTAACCGATTAGAGTGAAGTTACCAACAAAAAATTACTTATTCTTTGTTTACCTCTTCATCTCCTTCATTATAATCAATAAGACATTTTTATTCAATAATACCTATCATTAGTTCTCTCATTTTTACCTCATAAAATAAGTTTTAATAAATTTCTTTACTATTGATTCAAAATGATATTTTTCAACATATTGATTCAAACTATAGTTACAATAAAAATCTTCTCTTTATAAGATTATTATAATACAGAGAGATTGTTGTAACCTTTTTTCCAAGACATTCAGAAAAATAGTTACAAACATTCAATTCTTTTAATATTTAATCAATTAGATCCAAAATAGATTCTACTTATCAAGACTTATAATCTCCAATTTATGTATAAGTGCTTTTCGCCCATATTACTATAAAAATGCAGCAAAAAACCATCTTTACTAGCAACAAAGTAAGGGTTAAAAATATAAGTGAAAAGAAAAGTCAAAAAAATTTTTGGCTTATTTAAGCTAATAAAATCAAATAAAAAAGCAGAATAATGTCAATTTTAAACTGCTTATTTCAAAAAAAATTTCAGTGTTTTGGGAGAACTCAAATACTACAATAAAACACTCTCTATTTGTTTCTAATGGTTATTAAAATTTTATTTTACATTTAGCATTTTTAATAATAAAAAGTTGAATAACAAAAACAATCGCTAAAAGCCCTAAACCTATTAACTTGTAAGGATAATTATAAAGTGGTAATAACATCACACTAAAACTAATCCCAATAGCGCTTAAAAAGGCAATCATACAACTGGTACAACCAAAAGTAAAAAAACCAAAAATAACACTAATAAAACTCATTAAACCAGTACTTTCGCCACCACGAGTAAGACTTTGAAGAGCAGTTGATAAGTTAAACATTAAAGCACTAATAAAACTCATTATAATATTAGTAATAATATTTAAAACAACCAAATAAGTGCCAAACTCAGCCTTAATTGGTCGATACCCACCAGACAAATAATCTAACATAAAGTAAATAAAAGAAAAGAGTAGAGTAAAACCAATTAAACTAATTAAATATTTCTTTTCTTTTTGCTTCATAAAAACCAATTTAATCATTTTATCACCAAAGAAAGTCTAACATAAACAATAACTATTAAAAATTATAATGCTTTAATGTTATCTTAATTTAATTATTTCTCCCCCATTTTTATAATTATAAAAAAT
>DUQU01000055.1 GCA_012837645.1 Acholeplasmataceae bacterium | reverse complement strand
TGAAATAACGCCAGTTTTGTTAGGAAGCGCTACTAAAAATATTGGTATTACTAATTTATTAGAGATGTTACTAGCATTTCTACCAAAACCAGATGAGTTAAAGCCACTTAAGGGCATTAATCCTAAAACTGATGAAGCGGCGTCTCGAAAAACAATTGCGGATGAACCTTTTTCTGGTTATGTTTTTAAAACAGTTATCGATCCTTTTGTAGGGGCGATAAATTATATTAAAATAAATAGTGGAATTTTAAAGTCGGGTCAAGAATTTGTTGTCGATGATTCTAATAAAGCAGAAAAAATCGGTGCTTTATTTATTTTGTCCGGGAAAAAACAATTAGCGGTTGATGAAGTAATGGCTGGTGATATTTGTGCGGTTTCAAAATTAGATAGTATTTATACTGGTCAAACTTTGAGCGACCCTAGAAATCCAATTATTTATCCTAAAGTAGAGGTTTTAAAACCAACTATTTATAAAGCTTTAACACCAAAAAGCAGACAAGATGAAGATAAGATTTCCAATGCCCTAACAAGGTTAAATATCGAAGATCCTTCCTTTGAAACGATCAGAAATAAAGAAACAAATCAGCTTTTAATTGGTGGTTTAGGAATGACGCACATTAATTATATCGTGGAAAGAATGAAATCGGTTTTTAAAGTTGAAGTGACTTTAAACGAGCCTAAAGTTGTTTATCGAGAAACTATTAAAAAGAAAGTTGAAGCGGAAGGTAAACATAAGAAGCAATCCGGTGGAGCTGGTCAATTTGGACATGTCTTTATTCGTTTTGAACCAAGTAAAGAATTATTTGAATTTGATGAAGAAGTATTTGGTGGTTCCGTTCCTAAAAACTATTTTCCTGCAGTAGAAAAAGGTTTAGTCGAAACTTTCGAAAAGGGACCATTAGCCGGTTTCCCTGTTATTAATGTTAAAGCAACTTTATTTGATGGTTCTTATCACTCTGTTGACTCCAATGAAATATCCTTCAAAATGGCAGCGTTATTGGCTTTTAGAAAAGCTTGCGAAACTGCCGAACCAACCATTTTAGAACCGATTTTAAAAATGGAAATAGAAGTTAAAGAACAATATGTTGGTGATGTAATGGGCGACATGAACAAACGCCGTGGTAAAGTTTTAGGAATGAAACAATCTGAAGATGGTAATCAAATCATTGAAGCTGAAGCTCCAGAAGCAGAAGTGTTATCATATACAATTGATTTAAAAGCAATGACTCAAGGTTCAGGTTCCTTCCAGCGAGAGTTTGTTCGTTATGAAGAAGTACCACAACATTTAATTAAAGGTGTCATTGAAAAATATAAAGAATAATAAGACTTGAAAAAATCATTTTTAAAGTAATAACGCTTTAAATTACTATTAATAAAATGGTGGTTTAAATGATTTGCTTAATTTGTGGAAGAAACTATTATAAAAAAAGGAATATCGCGACTTTATTTAAAGAAGAAGCGAGTTATCGCTGCCCTGCGTGTAATAGAAAATATCCAGTTGTTGTTCATTATCAAACTTTTCCAAAACAGAGTGGTTTAGTTCATATTTATAGTTTATTTTTAGAAAATAATTATTTTGATTTAACTGCTTTTAACGATGAAATAAAAATTTTAACAAAGAAGATTTTAACAAAAAAACAACCTCAAGATACATTTTTATGGGTTGATGAATTAAGTTATCATTTTTTAGAAAATTTAGATTTACTAAATAAGGATGTTTTTATTATTACTAACACACCATATATAAAATATAAGGAGGTAAAAGATGAGATTTGAAATTATTGGTAAAAATAATTATGTAGTTACGAAGGCGATTGAAGATTATGTTCATAAGCGCTTAGATAAAGTATTTAATTCTTTACATGAAAATTGGGTAATTAGTGCCCGTGTTCTTTTAAAACAATATCGAGATCATGGTAAAGTTGAAGTTACAATTCCTTGTAAGGGGATTACATTAAGAAGTGAAGCAAGTGGGCCTGATATGTATAGCGCCATCGATAAAACTGTTGATAAATTGCTTTCACAAGTAAGAAAGCACAAAGAAAAATTGACTAATCACTTAGCTAAAAAAGGTATTAAAGATATTTATAGTAAACAATTCTTAAAAGATACAGAAGTAATTTCAAAAGAGGTTTTAGCACAAGAATTGGTTAAGTCAAAAGAAATCGAGTTAACCCCACTCACTATTGATGAAGCGATTATCGAGATGGAAATGATGGGTCACGACTTTTACATTTTCATTAATAAAGAAACGAATCGAGTTAATGTTTGCTATTTAAGATCAGATGGAGATTACGCTGTTATTGAAACTAAATAAAAGAAAATAAAAAACTTAGTTTGAAGCAATGATTTGCAAGTAAACTAAGTTTTTTTTAGATCTTTAATGATAATTTTTATTGCTTAAATTTCTCTAAAACAACATCCCAATTAATTACTGAAAAGAAAGCTTCAACATAATCGGGTCTTCTATTTTGATAATTTAAATAGTAAGCGTGTTCCCAAACATCTAATGCTAAAATTGGTTTTCCTTCGTTAAGAGGAGTATCTTGATTAGCAGTTGAAGTTACTTTTAAGCCATCTTTAGTTTGTAAGAGCCAAGCCCAGCCGGAACCAAATCTTGTTTTAGCAGCAGTCTCAAACTGTGTTTTGAATTCTTGGTAGGAACCAAAACTATCTTCAATTGCTTTTAACAATTCTCCTTTTGGTTCTTTAGCTCCACCAGGAGTTAATATCTCCCAAAATAAAGAGTGGTTATAATGCCCGCCGCCATTGTTTCTAACCGCCGTTCTAATATCTTCTGGTACTGTGGTTAAGTCGGTGAGCATTTCATTTAAACTAACTTTCAAATTTGGATGTTTTTGGAGCGCTTGATTCAAATTATTTACATAAGCATTATGGTGCTTAGTATGATGAATTTCCATAGTTTTAGCATCAATTGCTGGCTCTAAAGCATTGTATGCATATGGCATTTTTGGTAATTTATACATTTTATCATTTCCTTTCTTATTTATAAATTTATTATATAGTATTAGGCTATCATTAGCAAATGTTATGCTTAAAGTAACAAGTATTTATTAAGATGTTTTGTAGGAAAAGAATGAAGGTGTATAATAACTTTATTAAGAAGGGATTAAGATGGCTATTATTAACTTTATTAAAAATCTATTTACAAAAACTGAAGCCCGAAAAATATTTTTTATTTATTTATTATTAGCTTTCATTGGAGGGCTACTTTTATGGCTTCCAATCAGCCAACAAAAAATGGTTAGGATGTCATTTTTAGATACTTTGTTTATTAGTATTTCTGAGCTAAGTTCTACTGGGTTAACGCCGGTTCCTTTACACTCATCTTTAAGTCTATTTGGAGGGATAGTCTCCATTTTACTATTAGAGATTGGGGGCATCGGAATTATTTTATTAATGACTTCATTGACAGTTTTCTTAGGTAGAAAAATTGGTATTAAAGAATTAAATGTGGTTGCTTTTGAACAAAACCAATTTACTATTAAAAATATTTTTAGTTTTATTAGAAATGCTGTTATCGCTATCTTGGTATTACAATTTTTTTATATTATCATTATGAGTTTGTATTTGTTTATTAAGCAACCTTGGGAAATTAGTTATTGGGGCTCTTTATACCAAAGTATTTTTTTAGCTGTTAGTAGCTTTGCAAATGCTGGTTTTGATCTTTTACCTAATAATGAAAGCTTTATTATTTTTCAAAAAAATGGGCTCTATTTTCCTCAAATATTAACGATGCTGTTAGTGTTTTTAGGTGGAATTGGGTTTTGGCCTTTAGCTGAAAGTGTTGTATGGATTAAAAAAACTATTAAAAAAGAAAAATATCGCTTTTCATTTTTAGCGAAACTGTTAGTTTTAATTCATTTTCTTCTCTGGCTTTTTAGTAGTATTATTTTCTATTTTTTGGAACGAAGCAATTCACTTTCAACGCTTTCAATATCTGATTCAATGATAGTTACAACCTTTATGACGACAGCAGTTAGAAGTGCTGGATTTTATAATACAAATATAAATACTTGGACTCCCGCAACAAAGTTTTTTATGGCATTATTAATGTTCATTGGGGCGGCGCCTAATTCTAGTGGGGGCGGAATAAGACTAACAACGTTACTATTGGTGATAATTTCTTTATATAGTTTTGGTAAAAGAAGAAAACAAGCATTCCTTCATAAAAAGGCAATTAAGGAAGAAGCGCTTAAAAAGGCTTATGTTGTTTTTACGGCAGCGATTATTTTAGTGTTTTTAAGCAGCTTTTTGATTTTAATAATAGAAAATCTAGAAATGATAGAAGTTTTTTTTGAAGTTTTAAGTGCCTTTGGGACAGTTGGGCTCTCTTTAAGCGTAACACCACAACTCACCAGTTTTAGCAAGGTTATCCTAATGATTGTCATGTTTATTGGAAGAATAGGTATTTTAACTTTTATTCAAATATTAGATACTAAAAAAGAAACAACTAATGTTGTTAGTTATAGTGAAATTGATATTATCGTTGGTTAGTTTTTCACAATAATAGTTTTATGATTTTTAAAAGTTAAATAAAAGCCAGGTTTCTTTTTAAGTCTTGATATGTGTTTTACTTCAGTATAATTAACTAAAACGTTTTTTTCATTTTTTAATTTACTATATTGAACAGCCAAAGAAGCTCCTTTAAGGAGATTTTCTGTTGTTTTTTCTCCTTTTAAAAAAACATGAGGGCCAGGGTAATCTTTAAGATGAAACCAAAGATCATTTTTAGCAGCAATCTTTTCATACAAGTGGGCATTTTGACGGCTGTTTTTGCCAACATAAAAGGTAGCATTGTCGGTTGCTATTTTTAAATAAGAGGGGGTTTTTAAGGACTGTTGCTTTTTAGTTTTAAGTAGCCCGAGTTCAGTAAGTTCTATCTTTAAGTCCAGCAAGTCGCTATTGTTTAAGTAAGGCAAAGAAGCGAGTATTTCTTGGTAATAGTTTAAGATATTAACAGTTAAATCGATCTGTTTTTTCAGGGGCGTTAAAGCTCTTTTTTGTTTTTGATATTTTTGATAAAAATTTTGTGCATTTTGGTTTAATGTAAGCTGATAATTTAGGGGGTAATCATTAAATTCGGAATAATGAGCTTTTAAGTTTAAGCCGCTCATGTAGATGGCATCGGCGAGCTCTTTAAAAAATAAATAGTCGCTATTATTTTGGTAGTTAGTATTTAAATTGGCTAATTTATTAGTCAAACTATTTATTTGTTTCTTGATAATCTTTTCATAAATTGAATAGTTAGCGTGATCTTGATAATAAGTGGCTAATAATTGTGATAGTGATGAGAAAATAGTTTTATTTTTTACAGGAAAGTCAAAAGCATGAAATTGTTGCTTGGTTGTTTGATATAAAAGTGGGGTTGTGGGCATATCGATCAGATTATAATGATTATGAAAAACTTGGTAAGCAAGTTCTTTTGAAAAGCCAAGACAAGTAGTTAAAATCTCTTCTGGTGAAGTCATCGTTTTAATTTTTTCAAAACTGCATTCAGTTTTAGTAGTTGGAAAAGGTTGGTATATTAATTTTGGCAATAAAGAGCGTTTATCATCGTTAAAAATTTTAAAAAAGGAATCGATAATAATTTTATTTTCATCAAGCAATATCAAATGGCTTGTCCGTCCCATCGTTTCAAAAACAAGTCGGTATTTCAACGCTCCTAAAAAGGCATCTTGTTTAAGAAAGTCAAAAAAGAGAATCCGATCTTTTTTAAATTGTGAAATTTCTTTTAAAATTGAATTAGCAAGTTTTTGTTTTAAAAGATTTAAGAAGGGATGATTAAAATCATTTAATTGTTGTGGGCTTAGTCTTAAATGAGATTTATTAGAACTTAAATCAAAATAAAGTGATCCTTCCTCACTATTTAAAAATTCCAAAACAATAACATTGTCTTTTGGCATTTTAAACTTACGAACTCTTTTATTAATTAAGATCTTTAATTCATCAACCATTCTGCTAAGAAAATATCCATCTAAAGGCATCATATCACCACTTTTAGTATAACATTTATTAATAGAAGACTAATAATAATTGGGAGTTTTAAGTTATTTTGTTAAAAGTGGAAATAAAATAGAGCATATTTGAAATTAATACTAACACTAAATGCGACGTCTCTTGTCTTCGTTTTAGCCATAAAGTAGAAGTATTTGTTAAAAACTATCAGATAGTCATTTTAATAAATTTCCATTAAATAGTTTTTAAAATATTATTATGATAATAGCGACATTGCTTTATACTTTTAATTAAATAATGTAAAAATTCACTTGTTATCGTCATTAATAGTGGTTTTCTCTTTACAAAATACCTTATTTAAATTATAATGTAGGATAAACCGAATATAAAAGGAGAAATTAGTGAAGCTCAATGTAAAAGGGTTATTAATCGTCTTATCAGGACCTTCTGGTGTTGGTAAAGGGACAGTAAGAAAAGCGTTATTTAATAAAAAAGGACATAATCTTGTTTATTCAATTTCAATGACAACTAGAAAGCCGAGAAAAGGCGAGGTTGATGGTGAAGATTATTATTTTGTTAGCAAAGCAGAATTTGAAAAAAGAATTGCTAATGATCAATTTTTGGAATGGACAGAGTTTGTTGGTAATTATTATGGGACGCCACGTGAAAAGATTGAAACACAACTTCAAGAAGGTCATGAAGTGGTGTTAGAAATTGAAGTTAATGGTGCTTTACAAGTGCGGGACAAAATGCCAGAAGCAGTCTTTATCTTCTTAGTTCCTCCAGGAAAACAAGCATTATTTGACCGCCTTAAATTGAGAGGTACTGAAAATTATGCTATTATTGAAGAAAGAATTGCTAAAGCAAAAGAAGAGTTTTTATTAGCATACAAATATGATTATATCGTTGTTAATGATGATTATGACAACGCTGCAGATAGAATATTGGCGATTATTAGAGCAGAACATGCAAAAACGGAACGCTCAATTCATCAATATATTAAAATGTTAGGAGAGTGATTAAATGGCAAACAAAGAAGGAATGCGCTATCCATCAATTGATGATTTATTAGATGTTGTTAATTCAAAATATAAATTAGCATATATCGCTGCTAAAAGAGCAAAATCAATTCAAAAAGATGGTACGAGTTTAGAAGATCATCACTGTGTTAAACCAGTTGGGGTCGCATTAGAAGAAATATTAGCTGATAAAATACAAGTTATATTTGATGAAAAAGAGGAGATTTAAATCTTCTTTTTTTCATTTATGGTAAAATAAAGCTGGTGGTTATTTGTTAAAAGAAAAATTAAAAACCTTACCAAATAAACCCGGTTGTTATCTTTTTTATAATAAGAATAAGACAATTATTTATGTTGGTAAAGCAAAAAACTTAAAAAATAGAGTTAGAAGTTATTTTGTTGGCGCACATAACTTTAAAACGACAAGATTAGTAGCGGAAATTGTTGATTTTTCATTTTTAATTACTAAAACAGAAACAGAAGCTTTATTATTAGAGTTTAATTTAATTAAAGAAAACACTCCTAAATATAATATTAAATTAATCGATGACAAATCCTACCCTTACATAGTAGTTACAAAAGAACAATACCCTAAAATAATTGTTAGCCGTGATTTAACTCTTAAAGGTGATTTTTTTGGTCCTTATCCCAATGTTTACGCGGCGAAGCAAACGGCGCGTTTATTAAATAAGCTCTATCCGTTTAGAAAATGTGATAAATTACCAAAAGAAGCCTGTTTATATTATCATTTAGGACAATGCTTAGCACCGTGTATCCGTGAAGTTAATTATGATGAAATGGTAAAAGAAGTTAAATCCTTTTTGAAAGGTGATACCAAAAATGTCATTAATTTATTAAAAACAAAGATGAGTGAAGCGGCTCAGAAACTCCATTTTGAAGAGGCTCAAGAATATAAAATAATGATGGAATCAATTGAAGAGATAACTGAAAAACAGGTTGTTACTTTTAGCGATTTTAAAGATCGCGACATCATTAGCTATGCCTATAATGATGATAAGATTGTGATTCAAATCTTAAAAATGAGGCAGGGAAGAATAGTTGATGCTAAATCGACAACAATCGATAAATTGCTTGATGAAAAAGCGCAAATCTTGTCATATCTTTATCAGTATTACCAACAAGTAATCACACCTGAAGAATTATTGTTAGATAAAAGACTTGAAGAAGAAGATTTAAGTGCTTTTAAAAGCGTCCAAATTCCTAAAATTGGCGATAAGTATAAATTGGTAAAATTAGCATATGATAATGCTTTATATGACTTGACTCATTATAGTAGACTTCATGAGAGTAAATCACAAAAAAAAGCAAAAGCAGAAAGAGAATTTAAAGAACTTTTAAAAATAGAAGATATTAACCAAATCGACATTTTTGATAACTCTCATCTTTATGGTACTAATCCTATTAGTGCTTTAGTTGTTTATCGCGATTTCAAACCCAAGAAGCAACTGTATCGTAAATATCATCTCAAAGAGAAAGATGATTATAATGGTATAAAAGAAGTTTTTTACCGCCGTTATCAAAGGGCTTTGCTTGAAAATGAAAGATTACCAGATTTAATAATAGTCGATGGAGGGAAAGGACAAGTAAATGCTGGGAAAGCAGTCTTAGATGCCCTTTTTCTAACTATTCCTATTATCGGTCTTAAGAAAAATAAAGCCCATCAATTAGAAAGTGTTGTTACTAATGAGGAGGAATTTGTTTTAAAGAAAGGCTCATCTTTATATACATTGTTAGCGGGAATGAGTGATGAGGTTCACCGTTTTGCAGTTACTTTTCATAAAAGGACTCGTACAAAAAATCTCCTAACTAGTAGATTAGATAATATTAAAGGAGTTGGGCCGGTTCGTAAACAAAGATTGTTTGCTTATTTTAAAACAATTACTAATATGAAAACAGGTACGGTTAAAGAATATCAACAATTAGGAATTAATGAAAAATTGAGAATGGAGATTATTAAAGGACTAGAAAATTATGAAAAGAAGAATCCATCAAGTAAATGAAAAGGAAAGTTATTTCTCGGTAATATTTAATGGGAGATTAATTTTTATTTATTTAACAAAAAGACAAAGAAAACGTTACTTAGACTACTTAGAAAGTGGCAGATTTGTTACTTTTAGAGTTAGTAATAAGACAAAAAAAATAAAGCAAAGAAGAGCGTATTATTTAAAAACTATTACAAAAGTAGAACGCCCTACTAAAGGGAAAACAATAGTTTTATATGATTTTGAAAAAATCAAAAGAGAAATCGTGAAGGTGATAACTAGTTTTGATTATTATTTGTTTATTGATTTAGAATCGACGATGCCTCATTATTATAGAAAAAAGTTTGAAGCAGAAATTATTCAAATAGGTTATTATCTAACTAATAAAGAGTTTGATGTAATAAAAAAACAACAATATTATCTTTTACCAACTAAATATCCGAAAATTTCAGTACGAACTTTCAAGTTTTTAAATATCAATGATGATGTTTTTAAAACGGCTAAACCATATCAATATTTTTATCGAGAATTAAAAGAATTGTTAGCCACTTATCAAGCTAAAATCGTTGTTTGGGGAAGAAACGACATTCTTAGTTTAAATCGTTCTTACCGAATAAACAATTTAAAAAGCATCACTAAAAGAAGTGATTTTATTAATTTGCTTGAGATTCATAAAAGTTATTATGATTTGACAAATGATTTAGGTTTGTTTAAAGCGTTTCAATTTTATTATGGGAAAAATGAAATTCAAGAACATGACGCTTTACAAGATGCACTGATTTTACTTGAAGTATTTAAAGGCCTTAAAAAAACTAATTATAATGCTAAGAAATATTCATAATTACTGGTAAGATAATTGGTTTCCTTTTCGTAATCGAAAAAATGTAGTTAGTTAAATCCTCTTTTATTTGGGTAATGATTTTTTCTTTGGGAAGGTTTCTTAACATTCCTTGAGTATAAGATAGTCTACTCATCTTTTGGATTTCTAAAATAAGGTCGAAACTGCTTTTCATGTAAATAAATCCCCGGGAAACTATTGTTGGTTGGTAGAGCAGTTTTTTGTTTTCATCAATGGTAAGAACTAATGATAATAAACCATCTTCAGAAAGTAATTTCCTTTCTTTAATTAAATTAGCTCCGGTGGAACCAATTCCGAGACCATCAATATAGACTTCACCAGTAGGAACTTTGCCGACTTTTTTAATATAATCAGTGGTTATCGCTGCTACTTCACCATTATCCATAATAAGAATATTTTCTTTTTTAACCCCAACAGCGACCGCAATATCGCGATGAGCTTTTAACATCCGATGCTCGCCGTGAACAGGAATAAAATATTTTGGTTTTGTCAAAGTTAACATCAGCATTAAATCGAGTTTAGCGCCGTGACCTGAGGTGTGAGTATCTGCTACGGGTCCATTAACGATTACTCTTACGCCATTTCGGTATAATAAATTAATCGTTCTATTAACGCCTTCTTGATTACCTGGAATTGGGGAAGACGAGAAAATGACAGTATCATTAGGATGAACTTTTATTTGTTTATGAGTACCAGCCGCGATTCTTGATAAAGCAGCCATTGGTTCGCCTTGGGAACCAGTACATAAAATTGTTATTTCATGGGCTTGATAGGAATCGATAGTATTATTATCTATGAGCGAACCTTTGGGCATTTTTATATAGCCGGTTTCAATTCCAATTTCCATTGCCTTTTCCATTGACATTCCCACGACGGCAATTTTTCTGCCATTTAAAACGGAGGCCTCAACAATTTGTTGCATCCTATAAATATTAGAAGCGAAAGTCGCGATAATAATCCGGCCTTTGATATTTGAAAAGATTTCGTCAATGGAGGCACCAATAATTCTTTCACTAGGAGTAGTGCCTTCTTTTAAGGCATTAGTTGAATCGGATAATAAGCAAAGTACTCCTTCGTTAGCTATTTTTGATAATTTATCATATTCAGCATGAGGACCAACAGGAGTATAGTCAATCTTAAAATCGCCAGTAATAAAAATATTGCCTTGGGGAGTTTTAAAATTAATACCAAACATATCAGGGATCGAATGGTTAAGCCTAATAAAAGAAATTTCAACATCATCAAAAGTGAAAATATGATGAGCCTTAAATTCAACGATTGTTGGTGAAGGAACATTGGGGTGATCTAATAATTTACTTTCAATTAGATCAACAGCGAAGCCACTTGCATAAATCTTTTTAAGTGGTATTTGTTTTAATAAATAAGGAATACCGCCGATATGGTCTTCGTGACCATGGGTAATAAAGAGACCTACTATTCTTTCTTGATTTTTAAGTAAATATTGATAATCAGGAATAACATAATCAATTCCTAATAAACTATCATCAGGAAATAATATTCCAGCATCAACTAAAAATATTTTATTGTCAATTTCAAAAACATATGTATTTTTACCCACTTCGCCAAGGCCGCCTAAAGCAAAAAAACCAATCTCGTGGGGTCTTAATAACGTTTTACTCACGCAAAAACCTCCATTTTTTTAATATTTAAGAGTTATCTATACTTATTGTACACTAAAAAAAAGATTTTACAAACAAAATCTCATTGTTGGTAAGGATTTTTTTTAAAAATAATAGTTTATAAAGTGCATTTTAATGGGAATTTAGTCTTGCTTTTTTTTAATTCCTTTAACAATATCATCAATTAAAAGCGCGGGTACGTAACTGGAAATATCAGCGTTAAAATAAACTAATTCTTTAATAACGCTACTTGATAAGTAAGTGTGGCGATAGGAAGGAAATAAAATAACTGTTTCGATGTTGGGGTCGAGGCTTTTATTAAAATGGTATAAAGATATCTCTGATTCAAAATCTTTAATGTTTCTTAGTCCTCTAATGATGGTGGTAACTTGGTGCTTTTTAGCAAAGTTAACAACTAAATCAGTGGTTTTATCGACCATAACGTTAGGATGGTTAACAACTTTTTTTATCATCTCGACACGTTCTTCTAGGCTAAAGGTTGCTTTTTTATGGATATTTTCAGTGACGAGCACATAAACGTTATCAAAAAGCTTCGCTGCTCTATCGATGATGTCGATATGTCCATTACTAATTGGATCAAAGGATCCGGCGTATACTGCATTTTTCATATTAGGCCCCTTTCAATAATTTAATTATATCATGTGTGGAAAATAAATGGCATTTAGAAGTTGTTTTTGTTAAAATAGGAGTGGTGATTATCATGCAAACATTAAAAAGAAGTATTATTTTACAAGTTCATCTTTTTTTATTATTTATAATCTTTGGTGTTAGTACAATCGTTTCGCAGTTTTATCCCGGTGGATTAATAAATTATCTTACCTTGGGGTTAATGGGTGCGAATATTATTATTGGAATTATTTGTTTTTTTAAAATACCTAAAGATGAAATCGTGGTTGTTAATCTTATTAATATGCAAAGGTCGAAAATTTGTTTATATGGTTTGGCATTAAGTCTTTTAGTGAGGTTTTTAGCGGTTTTTGATTTTATAATTTTTTACGTAATGATTAGTGCTGGTGTTTTGATGGTTATTTCAGCACTATTTGGTTTTTTAAACGCCCTGAAAGCACTTAATAATTAATCTCTTTGACAGTTTTTACATAAACCATAAATGGTTAAATCGTGATATTTAATTAAAAAGTCGTGTTTTTCAGCAGTAACTTTAATATCATCATTAATAAAACAGCCAATTTCGGTCATGTTTCCACATTCCTCACAAATCAAGTAGTGTTTGTGGGGTTTTGTTTTTAAGAGATAGTAAGTGGTGTTTTTAAGTTGAAACTTCGTAACTAAATTGTGGGCGAAAAAAGCATCTAAGGCGCGATAAACAGTTGATAAATTAAGATGTTCCGCTTCCTTTAAATAAATAGTTTCCGCTGAAACGGGGGTTGCGCTGTTGCGTAAATAGTTTAAAATACGTTTTCGTTGTTTAGTCATTTTAAGCATTATTCTAACCTCGCAATCTTTTTATAACTATAAAGGATAATAAAGAGTAATCCATGGAAAACTATAATTAAAGAGCCGGCAGGTACTAAAAGATAATGAGCACTAAAAATACCAATTAGAGTGACGAATAAATTAATAATGAGGCTTAAGAAAATCATGTGTTTAAAGCTTCTCGCAACTAAACCAGCAGAAACAGCGGGAAAGATGATAAAAGCACTTATTAGTAAGGCTCCTATGGTTTGAACACCAATAACAACTAAAACAGCAGTTAAGATTGTTAAAGAGTAATCATAAAAAGCCACTTTTATTTGGTTGAATTTAGCATAATTATTATCAAAAGTAATAGAAAATAAGGTGCGGTAACTAGTTAAAATAAAAATAATTAAAATAACGACAACAATTAAAATAATAACAACATCAGCCCAAGTTGTAGAAAAAAGCGATCCGACTAACATCGATTCCACACTTTTATTAAAGCCTTTAGCTAAAGAGATAATAATAAAGCCAATCGCCATCACGAAAGTAGCGACTAACCCAATCGCAGAATCTCCTTCTAGTTTTAAACGCATCAAAAGTCGAATGACAAGCGCCGCTAAAATACTAAAAGGAATCGCAATTAAAAGCGGCCAATTGCTAAGTAAAATTCCTAAAACAACTCCAGTAAAACTAATATGAGCTAAACCATCGCCAATTAAGGCTTGATTAGAAGAAACTAAATAGTTGGAAATAAGAGCGGTTCCCAGAGCCATTAAAGCACCAATTAAAAAGGCTCTAATCATAAAGTTATAAAGAAAAATTGATAATAACATTAGTGGACTCCTTCCTTTTTTTGATAAGCTTTGTATTCATCAAAGTTACCACTAAATAAGATTTTATGGTCTAAATGAATAATTTTAGAGCCATGTCTTAAACCATCAGTTAAATCATGAGTAACATGAATAATAGTAATTCCTTTTCGATGAAGTTCAGCAATTAGTTGGTAAAAGTTATTTCTAAAACTATAATCAAGCGCACTAGTAGGCTCATCTAAAATTAAAACATCGGGTTTTGAAAGTAAAGCTCTAATAATATAAACACGTTGCGATTCACCGCCAGAAAGCAGTTTAATCTTTTTGTGTTTTAGTGGGAAGATATCCATTTGTTTTAGTAAAACATCAATTTCTTCGTTTGTTACTTTTCCTTGAGGACTATGTTTTAGGATTTCATAAACAGTAGCGGGCATAAAAGTAGCTTTATTTAAATGTTGGGGAACGTAACCAAAGCGATAATTACCAAATTGAACTGTTCCACTTGTTGGTGTAAGCAAATTAGTTAACACTTTAATTAAAGTGGTTTTACCACTACCATTGGGGCCGACGATATTTATATAATCGCCTTTATTCACAGAAAAACTAATATCTTTTAAAACACAAGTTTCATAAAAACGGACTGTCACGTCAGTAAGTTTAAGCACCATTGTTTATTCCCCTTTCTAAATTTTGATAATTTTCTCTCCATAGAGCAATCAAATCTTGCCTTTTAAAAGTCTCGTTATCGACATTATGAAAGGTGTGAAGCGGCAGTAAAGTTAAAGCATGAGAATTTTTTAAATCATTTTGAAATCTTTTTGCCATTTCATAACCAGTTAAAGAATCATAATATAAAAACTTGACTTTATTTGTCTTTATTAAAGTATACATTGTTTCAATTTCATTACTAGTAGGATTAGTTTCATCAGTAAATTCATTTAGTAAAGAAATAATAGTAATATTAGTTTGTTGGCTAAAGGATGCAAAAACATCATGTCCGATAAAATAAAAACTATGATGCTCTAAGTTGATAAAATCATTTTTAATTGCTCGCAGTTCCTGTTCTAATTGTGTGGCGTTATTTTGATAAAATTCTTCATTGAGAGGATCGATAATTATTATTTCAGCTAAAATAAGATTAATCATTTCAATTTGATAATCTAAGGAAAAAAAGAAATGAACATCATCGCTAATTTCCGAATCAATTAATGTTAATTGTTCATAGAGATTTAAGTAATGGCCTTTGCCTTTTTCAATTTTTTCAACCCAAGGTTCCATACTTAAAGAGCTATAGATAAATAACGATGAGTCAATAATTTCAATCATATTTTTACTAGTTGGCTCAAAATGATGGGCATCAGCTCCAGGGGCGATTAACGGTTTTACTGAAAGTTTATTAAGAACGATTTCTTGGGCGATTTCATATTGAGGATAAAGCGTCGTAACGATATCGTACTTTTTTTTCCCGCAACTAGTTAAGATGACCATTAAAGCAAGGCTGATGAAGATGATTACTTTTTTCATAAATTACCTCTTTCACTTACGAGTATAACACATTTCAGTCCAAATGCGAATCGTTTGCAATTAGAAAAATAATAGTTGAAAAGATAATAATTATTTGTTATAATTCTAAGAGTAACTGAGTGGATTTTTAATCCGCTCATTTTATTGAGGTGATTATGGAGATAAAAAAGGTAAGAGCAATTATTGAAAAGTTGCTTACTAATGAGAAATATAGTTTATATGATTTAAAGAAAAAAAGGCAATTTGGATATGCTATTTTAGAAGTGGTTGTTGATGGTGAAAATTTAACAGTAGCGGTTTTAACAAAATTAAATGAATTGATTTTAAACGCAATCGATGATTATTTACCTGATAATTATTATTTAGAGGTTTCTTCACCTGGTGCGGAAAGAGCTTTAAGAACATTAGCTGAAGCGGAAAAATATGTAGGTTCTAAAATAAAAATTGTTTCTGATCGCTACAATGATGTTGGGGTCTTGGAAAAGGTGGAAAAAAATCTACTTTTTGTTAAAATTAATATAAAGGGACGCTATCAAACGATTGAAGTCCCCTTTGAAGAGTTGAATAAAGTTAATTTAGCAGTTTAGCTTTGGGAGGTTAAAATGATTAGTAAAGAGTTTTTTAAAGCATTGGATTTATTAGCAGAAGAAAGAGATATTTCTAAGGAATTGATATTGGATAGTTTTTCAAAAGGTCTAGTGGCGGCTTTTAGAAAGAACAGAGGCCATAGTTCTTGCCGGATTGAAATCAATCCAGAAAAAAGCGAAATTTTAATTTTTGAACAACGTTTAGTTGTTTCTGATGATGGCTTTGATTTAGAGGCTGATCCTAAATATAAGCAAATTAAATTATTGGAAGCGAGAAAAATTAAAAAGCGCATTAAAGTTGGCGACATTTTAGAAGAGTCAATTAACCCTAAGGAATTTTCTCAAGCGGCGGTTCAAAACCTGAAAAATGTTTTAAATCAAAATTTAAAAGCGATTGAAAAAGAGCAATTATATGCATATTTTAAAGAAAAAGAAAAAGAAATGCTTAATGCTAAAATCATCGGAGAAGATGATAATTATTTTAGATTAGATATTTCTCGAGGAGTTACTACCCTCTTACCAAAAAAAGAATGCACTTCTTTGGATGACTTCGTGGTAGGGGAAACTATCAAGATTTTTATTTCTTTGGTGGAAATGAAATCAAAAGGGCCCAAAGTTTTAGTGACAAGATTAGATAAAAGTTTAGTAACGAGGCTTTTCGAAGATTATATTCCTGAAATTAAAGAAGGAATTGTTGAAATAATGGGATTAGCGAGAGACCCAGGCGATAGGACTAAAATTGGCGTGAAGTCAAATGACCCTAATGTTGATGCAATTGGCTCTTGTGTTGGCGCGGGCGGAAATCGAATTAGAGAAATTGTTCAAGCTCTTTCAGGTGAAAAAATCGATCTATTTTTATGGAGTGATAATGAAAAAGATTTAATTGCTAATTCTTTACAACCAGCTGAAGTTGTCGATGTTATTCAAATCGATCCAATTTATAAAACTGCTTTAGCTATTGTGAGTGATGATAAATTATCTTTAGCAATTGGTAAAGAAGGTCAAAACGTTAAATTAGCAGTGCAAACTATTAATTGGAAAATTGATATTAAGTCAATTTCGATGGCTGAGGCTGAAAATCTACTTTAATTATGAAAGTAAAAAAAATACCAATGCGCACTTGTGTTGTTACTAAGGAAGTTAAACCTAAAAAGGAATTGATGCGAGTAGTCGCGACTAAAGAAGGAGAAGTTTTCGTAGACCCAAATGGTAAAAAAAATGGCCGAGGAGCATATTTAACATTATCGTTAGCGGTTATTGAAAAGGCAAAAACAACAAAAATATTAGAAAAAAGATTAAAGGTAAAAATAAGTGATGAAATTTATGAAACGCTTAAAGGATACTTGTAGTCCCCTTAACTTGGGTTTGGCATATCGAGCCAAAAAACTAGTTCACGGGACGGAAAATTCGTTAACGGCAATAAAATCAAAGCAAGCAACATTAGTTATTATCGCAGCTGATGCTAGTGCTAACACGATTAAAAAAATTACTGATAAAGCGCAATTTTATCAAATTGATTACTTAATCGGTTTTGAAACAAAAATATTGTCGAAGGCGATTGGAAAATCCAATATCAAGGTAGTGTCTTTGCTTGATGAAGGGTTTAAAAAGATGTTTATCTAAAAGGATGTGAAATGATGACGAAAAAATATTATCGTGAGAGAACAGAATCAAAAAAAGTTATTAAAGAGGAAGTAAGAAGAACTAATATTCCCAAAAAGAAGAAAGAAAGTATAACAGGAAAAGTTTTGACGTATAAACCAAACATGACTGTTTCTGAGGTGGCGGAAGGTTTAAATATTTCTAATGCCGCAATTATGAAAAAACTAATGGAATTAGGTGTTTTAACTTCTATTAATCAAGTGATTGACCGCGACACAATCGAACTTGTTGCTGTCGATTTAGGTTTTGAAATTGAGGATGAAGTAATTACTGATATGACTCGTTTTGATGAAATGGTTTTTGAAGATAAACAAGAAGATTTAGTTAGTAGACCACCAATAGTTACAGTAATGGGTCACGTTGATCATGGTAAAACTACCTTATTAGATACGATTAGAAACACCCGGGTTGCTAAAGGAGAAGCCGGAGGTATAACCCAACATATTGGGGCTTATCAAGTTGTTGT
The DNA here is from genome assembly GCA_012837645.1 of Acholeplasmataceae bacterium. Lineage (GTDB taxonomy): Bacteria > Bacillota_I > Bacilli_A > Acholeplasmatales > UBA5453 > DUQU01. The sequence continues at coordinate 4,934 of DUQU01000055.1, read as the reverse complement.
AAATGATAAAAAAATTACTTTTATTGATACACCAGGGCACGCTGCTTTTACTGAAATGAGAGCGAGAGGGGCTCAAACAACTGACATTGTTGTTTTAGTGGTTGCTGCTGATGATGGACCGATGCCGCAAACTTTTGAGGCAATTGATCACGCCAAAAGCGCAAAAGCTCCTATTATTGTAGCGATTAATAAAATTGATCGCCCTAATAGTAATCCTGATTTGGTTAAAACAGAGTTATCAAAAGTGGGCTTAACACCAGAAGATTGGGGCGGAGATACTCCTTATGTATCGATAAGCGCTTTAAAAGCTGAAGGAATCGATAGTTTATTAGAAGTTATAGTTTTGTTAGCGGAAATAGAAGACTATAAAGCTAATCCAAAAAGGTTAGCTACTGGAGTAGTTGTGGAAGCTAAATTGGATAAAGGCAGAGGTGTAGTGGCGACTTTAATTATCGAAAATGGAACTTTAAAAGTCGGAGATAATATTGTTTGCGGAAACACTTATGGTAAAATTAGGTCGATGACTGATGGCACTAAAACGCGCTATCGTGAAGCATTGCCTAGTCAACCAGTTGAAGTAACAGGTTTAATGGAAGTGCCCTTAGCAGGAGATAGGTTTGTTGCCATTGAAGACGAAAGGCAAGCAAGACAAATTTCGGAGGAAAGAGCGTCACGACAACGTGAAGGAGAAATCTCCAAACAACGAAAAGCATCACTTCAAACTTTATTTAAACAACAAGAAGATGCTTTAAATGAATTAAACTTAATAATTAAAGGCGATACTCAAGGAACTATTGAAGCTTTAAAAACTTCTTTAGAAAAAATAGATATTGAAGGTTTGCACGTCAATATCGTTCGCTCATCAGTAGGAGCCATTACTGAATCAGATGTTAATTTAGCGAGTGCTTCAGAAGCCATTATAATTGGTTTTAATGTAAGACCAATAGCGATGGTAAGAGATATGGCGAAACAAGCTAAAATCGAAATCAGATTATATAATGTTATTTATAAGATTCTCGAAGATATTGAAGCGGCCCTAAAAGGAATGTTAGCTCCAGAGTTTGAAGAAGTAGTTATCGGTCAAGCCGAAGTGAGAGAAATATTTAAAATTTCACGGTTAGGAACCATTGCTGGTTGTTACTTATCGGACGGTTATGCAACTAGAAATGCTGGTGTCAGAGTATTACGCGACGGAATTGTAGTATACGAAGGTAAATTGGCATCTTTAAAACGCTTTAAAGATGATGTTAGAGAAGTAAAACAAGGTTATGAATGTGGAATGAGTGTTGAAAACTTTAATGACATTAAAGAAGGAGACATCTTTGAATTATTTATAAGTAAAGAGGTGTAAAAAAATGAGTAATTTATCAGTTGAAAGGTTACAATCACTATTTTTAAGAGAATTAGCGATAATTGTAAATAAAGATAGAAAAATAGAAAATCAACCCTATTTTAATATTACAGAAGTAAAAATTACTAGAGATAAATCGGATGCGACAGTTTATTATACAATCTTATCCGATTTAGAAGAAGATATTAAAAAGGCTGAAGAAATTTTAACGGAAATAACAAAACAAGTTCGGGTTGAATTAGCGAAAAAGGTTAACCATTTACGAAGGATGCCAACTTTAAGTTTTAAATATGATGATGCTTTGGCATATGGTAATAAAATAGAAAATATTTTGCAAGAAATAAATAAAGAGACGGAAAAATAAATCCGTTTTTTTTATGGTATAATTTCATTAGAAAGGTGTTTAAAATGTATGCGAAAGTAATTGTTGATTTACGAATTAAAAATGTTAATAAACTCTACCATTATTACATCCCAGCAAGATATCAAAAAAGATTAAAGCCGGGGATGAGAGTTGTGGTAGATTTTAATAATCAAAAACGGATGGCTTACGTTATCGAAATAATAACATCTTCTCAAGAAGCAAACAAAGAAATACTTTATCTCTTGGATAAAACACCAATCCTAACAAACAAGCAATTAAACTTAAGTTATTTATTAGCGGAAAACTCTTTTCAAACTATTGCTCATGCTTTAAAAGAAATGTTGCCCAGTAAGTTGCTAGTAAGTTATCAAAAAGTATTAGAAGTTATAAAAGAAGAACAGCTAGATTTATATTATAAAAACTTAATTAGAAATGGCTATTTAAAATTAAGTGAAATTGATGCAGATAAAATTTTTGAAGTAGAAGAACTAATTAAAAAAAGAATTTTAAAACCAATTAAAAAACCAACCTCAAAAGATAGCTATAAAAAAATAAAATTGTTGTCTATTAAAAATGAAAATGTTAAAACAGTCAAACAAAAAGAGATTATTAAGCGCCTAAAAGAACCAACTCTTTATCGTACATTGAGAGCAGAAAATTATTCCCAAAATATAATCAAAAGACTAATTTCACAAGATTTTATTAAAGTGGAATTAATAAGAGATACCATCGAAAATAATTTGCTTTATAACATAAAAAACAAGGATATAATTTTAAATAACACACAAAAAAATGCCATTGATAAAGTTTCCTTTAAAGCAAGTAAACGTTATTTATTAACAGGTAAAGCGGCTTCTGGTAAAACAATTGTTTATTTAGAAATGGTTAAAAAGGCTCTGAATTTTTCAAAACAAGTTTTGCTAATAGTTCCTGATAAAACATTAATACCTTTAGTTAGTGCTAAAATAAAAAACATCTTTAATGATAATTTTAGGATTTATAGTAGCGAGATTAGCGAAAATAAAAAACTAGTCATTTATGATGAAGTTAAAAACAACGAAATCAAAATTGTTGTAGGAACGAAAAAAGCACTCTTTTTACCATTTAAAAATTTGGGTTTAATTGTTATTGATGATGCACATGATGATAATTATCTTCAAAGAGTTCTACCATATTATCATCTTAAAGAGTTGGCGTTTGAATTGAGTAAAATGTTTAAATGTCCTTTAGTTTTTGTTACTGCGACACCTTCTGTTGAAATGAACTATCAAACTCAACTAGGGATGATTGAGTTACTAAAATTATCTGATTTAAGATTACATAAACCAGAAATAAAATTAATTGATATGAAGGAAGAACTATTTAAAGGTAACAGTTCTATTTTATCTCTTGAGTTGATAGAAAACATTAAAAAAGTTTTAAAGAAAGAAGAGCAAGCACTTATTTTAGTTAATAAAAGTGGTTATGCTCCATTTGTAATGTGTAGGAGCTGTGGTTCTATAGAAGGTTGTCCCCATTGTGGGAAGGCACTAAGATATTACAAGGATAAAAACATTTTAAGATGTCATGGATGTAATTATAAAAAAGCTTATAGTGAGATTTGCTCTAACTGTAATCAACCGAAAAACAAAGAAATTGGTTATGGAATTGAACAAGCTTATGAGGTCTTAAAAAACACCTTTAAATCCGCTCGTATTGTTGTTTTAGAAAGTAGTAGGATAACTAAAAGAGGTTCTTACGAAAAGATTTTAAATGATTTTAAGGATGGAAAAATAGATGTTTTACTTGGAACTCAAATTTTGAGTAAAGCTTTTAACTTTGAAAATGTGAGTTTAGTTGCGATTTTGCTTGCTGATCAAATGTTGAAAATAAGGAGTTATTTGGCAAATGAAAAGACTTATCAATTGTACTCGCAAACAATAGGTAGTCTAAGAGGTAAAATAAAAACAAAAGCTCTTATTCAAACTTATGATAAGAAACATTTTGTTCTTAATGCCCTTAAAAACGAAGATAATATAATGTTTTATGAAGAAGAGTTAAAGTTAAGGAAAAGGTTAAATTATCCTCCTTTTTCTAAGATGGCGAAATTAACATTAAGAGGCACTGATGAAATAAATACTTTTCAAAGGTTACACTCTATTAAACATCATTTAATTAAAAGCAATACCCAGTTAGAAATCATTGGCCCTAGTGAAGATTATTTTAAGTTTAAGGATAACTATTATTATTTTGAAATAATTATAAAAGCTCCTCTTAGATATGATATAATGGCATTATTAAAGTATTTAAACGAAAAACACCATAAGGATAATATCTTAATTAATCTTTATGATGATAGTTTGTAGGTGGATAAAATGAGAATAGTATTTATGGGAACGCCACAATTTAGTGTGACAATATTAAAAAGACTACACCGTTATTACCCGGTGGGATTAATCGTTACACAACCCGATAAAAAAGTCGGTCGAAAGCAACTTTTAAAGGAAAGTGCAGTAAAAAAGTTTGCCAATGAAGAAAACATTGAAGTGATTACTCCTTATCAAATTAAAAATGAGTATCAAAAAATAATTGATTATCAACCTGATTTAATTGTTACTGCTAGTTACGGTCAAATTTTGCCTAAAGAGATTATTTCAAGTTTTACTTCGATAAATGTTCATGGTTCGCTCTTACCAAAAAGAAGGGGAGGAGCGCCGGTTCAAAGGGCGATTATGGAAGGTGATCTAAAAACGGGCATTTCTCTTATTTACCTTTCTAAAAAAATGGATGCTGGTAAAATAATTGCTCAAAGCTCAATGCCAATTTTAAATTCTGATACGACTACTATTTTAATGAATAAATTAGCACTTCTTGGTGCTGATTTATTGCTTGAATATCTTCCTAAAATAATTAATAAAACTGTAATTAGTAAGAAACAAAATGAAGCATTGGTTACTTATTCTTATAATTTGACTAAAAAAGATGAGATTTTAAACTTTAACCAAACAACTCATTTAATCTTGAGACAACTAAATGGACTTTTAGAGGAACCTGCTGGGTCAATATTTGTTGATAAGAAGAGAATTAAAGTGTTTAAACTACGAAAAAGTGATATAATATCTAATGCTAGCCCTAATGAGATTATAGCCTGTAAAAAAAGTTTATTAATTAAGTCTTTAGATGGAGTTGTTGAGATCGTTGAACTTCAAGAAGAAGGAAAAAAACGAATGATGGCGAGCG
>DUQU01000054.1 GCA_012837645.1 Acholeplasmataceae bacterium | reverse complement strand
TATTATTATTAAATTTTACTTATCGACAGTGTTAAAGTGACTAATACTTAATCTGTTCCAACTATTAATTTGATTAATTATTAAAATTAAATCTGTATATTCTTTATCGCTAAACTCTCCTAACACTCTTTCATATAAATCTTCACTCATACCATAATCGGCAATTAAAGTTACTTGTTCTGTTAATTCTAATACTAATTTCTCTTTTAAAGTAAACAAATTCGTTTCACTCCAAGTATTAATTAAAAAGAGTCTTTCTGTTGATTCTCCATCTTTTAAAGCTTCTTTAGTGTGCATGTTTAGGCAATGCGCACAACCATTTATTTGAGAAGCTCTAATTTTAATTAAATGATATAACGTTTTGGAAATTGTTGTTTCCTTTTTAAAATATTCTTCAATTTGAAGATAGAGCTTCATCACTGTTTTTGCATTATCATAATATGTAATCTTTTTCATTATTTTAACCTCCAACCTCAGTTTATTCCCTCTAATACAAGAAGTCAAAAGGTTGGCTTAGTAAATTAAAATGAACACAGTTAATTTCCTTTTTAAATAAAGTAACTTTATTTTCTCAATCAACTTTGTTGCTTAATGCTTTTATAAGTAATTTAGCTTTATTTTTTTAAATAGTTCTAAGTCTTGTTTTCGCCAAACGGATGCTTGAACTTCAGCAATATGATATTTTTCTAATAAAATCATACACATTCTTGATTGGCCAATCCCACCACCTATTGTTAAAGGTAATTCCCCCTTTATTACTTGCTGATAATATTCTTTATTAAGTTCATCTAAGCGCTCTGCTGTTTTCATTTGTTTCAATAAACTCTTTTTATCGACTCTAATTCCCATTGAAGAAAGTTCAATCTCTTCTTGTAAGACATCACTCCAAAGCAGTAAATCGCCATTTAGTTTCCAATCATCATAATCAGGAGCTCTTAAGTCATGCTTTTCTCCCTTTAAATTACTTTCACCAATTTGCATAACAAAGACAGTGCGGTGCTTTTTAGTAATTTCACGTTCTCTTTTTTGAGCCGTTAAATGCGGGTATTTTTGAAATAATTCTTCACTACTAATAAAATAAACTTCTTCTTTTATCGTCTCCTTTAAAACTGGAAACATTTTATTCACTTTGCTTTTCGCTTTTACTAATGCTTTTACAATCTTTTTTACCGCTAACATTAAAAAATCTAAAGTGCGATCATTTTCTTTAATAATAAATTCCCAATCCCACTGATCGACATACAAAGAATGAGTGTTATCGATTTCATCGTGTTGCCTAATCGCATTCATGTCGGTGTAAATACCTTCATAAACTTGATAGCCATATTTAAATAAGGCCATTCTTTTCCATTTCGCTAATGATTGCACTACTTCAACCGGATAACCTAAATTAACAATATTAAATTTTAGGGCACTATCTTTAATACCTAAATCATCATTGATAGCCTTATTAGCTTCAACAATAATCGGTGCCGACACTCTATCTAAATTAAAGGCACGTGCTAATATGTTTTCAAAACTATCTTTAACAACTTTAATCGCTTTTTGAGTTTCTTTCATTGTCAACTTGCTAATATACATAATATCATTCCTACTTTTCGTTTATCTTAACATAAATTTTACAATACCCAACTTACTAAACGCTTCCATCAATGTTATAATAACTAAGAAAGAAGGCGAAAAAGATGACATCCTTTAAAAAAACGTTAATAATTATTTTATTTACATTACTTAGTTTTATAACTGTTATTACCGTAAAAGCGGATATGTTTCCTAAACCCACTTTACAAATTAAGGTTTATTATGAAAAAGAAAGAGAACTAGCTGTTGACTTATTAATAAAGGGAACTCTTAACAACAGAGAGCCTCGGGAAAGCGACTTCATCGATATTGATTTCTATAATTATTTAAAAGAAAGAGATTTTAATAATTATTATTCAGCATCTCTTTACCAAGGGGCACCTTATGGGATTGTGGTTGAGGAAAAAGAAGGTTACTATTTAATCAACCTAACATATTTATATCCTAAAAAAGCAAAACTATTAATCTTAGATAAAGATAATAATAGTGTTTTTATTAGTGACGATTTTAGCCAAAAAGCCTTTGATGCTTTAATGGAAATCACTTTACCAAGCGATTATTTAAATAACGAATACAACGATATTACAATTGTAAAAGAAAATCTTAAACTCGTGGAGGCTAATAATTGGAGATTAGGAATTCAAAATCTTATTTTAAGAATTGCTTTAACCTTCATTTTAGAAGTTGTTATTTTAATATTCTTTTTATACCGCCAAAAAAGATCTTATCTTTTAGTGGGATTAACTAATTTAATTACTCAAAGTTTACTGTCTTTGGCTCTTTTTATTATTGTCTATATTAAGGGTGATTTTAGTTATTTATTTTATTTTATTACTTTAGAATTAGCGGTAATAATTTTAGAAAGTTTCTTTTACTCAAAAACCTTAAAAGAACATAGTAAAAAAAGAGCCATTATCTATGCGATAGTGGCTAATATTGTTAGTATCGTTATTGGGTTTTTATTACCCTTTAGTTTTAAATAAGTTTGCTAATTTTAAATTTTTAACTGTCTTTAATAAATTTGTTTTTCCTGCTTTAATATTTTCTTTAATATTTTTATTATTTTCATTAATAACGATTATTTCATCAAAAATATTGTTCTTTTTTATTTCTCCTTTAATGCCTGTATAAGCAATCACTTTGGCTTCTGGGGAGATGCTTTTTGTCATTTTGGCAATACTATAAGGGGCCTTCCCCGATAGCGTCTGCTCATCGATTTTTCCTTCTCCTGTTATTAAAAGATCGGCATCCTTTAATCTTTCTTTTAAGTTTAACTCTTCGGCTAATAAAGAAAATCCACTTTTAACATTAACTTTTAAAAAACTCATTAAAGCATAACCTAAACCACCAGCGGCCCCAGAGCCCGCTGTTTTTGTTTCATCTTTTAAAACTATTTTATTAATTAAGCTGCTTACTTTTTTAAATTGCTTGTCATATCTCTTTAACTCTTCTTCATTTAAACCTTTCTGCTTACCATAAACAATACTAGCTCCGTCTGATCCTAATAAAACATTATTTACATCAGTGGCGATTATAATTTCTTTTGTTAAGAGTCTTTTATCGATATTATTAACAATCCTGCTAACATTAAAAATATCTTCACCTAAAATGCCAATTTTATTATCGTTTTCATCATAAAACTCCACTCCCAGTGGCGTTAACGCCCCAAGTCCTAAATCATTAGTGGCGCTACCACCTAAACCGATAATAATTTTATCAACATTTTCTTTCAAAGCTGCTAAAATCAACTCTCCAACGCCATAACTTGTCATAACGTTGGCATTAGTCTTACTAGCGGTTACTAATTCTATTCCATTCGCTAAGGAACTTTGAATAAGAGCGGTCTTTTTATCTCTCATACCAAAATAACTAGCGATTTCCATCCCTTCAGGCCCTATTATCTCCGCTTCCACTATTTCTGTAGCCAAAGCATCAACAAACCCTTCTCCCCCATCAGAGATGTTAATAAGCTCATATTGATAACTTGGATATTTAGCTTTTAATGTTTGATAAATTATTTCATTAGCTTCTTTTGAGGAGATGCTATTTTTAAAAGCATTAACCGCTATTACTATTTTCATCTTAAAACCTCCCCCTTTAATTTCTTTAAAACTATTACCGAAATATCTTCTCGTTGTCGGTTTTTCTGCATATAAATGATAGCGCCTTTAAGAAGCTATTTCTTTTGAAAGAATCTCAAAAGATTGTACTACTTTAAAGCCAGCCTTTAAATAGATTTTACTGGCGACATTGTTTTCACCAGTAAAAAGGGAAAGATATCGCGCTTTATTTAACTTAGAGTAATTAATTAATTCACTAAACAAACAACTTCCTAATCCTCTTTTTTGAGCCTTAGGGTGCACACCAATTCCAGCAAAATATCCTCTTTTGTCTTTAGTTGTATAAAGCGGACCTGTCCAACCTAAAATCTCATCATCTTTAACTATCACTAACATAGGGTCAGGAACTCTTTTTTTAAGATTATTCGCTACTACCTTTTCCCAGGTAGGATTATTTAAAGCTCGAAATAGTTCTTTAAAACCATAATCTGTTTCTTGATTATAGAGTTTAATAATATAACCATCTTTTTCGTTTTCATTAATTTTATTCGTTATTGCTTTACTATGATGATAATTGCTAATCTCTTGATAATAACCATCTTGCCTTGGCCCAGTATTAATAAAACCATTATTAATTAAAAAATGATACCAAACACTCCCAGTCGGCACGCCTGGTGCATTAGGGTGAAGATGATTTATAGTATTAGGAATAAGCCATTTTAAATTAATTGGATTTAAAAACATCATTCTTATCTTGGTTTTGTTGTTTTCTCGTAAATAGTTCTCTAAAATAGTTAAAATTTCTTTTCCTATACCTAACCTTTGATATTTCGCTTTAACGACGATAAAAACAAGATATCCTGGTGTTGTATCTTTTTGGTCACTAAAAGTTGCTAAACCAAAGCCAATAATTTCCTTTCCAATTTGATAAACCACCATACCATCTTTGTTAAAATATTTGTTATTTACTATTTCAGCAATAAAGCTTTGTTTCGTAAAAGGAGCGTAGATCGTTGTTTGGGCGACTTCTTGATTCCAAATTTTGACTATTTCAGCAACCATCCCAAGTTGAAATGGAACTCTTCTAACATCATTAAAGTTCATCGATAACTCGCTTTTTTTGATAATCTAAAAGAGCGAAAGCCTCGGCGTGTTCAACTCTCGCTAAAGCCCCTCTCACATAACTAAGGTGAGTATAATAATCAAAATAGTTAAATGATTTACTATGACAAACAAACCAATGTTCTTTTAAAGCTTTTTGCCAAAGTTGAAACCCTTCTTTTGAACATTTTAAATAGATATATGGTTTAAAACCATCTTCATCCTCCCAATTTTCGCTAAAATAAAGTGGCGCGAAATGCCTTTTCCCACTTAATTTATCTCCTAAATCGATATTAGCGAAAAAAGAAGCATCTTTAACAATCCGGTGCGTTAACTCATGATCTTTATGCATTGAGTTTTTCCAATGCGTAAAAATTATTTTGGGACGGTATTTTCTAATCACTTCTGCCACTTTCAATCTAACTTCTAAATTATCAGGAAGAAGGCCATCTTCATAATCAAAAACTAGTGCTTCACCTTTTAAAAGTTGGGCGAACTTATTCGCTTCTAAGCGCTTTTGCTGAGCGTATTCTTTCACTGATAAATTAGGTGGATTACCTCTTTCCCCTGCCGTTAGTGCCAAAGTGACTATCTTATCTCCTTTTAATGCTTGCGTTGCTAAAAAGCAACCGGCAGTCAACTCTGCATCGCCAACATGGGCTCCGATTGCTAAATAAACATTATTCATAATTTCGCTCCTTTTTATAAATTAAATTATGATACCTTTTAAAAACGTTATAAAATGTTAATTTTTCTATTTCATTTTTGCTATAACCAGCCTTAACAAGAATGTTAATTAAATTATTAACCTCCAAAGCGCTTTTAACTTCTTCTAAATTCGCGGTTTGCTTGGGGTTAAAGTAATCCATAAAATCAAAACCAAAACAAACATTATCTATTCCCATAATATTAATAGCATACTCTAAATGCTTTAAAAAGTTATCTAGCGTTCTTTCCTTTTTATTACTGGAAATAAAACCACCCACTAAAGTTAATCCCAATAAACCATTAACCTTTTTTAAATGCTTGAGTTGCTCTTTAGTTAAATTGCGAGGATGATCACATAACTCTTTTATATTACTATGAGAAGCGATTATATTTTTATTAGTATAGCCAATTACATCATAAAAAGACTTTTCATTTAGATGTGATAAGTCGATTATCATTTCTTTGTCAATCATAAAGTCTAAAACTTGATAACCGGCTTCCGTTAGCCCTCTTTCTTGAGGTCCTTTAACTCCTGTAGCGTACTTATTAGCTTCATTCCAAGTTAACATCAAATGGCGATAACCCAAATCATAGATGATTTCTAAATCTTCCACTTTTTTTAAATTTCTTAAACCTTCAATACCTAAGATAACAGCAAAATCTTCTAAATTAACTAACGATTTGCTAACCTTTAAAGCTTCTAACAGATTAAAATCAGAAGGCGAATATAAAGTCCAAATACCGCCACTAATATTGTTTTTTAGTTTCGGTAAGTGATAGTTTTCAAATCTTTCTAAATCGCCTTTTAAGGAAGCTTGATAAACATCATACAAAATATCGCTATGTAAATCGAATATTTTTATTTTTTCCATCTTCTTTCACCTCCTTAAAAAACTTTATCTTTAAAATTTAATTGCCTCTTTATCAATTATCAAAGTGCTTCAATAACTGCTTTAATTAATTTTCCGAATCCTACTTTCATAGTACTAGCAACCTCGATAACTTCTTGGTGGTTTAAAGGTTTATTTAAAATTCCGCTAGCCATGTTTGTTAAACCAGATATCCCAATTACTTTAATGCCGCTATGGCGAGCAACGATAACTTCTGGGACGGTTGACATTCCAACAGCGTCGCCACCGAGCGTTCTAATCATTTTAATTTCTGCTGGTGTTTCATAAGAGGGACCACTCCACCAAGCATAAACTCCTTCATTAAGTTTTATTGGGAGATTTTTAGCTTTGCTTTTAACCAACGTCCTTAATTCTTCATCATAAGCAATGCTTAAATCTAAAAAGCGAGGCCCAAAATTATCATCGTTTGAACCAATAAGAGGATTATTACCGACTAAATTAAGGTGGTCTTTTATTAACATTAGTTCGCCTGGATGGTAGCTTTTATTTACAGCTCCTGCTGCATTAGTAACGATTAAGTATTTAACTCCAAGAGCTTTAAAACTCGTATTGGAAAAGTCACTTCTTCTAAACTATAACCTTCATAATAATGAAATCTCCCCTTCATTAAAACTACTGCTTTATTGGCTATCTTGCCAAATATCAATTGATTATGATGCCCTTCTGCAGTAGTAGTTTTAAAGTGCGGTATCTCTCGGTATGAAATAACAGTTTGATTACTTACTTGATCGCTAAAATCACTTAAACCTGACCCTAAAATAACCGCAACCTCAGGCTTAAGTGTTGTTTTGCTAAAAAGAAACTTCTTTGTTTCTTCTAATTTGTTTATCATTTTTATTTAGTTCTCCTTTTTTACCGATTCTCTTTCTATAATTCTCACTGACATCGTTACTCTTCGGTGCCAAATACTAGGATTTTTAATTCTTCTTAAAATTAACTTAATTGTTTCATTAGCCATATCGTTGCGAGAAACTTTAATAGTAGTGATCGGAGGAGATGAAATTTGGCTATAAATAACATCATCAAAACTGATAATACTAATATCTTCAGGAACGCGATATGACGCTTTGCTCAATTTTTGAATTAAGAGATAAGCTGTATAATCGTTATTACAAACAAAAGCTTCAGGTAGTTTTGAAGGCAGTTTAAAATCGATGATTTGATTATTTTCATTACGATCATTAACGATATATTTTTTATCGATAGGATAATTAGCTTGAACGAGTGCTCTCGAATAACCCATGTAACGATCATCAATGCTCATTGTCGTATTTAAAGTCCCTACAAAACCGATATTTTGATAACCTAAATCAATTAAATACTGGGTCGCGATATAACCAGCAAAATAATTGTCTGTCACGACACTATCAAGTTCTAAATCATAGTAAAAAAAGTCAAATAAAACTGTTTTAGGTTGAACCTTAATAACTTCTTTAACATATTCTTTACTAAACTGCCCCATTATAATGATTGCATCAGCTTTAATATTAGCAAATGGTATTGCAAGTTTGTTTTCTTCTTCTTTAGTAATTAAAACTGTTGAAGTTTGAATGTTTTTAGTCATAGCGAGATTATTAATTCTTTTAAAGGCACTACTATAAAACATTTCTTCTTTGGAAGAAAAAGCTTCTGAAAACAATATTAATAACTGAATAGGCTCACCTT
>DUQU01000053.1 GCA_012837645.1 Acholeplasmataceae bacterium | reverse complement strand
CTTTAAATTTTCTCCTTCTTTTAAATAAAATCCAAAATATCCTGGATTTAAACCATCATAATCTTTTACTACTGCTTCTTGCCATTTGTTTTCTTTAAAAGAGGAAGGTTGAATTTCATTTTTATAGCGGTCTAATTTAAATTCATCGCTTTCAAAAATAAACGATGAAGGTAATTTTAATGTTCTCGCCTCTACAAATGGGTATTCTTCATTTATTAAAATGCTAAATTGATTATCATTTATTTGTTTGTTGATGTCATAATAAACTACTTTTAAATAATACATTCCCGTTTTATTAACTTGGGGAAGAGTAATATAATCATCTTTTTTTAAAAACTCTGCTACACCCATAATTTTATCTTCATTTTCTAAATTAAATTCATTAATGTACTTTAATACATCACCATCTTCTTTTATGCTACCTTCCATATTATTAGTTGTCATAATAGCTTCTACATTAGCATCTTTTTTATCGATTAAATAACTTGAATAATTATTTTTCAATAAATCATCACTTAAATATGATAATGTTTCAGTTTCATAGTAATTGTTCATAGTTTGTTTTTTAAACAAAGACGCAACAACAACAAAAACTAGCAAAAAAGCAATAACTAAAACAACTGCTCTTTTGATCCCTATCGACTTAATAGTTTGCTTAAATTTTGTTAATAATTCTTTTGTTTTTTTAAATATTTTTTTCATTATGGCAACTAATAATAAGGCATCCAAGAGGGTCTCCCCTCTCAGATGCATTAATATTTTATTCTCTTCCTAAGTTCTCAATCGCATCATGTACTAATTCATTGGCTTTATCATTCCACTCTTTTGCATATGTGGGAACTGCATCTGGTCCCGCAGCTAATAAATTAACCCAATTATAAGGATTGTCTTCATCTTCTACCCAACCCCAAAAATCTTTGTAACCTGCTAACCACTTATCTAAATCTGGTCTTGAATCATCGATATTAGCTAGAATGGAATTCATTCCAACTATTAATTCCTTACCTTCATCATCGTGCAAAAACGCATCAACACGTGCCCAAACTTCAGGATAGTCAGCAATTGGGAATCTATCTAAGTAAGTGATGTTTTCTCCTTCAGCTATTTCTTCCGCTCTTCTTTCTTCAAGTAAATCTAATCTAGTCATCCAACCATCTTTTCCATAAGTCATCCATTTTGCAAGTTTATAAGCTTCTTCTGGATAACGTGTTTGCGAAGAAACAATTTGATAATCTAAAATAGTTGGTGGAAATTGTCCGGCATCTCCTGCAGGATATGGCCAAAATCCTAGTTCTTGACCATTATCTTTTGCAGTTGTTACTGCGCCAAAATTCCAAGAGCCATCAATAGCCATTACAGAATATCCTTCGGCAATCATCCAACCTAATTCTCCTAAAAATGCTTGAGTTGTTTCATCAGCAGGAAAATTAGATGTCACGTGTGGATATTTAACATTATCCATAATATCAACTTTAGCTTTCATAGCCTCTATCCATAATGGATTTTCAAAATCAAAATTTTCTCCATCCCAAGTATCATATCTCAAGTTTTCATCATTTAACATCGGCCAGATTTGCTGAAAATCAGCAGCACCATACCATAAAGCTAAACCACTACGATACTCTTCTTTATTTCCAACAGTAGGATTAGTAACAGCCTTTGCGATTTCCACCATTTCTGTTACTGTCCAATCTTTAACTGGATAACCATCAGCATCTATTCGATATTTATCAGTGACAGTTTGTAGATTTAGTTTATCCATAATTGAAAGATTAACAAAAATTCCTTTAAGAAATTGATAACTTGGAACAGCGTACCTTTTTCCGTTATAAACTGCCGTCTCTGCAATCGCCTCATAGACAAGTTGAGCATCTGGGTCATTTCTCCAATACTCTTCAACGTCGAGCGCTAGATTTGCACTTACTATTGTAGGAACGTTATCAATCGCAAAGACATCAGGTAAAATGCCTAATTGAGCTGAGTCAATTAAGTTTCCAGTAAATTCTGCACCAGAGCCTCCGATATCAACAATGTTAACGATAATATTTTCGTTTTCTTCCATAAAAGCATCAATCATCTTTTGATTAAATTCTTTGTCGCCCCAATCAGCATAAGTTAATTGTATTTTACTTGGTTTATTTCCAATATCATCATTACAACTAACTAATAAAAAACCGGCAACTAATGTGATAATTAAGATTAAATATTTTTTCATAATTTACCTCCTTATTCAAACACTTGATAAAATAATACTTGTTTAAGTATAAATTCTCCTATTGCATCTGTTTCTTCATCAATTTTACCAAAATCTAATTCAAATTTTAACTCTTCAATGGGTACTTCAATATTTAAAGTAAATTCAACAATAACTTCTTCATCTGCTTCTTCAAAAACAATATCAATAAAACTACCTTCAAGTAAGGACGCATAACCCCAAGCAGGAACAACAAAATTAAGTCTTAAAGTTCTCGCAACGCTACTAGAAATTACCATTTTAAAATTATACGTTCCCGCAGCTTTAACTTCTATCATTTGATATACATGTGGAATATATGGTTCCCAGCCAACAGTATTTAAAGTGATTACTGCTTGTTGATTTTCACTATCATAAACCATCTCTCCCATTTCATCTCCACCACCAGAATGATCATAAACAAAATGTTTAACGGCTTTAAAATCACCATTATAAATAAATTCATTTTCTCCGTCAGAAATAGAAATATTACCAAATTTAATAAACTCTTCTCCATCTTGAAAAGATTCAATTCCTTGTCCAAATTCAAATTTAAACATATAATTTTTAGTTATTTCTTCTGGTGTTATAAAACTAATTTCATACGTTTTTAAAGTGTCTGTAACAGTCACAGTTTCAGCAATTAAATTAGCCCAATCATCATTAACACCATTAGCTACTAATGGGGCTACAACCCAATCTTTACTCGCCTGTGCGTCAAATTTTAAAGTGTATTTAGTATTTGGTTCAAAGACCATATATGGATACTCTTTAGTAATTGAATTAAAAATCTCACCATTTTGTTCTAATTGTAAAACCCAATTACCTTCGCCATTATTTAAAGAAGTCAAATCAAATCTAAAGAAACCATCACTCAAAGACGTCGTTAAAACTGTCCCTGACCAGTCATTATAAAATGAAGTCCAACCATCTATTTGATCAAAGTTACCGCCAAAGAAAATTTGGTTATCTGCTTCTTCAATTTTAACATTGTCTAAAGTGATTAACGCTGGTTCTCCTGTTCCAAACATAAAGATTACTTTACTTGCTTCTCCTTGGTCTGTGACAGTAAATAAAAATTCATAGTTTTTAAATTCTAATGTCGTTTGAGCTTGTTGATTAATAAATTGAAGTGGGTTTTCAGGATCTAACGCATCAGAAACTTCAATCCAAAATGCTCTTTCTATATTAGCTTTTAAGTCGAATGATAACCGGTACGATTTTCCTTCAACTAACTGAAATAATTTTTCTTGGAATAGTTGAATATGCCAATTTTCACCACCAGTTACGGTAGCGTCAATCTCTAATGCTTCATCGACAATTTCTATATCCACTGCTGCACCTACCCAATCAGCAACCCATGTTTGCCATTCTGGATCTTCTTCAGAAAGCGGAGCACTAAAATCACCATTGACAATTAATTTTTCGTCCAAGAAAGTCATCGCAACAAATCTAATAATAAATGTTTCTGTTGCCTCGTTTCCTGCTTCATCAACAGCTACCACAGTAATGAGATACTCGGCCTCTTCACTATTATCAATTTCCTCAACAATTTCACCGTCTTTTTCAATTGTAATTTCTAATTCTTCAAATGGTATATCGCCATCTCTTAAATCAAAAACATTAATTAACGATGCTAAATCAACTTCCGCTCCTACTAAAAATTCTTTATCGCTCACTGTAATAACTGGAGGAGTATCGTCTTCACCTAAAACAGTTGGTTCAATGTCAATCCATTCAATATAAACTTTAGTTAAAACATCATCTCCAAGTGCACCATTACCAAATTCAAAAATAATACCGCCACGATGATTATCAGCTTGGTTCATCATAAAAGTAAACTCATAAACATCCCACTCAGTACCGATTGTTTGCACTTCTACTTGTCCTGCTTTAAAATCATTCCAATATGGAGCGTCATCTAATAACTCACCGGCTTGTAAATGCACTTTTTTAGGTTCGTCAGCTTTTGCTTTAAAGAAGACCCTGTAAGCTTGATCTTTTTCAAACGGTATATCCATTTGTGAAAATCTCGGTTCCCAAACATCACCAACTTGAGTTATTTCAACTTCTAGAATTCCCTCAACAACCTCAAGATGCATTTTTCCTCCACCATCATATATTTCCCAATAAGTAGTTCCTTCTGAGAAATCACCGTTTGCTAAAAAAACTCCCTCTTCTTTTGGTTTAGCAATAATATTTACGTCTCTAACTTTTCTGATGAAGAAATCTTTTTCTTCAATTTCAATATCATAATACACTTGCGTTCTACCAACTTTAGAAGTGTTTAATTTACCGTCAGTAATGCCTGCTAAAGAAGTAATCCTAAGTTGATCAGTATAATCAACGTCATCATTACCAGTCGCAACTACTCCGGCTTTTACATCAAATTCCTCATTAACTATTATTTCTACCGCTTCAATACCAGTAATTTCAATAGTTAAATAATCATCGCTCATATCTGTACAAGCAAACAAGAACAGTACAAATAAGAGACTCAAAAATGTAAATGTTTTTTTCATACTTTCCTCCTTTTTTTATTTAAAATAAACATTTATTTCTAATTTTTCTCCACTACGTACTAGTGTCGCAAATTTTTCCTTGATATAACCATCCATCACTTCATAAATCTCCCCCTTATATTTAATCGTTATTTTATTAGGTGCTTCTTTAAATATATCTCTATCTCCAAAATAGCTAACATAACTATTGTAAAATCTTACTTTAACTTTTCCGTCTTTAAATAGTGTTTTACTAATTATCGGTTCAAAGTGCATTTCTAATTCATCGATATACCGAAATGGCCTTTCTCCAAAAAACAAATAAGTGTAAATCGATAATGCTTCAGCAGTAGAACCGGAAAGTCTTGCAACAAAACCTCGGCCATGATTTTTAGAATCAGGGTTATTAGAAGTGGCGATAAAACTTGAGTTCTCTAAAATGCTCCTCCCATAAACGTTAATATCCATAAAACAAGTAAAATTAGTTTTTATTTCTTGATAAAATTGTTGATACAAGCCCGCCTTTAAAAGACCAAACAAATATTTGTAAGTCATATGCAAAAAGTTCGACTCTCTTTCTAGCCAACCTTTCGTAAACATTCTAATTCTTCCTAATTCATGAGAGTATTTGTTTAAATCTCCACTTGTTTTATACATCTTAAGAGCGTCATATAAATCAGATTTTTTCACCTTTTCATAAAGTTCTTCGGCTTCATCTCGCTCTATTATTTTTAAGAGCCTTGCTGGAGCTTCAAGAAAAATTAATTTATCTTTTAATTGATACTTTAAAGGCGTTACACTTCTGCTAGAATCCTTTTTCTTATATTCAATTACTTCATACGTTAAATAAGTGGGGATAATATCATTAAGATTTTTCGCAGTGTTAATTGCTTTTTCTAATTCTTTTTTGATAATTTCCAGCTTTTCTAAAATTAACTCACTAGGAAGACTCATTAAGTTTTCTTCAGTTTTTAAACGATATTCCTCTATTAAAACCATCCGTGACTCAAATTTTTGATTAACTTTAACTTCTTCTAACATTTTTCCTAAAGGTGCAATTACAAAAATATCTTTTTTATATTTATTTAAAGCTTTTAAAAAATAACTTGTTAAACGATAAATTTCAATTGTTTCAGAAATACCTGATCCAAATAGCGCCGGTAAGCCATTTAAAGCGTCGTTCCAACCAGGTTTATCCGCTTCATACATTACTCCAAGTCCTTTATTATCAAGTAAATAATATTTATTTAAAATTAAAGTAAGAATTTTACTAGCAACATTGACCTTTACCTCTGACCACTTAGAAGATTCAAAATGTAAAAGAGCATGGTGTTGCCTGATTTTCCCGTCTTTTTCCAAAAAGGTCTTTTCATTTCTTGGCTTTACTCTCACTGGAGATTGAAAATATGGAATCTTTTTAGAAAAAAGCATTTCTTTTTCTTTGTCAGGATAAACTCTTAAGTAGTTTTCAATTAAGTCATAAAAATAAGTGAAATGATCACCCCAAAAACCTTCTCCAAAATTAGCTTCAAAAGAAACTGTTGACTGATAAATATCCGCTTTTAATTTATTAAATGCTTCTTCTTGAGAGAGCCCTTGGTTAAGATATTTTTCTACTCTTTCTCCCGGGCTATATTTTTCTTCATCTAAAAGAAACTTAATTCCTTCAATAGATAATGGGTTATAACCATCTTTTTGGATAAAAGAAGCAAAATGAATAATGTTAAACTCTTTTAAATCTGGATAGAAAAAATTGTCATTTCTTCTGTTTTGTAAAACATCTCTAAAATTTCCATTACCTTGAGAAAAATAATTTGGCTCTAAATAAAAGAAGTTATAATCTCGTTCTGGATCACCATGCTTCCTAGAAAACAAATGGTAGTTGATTTCTCCTTCTTTTGTTTTAAACAAATATGGCTTCCCTCCCCTTAGTAAGTTATCCAATAAATTTTGTTTAAAATATTGATCCAAAATAGGAACGTTTGTTTCTACATCTAATTCTTCAATTGTTTCGTTAATCAATTTTTCATTTTCAATTGATTTTTTTGTTAAAAAATTTCCATCAACTAATTGAGCCAATTCAGAAATTGCATTTAGATCGTTAGCGTAGCCATAAAGAGATTCAACTATCAATTTATCTTTAATCTCTCCTCGAAACCAGACAAATCCTGAAGGAACCTGATTAACAGTCACTTGGTTTAGATCAAATCCCTCAATAAAACCATGAGCTGTTTGAAAATTAGTATCATGTTTAAATATTTTTTTACTATCGACAATTAAAGGACAAACCTTACCATTTACTTTAGAAATAAAAAAATTACCGTCAACGACATCTTTGACGATTGTTGAATCATCGGTTGATCCTCTAAGTTTATAAAAAGCAAAATCCTTCTTTATTAAAACATCCATCCAACTTTGAAGAAGATTACCAACGGCTTTATAACCGCCATAGTCAATACCACTAGGAAGAATTTGAGTGAGTCCATCTAAAATTTCAATTTCTCTGTTTTCCTTTAAATTGGTAATTTCAACTAATCTCGAAAGGGCGCCAATTTTATAGTTTGGTAAAGTAAAGTATGTTATTTTCACTTTTATTCCAAGTTCATGGTTAAGTTCTTCAATCGCTACTTTATCTCTTTCAATGAATAACGTTTGATGTTCGTTGGCTTTATTAAAAAAACTATAATATTTACCATCAATTTTAATAAAAGTTTTAAACCCGATTACTCTTTCATACATATAAGCAGAGTTAGCCGGATAAAACTCTAAAATAGCACGGTTTTTATCGCCATATCCAAAAGAAGTTATTAACTGACCTCTATTAGCATAAAAACTCCATAATGGCTTGCCAAACAAACCAGCTATGCCTGGTAAAAATGATATAAACGGTTTTTTTAGTTGATAATTTTTAATTTTAATCATAGAGCACCTTTCCTAAGGAAACCGGTTTTCTTATTTTTATAGTTATAATATAACATAGATTGAAATCGGTTTCAATATTTTTTTGTTGATTCTCTGTGAATTAACTTAACTCCCACTCTCGTAACGCTATCAAGCTTAGTCTTGTTTTCAATCATATCTAAAAGATATTTGCCTGCCAAGCTACCAATTTCTACCTTGTTTTGAGCGATCGTCGAAAGACTAGGAGTAACATACCTAGAATATATGTTGTCGTCAAAACCAATAACTTCAATTTCGTTGGGGATTTCAATTTTATTATCGTTTAAACATTTTAACACTCCAACAGCGATTTCATCCGATCCAACCACTAAAGCTTTCGGAAGCGGATTCGCTTGTTTCAATAAATTTAAGCAAGCATTATATCCACTAGTAAATCCAAAAGATTCACTTTCTATTATGTAATTTTTATTTATATTGATATTGTTTTTATGTAAAAAATTAACATAAGCATCGTATCTCTCTTTGAAAGCTTTGGAGTGTAAAGGTCCCGTTATGATTCCGATTTCCTTAGTGGATTTTATAAAATGTTCCATTGCTAAAAAAATTCCTTCTTCATTATTAGAAATAACTGTTTTTATCCCATCAAAGATTATATCAGTTGAAACAATGGGAATATTCTTTTTGGTTAGTTCAATCATTCCTTTATCTTTATAATCTCCTACCACAATGTAAACACCATCAACCTTCTTATTTACACACCACTCATAATAAGATAATTTATGTTTTCCTAACTTACTAACGATAAAAGACAATTCGTAGCCTAGGTTTTCAACATAAGTTTTAAAGTGCTGTAATATCGATGAGAAAAAAGGGTGTTCTAAACCAATTGAGAGTTCCTCGCTAAAAATAACTCCAATTGTATAACTTCTCCCACTTTTAAGCATTCTTGCACTATTATTTGGGACATATCCTATTTCATCGATATAGTCTAAAACCCTTTTTCTTGTAAAATCACTTACTTTTCCTTTACCATTAATAACTTTAGAAATAGTCGATGGCGCCAGTTTGAGTTCTCTAGAAATATCATAAATTGTTGTTTTAGTTTTCATTTTTTTCATACACCTTTACATAATCCACCAATAATGTTTGAGGAAATATATTGTCGTCTATTTCTCCTCCAAAATTACCACCCACAGCCAAATTAATAATTAAAAAATAAGGGGGGTAATAAGGCCATCCTTCTTTGGTTTCGTCTCTTCCTTCTTGGCCTTTTTCAAAAGTTATATAATGCTTATCGTTAACATAATATTTGATGGAACTTTCGTCCCAAACTATAGTATATTTATGAAACTCATCATGTACACCTTTAATACTTTCAACAAAAGTTTGATGAGTATTAAGGTTGTGGTTGTACTTTTTTGAGTGAAGAGAAAAATGAATTTCATCGGGACGTCTACCAACATTCTCCATAATGTCTATTTCTCCACAAAGCGGCCACCCTACCTCTCTAATGTTTTCACCAAGCATCCAAAAAGCCGGCCACATTCCCTTACCTTTCGGAAGTTTAGCCTTTATTTCAATTTTTCCATATTTAATGCTTTTCTTACCAAAAGTTGTAATTTTAGCACTTGTATAGGATTTGAAGTCAAATTTTTCTTTTCTAGCAACAATATGCAATAACGAATCTTTACAAAAAATATTAACTAACCTATCAGTATAAAACTGTTTCTCGTTATTCCCATTCCCACTGCCGCTATAAGTAACATTCCAATTTTTTTCATTCACTTTTCCATCAACATTAAAATCATCTTCCCAGATTAATTTATACATGGTCGCCTCCCTTTTTTTAAAGAAATAACACTTATCTTCGTATTAATAACAAATAACTTGAATGGTATTATAATGTTTATCAAAACCATTTTTAATTTCTTTCCCATCTGCAATCAATTTAATATTATAATTGCCGTATTCTAAACCTTTTTCGTTTTCATAAATAAAAAGTGTTTCACCAGTAAACATTTTTGTCTTCAATGTAGCCTTCCCATTATTAAAATCAGTCTTTAATAACTTTGGCTCTAAAAAACATTTTCCCGCTTTCATTTTAATTCCAAAAAGATCTTCTTTAATTACTTTCAATAACCAAGTTGCCGAACCTGTTAAATAAAAATATTTACCAATCCCGCGATCATTAAAATACTCTGGGATACCAAGTGGCGTTTTTGATTCTTCATTGATAGCCCTCTTAATCAAAGCCATCAATCCTTCATTAGCTTTTTTTACTAAATTATAATTATACAATCCTGAAACATACATTAAAGTCATGTGAGAAAAGACAGCCCCGTTTTCTTTATGGCCATAGGCGAAGCCATATGCTCGCCCCATTTTCATTTTTATTTCCTGATAATTTTCATTCAAACGATAACCACCAAGTTTTTCAGTAAACAAATGTTCTTTAGTAACTTTTGCTATTTCTTCGCTTTGTTGTTTTGTTGCAGTTTGATTTAACAAAGCCATTGCTTGAGCGGTCAAACTAACTGTTTTATCATCTAAAAAACAACCATCATCATCAATGTATGAATGAAAAGCACCGTTTTCCATAATTCCTTTTTTTGCAAGAACTTTAGTTAAATATTGAATGTATTTGTTAATTCCTTTAATTAATTCCTTAGTTTCATACTCTTGAGAAGATTCTTCGAAATTAGCAACTCTCTTAAAGTAGTCATCCAGGTGAGTATTATCCATTTTTAAAATCAATTCACCTAAAGCTTCAAATAAGGTTACTTTCTCATATCTTTTTAAATATTTTGTTAAAATTTTTAAATTGTTAAGATAAAAATGTGTAAAAGCGATTGTTTCACCTTTATTGCTTGCCATATCTAATCCATCATTCCAATCGCCATTTTCTAACCTTACAAAACCTTTTTCTCCAATATTTAAACTACCAACAATATTTTGAACTAAAAGATGTTCTAAAATAGTACCTAAATATGGTTTATTAGAACTTTTTAAAATATTATCTCTAGCATAATTATTTTTTGTTTTTTTAGTATAATGTGTAAATTGGTCCTCGAAATACGTAACTTTCTCCATTAAAATTTGATAATCATTAAAATAATTAAGATATTTATCAGTAGTATATAAGGGCCAACAACCATGGTCGCTCCAAACTCTAGTAATATTGTTTCTATCTGCTTTAAATTCGCCAACTTTATCACCAATAATAGTAGCATTAGAGCCATCAACACGGACTCCTTTAAAATTATTAATTAATACCTTTTTTACATCTTGATCAAAAATAAAGATTGCGTAAAGTAAATCCTGAAACAAATCACGCCAACCTCTTCCTCCTTTACCATAATCATGATGTGGTAAATATGAGTTCCCAAAATTCCTTCTTAAAATAGGTTGTAGCGGAACAAATTTTAAAAAATCACTAACTACTTCATTTTTAAAATTAATTTCCATTTTCCTCAATAATTGCTTAAAATATGCATTATTTTCTTTTAATAACCGCCCAAAATCATTTTCATTTAAAAGTTTGTAATAATCTTCTTCTTTGTTTGAAATAGAATATCCTAAATAAAAAGATATTTCTTCTAGAGGTTTAATAATTATCTCACTGTAACTTATTCCACCTAAACCTTCATAACCATTTATTTCATCACCTATTTGATATTTTTTGTTTAATCCTCTTGGGTAAAGTAGTGAACCTCCATTAACAAAGTCATCATAGATAGGATAATAGCCATCAATTGACAAATCATCGCTGTTACTATAAAAACCATAAACAAGTTCGTTTTCAAGATGGTCTCTTTCATCAAAAGAAAGAGTTGGTTTTACCACAACCCCTTTTTCAACCACTTTTATTTGATTTAAAAGCGAAGTAACATGGCGGTGATCAAAAATATTATTTGCACTTCTACCATAAAATGGCGTAGCCGTTACAACTTTTATCTTTTGTTTTAATTTGGAATTATTTTTATATTTTATTTGGTGAAGTTCTAAAGGAAGCTCTAAAGGAATAAAAGAATTAATTTCAATTTGATATAATTTGTTAATCCTTTTAACATGTTGACTTAAAGGAGCGTAGCTAACCTCTAAAACGTCTTCTTGTTGCTTAGATCCTTTTCCAGATAAATAATAAGGATGATCATCAATATAAATTAAAACATGTCTACCATAAGATTCATATAAATCTCTTTCGCTAGTTGGTTTTAACAAATAGCTATGGTAATCTTTTTTTAAGTCTCCTAATAAATTGGGCGTTATTGATGATTTTAAATATTGATTATATAAGGGAAAATAATAACCTTTATTATCAGTAATAATCTTCTTAATTAACAAAATAACCCCTCCCATAAAAACCGGTTTCCTTAAGGTTATTATACTAATATTTAAATGGTTTGTAAAGGCTTACATTATTTTTTTCTAAATAAGACAATAAGGAAACCTAAACCAGCTATTAAAACAATTGAAAAAACAAGATAAACAGGCGTTAAGTAACTTTTATCTTCGCCCATGATTTTATAAACCTCATCCCTGCTAAAGCCTTTATTAAACTCTTCAAAATTACTTGGATAATCAATATTTATTGTTTTCGTAACGATTTCAAAATCATCATAATCATGCAAAACAATCTTAAGATCAGTGTTTATATCTAACTCAAATTGATAATAATAAAATGAAAGTTTATTTAACCCATAAGAAATCGCGATAGAACTATAGTTATTATCATCTTTAGAATTATAAACCAAAACTTCTCCATCATAAATTAGCGCTTTGGTTTTATCATCATTATCAGTTATTTTTTCAGCGAACTTGACTTCTTTAATAGGCTTTACAATTATTAAAGCAGTTTTTTCATTGTTTGATCCAGTAATTAATAAATAATAAATAACATCATAATAATCGTCACTATAACTATCAATTTGCTGGTAATATTTCGTTTGTAATTTCAGGAAATTATCATAAGACCCTTGATTTGCTTCGTTTAAAAAACTTTGATAGATTTCATTGTTGCGTTTTTTAATTTGAATAAATAACATTCCCATTGTAATTACAATTAAAAAAACAACAACCAAGATACTATAAATTATCTTTTTTATCATTTATTTTAATTTATTTGTTATCTCTATTATCTCATCGATAATAT
This sequence comes from Acholeplasmataceae bacterium, assembly GCA_012837645.1. GTDB lineage: Bacteria > Bacillota_I > Bacilli_A > Acholeplasmatales > UBA5453 > DUQU01. The sequence continues at coordinate 13,876 of DUQU01000053.1, read as the reverse complement.
CACTAATAATTTTAATTGTTTCTAATAGCGGCTTATCAGTGCTTAAATCAATATCGACCATTTTTGCAAGCTCAAGTGGAGTTTTTGTTCCACCTGCTTTTAACACTTCTAGCCAATCGCTATACGTTAGTTCATTGGCTTTTATTTTGTTAAAAGCTAAAGTAGAAACTGTTAACCCCGCACTATATGTATAAGGATAAAGTCCCATAAAATAATGAGGTTGCCGCATCCAAGTAAGACCAGCATAATCAGGTATTTCGACTTCTTCTCCCCAAAACTCTTTTAAAACAGAGAGTTTTAAACTTTTCAAAACATGGGCATTAAGCGGTTTATTAGCATCTACATACAAGTAAACTTCTCTTTGAAATGCTGCTTCTAATAAATGGGTTACGAAATTATGATAATAAGTTCGAGAAATTAAATTAGCTAAAATCCATCTTCTAAATCTAAGATCAGAACCCTCTTTACTTAAATAATCAGCCATCACTAACTCATTGAAAGTGGAAGGGGCTTCAATAAAATACAAACTAGTACGAGTATTTAAAATATTTTGAGCTTGCCCGGCAAAATAAAAATGACCCGCATGACCAAGTTCATGCGCTAAAACAAAAGCTTCACTCATTCTCTCATTCCAATTAAGTAATATATAGGAACCTTTTTGGTATGGACTCGAACAAAATCCTCCTGTTGATTTCCCTAAGTTTTGGGGGAAGTCGATCCATCTTTCTTTAAATGCTTTTTCAACCATTTCTTGATATTCTTTTCCTAATACTTTTAAAGCATTAGAAGCATAATTACTTGCTTCTTCAATAGTTATCAACGGTTCATATTGTTCATCCACTGGCAAATTAAGATCAGCGTAAGTCATCTTCTTTAAACCATAAATTTCTTTTAACAACTTCGCGAACTTCCTCATTGGACCACTTAAATGCTTCATCGTTAAATCAATTTGACGATGATAAACATCGCTAGTCACTTTTTGATTAAATAAAAGATAGTCAGTCACATTAGGAAATCGCTTTAAATTGGCATAAGCCTTATCTTTTAAAACGTGAGTTTTATAATTGTTTGCTAAGCCATTTTCATATAAACTTAACGTTTCATAAAAGTTTTCAAAAGCCTTTCTTCTTAAATCAGTTCTAGTATCATATTGCCATTCGTTTTCAAATAATGTAAAAGACTGAGCATAACTATTACCTTTAACTTCAAACTCATTAAACTTCATATCGGCAAACTTAAATAAACTATAATTAGAGTTAGGAGCATTTAAAACTTGATTAAACTCCGCCAAAGCCTTTTCGACATTAGGCTCAAGTTGATGTTTCTTTTCTCTAATAATGTCATTTAAATAAACCTCATATGTTTTATCGAGAGTAATCGCCTCTAGCAACAACTCATCGCTTAAAGCTAAAACTTCGTTTTTATAAAATACTAACTCTTTAACAAGTTTAGCACTAAGATTAGCATACTCACCTTGCCTTTTAATATTGTCTAAATTAGTTTGATCAACACTTGCGTGGAGACTTTGATAAGCCCTAGTATAAATAAAGAGTTTACTTAGCTTTTCATAATCTTTTAAAGATTTAATTAACATCTCGCTATCAACTAAATTGCCTTGATAATTTTCTTTAAATTTTTTAACCTCATCTTTTAATTTATCTAAATCACTTAAATAGGCTTCTTCGCTAGCATAAAGCCTCGTTAAATCCCATGTTTCCTTTTCTTTTACTTCCGCTCTTCTTAATACTTTCTTTTCCATCGCCATCTCCTTTTATTAATAACTACTAATTTTTATTAGCACTCAATAGTTCTATTTTATAACAAAACCCTCCTTTTTAAAACCGGGGATTATTTCGCGTGTTAAAAAAAAACAATAAAATACCTTCTCAGATTAATAGATAAAAAGAATTAAGTCACTCTCTTTATAAAGAATTCCAAGGAAAGTATTTTGTTGTTATAAACTGTTATTAAATTTAACCTAATTACTTTTAGTTAATTAGACGCGGCGTTATTCCTAGGCGGTAATTTAAGCCACTGACATTCCAAATTAAACTATCCCAATTAAGAGTGTTGCTGTTAGTATAAGTATTAATATCATTGATTTCAAATTGAGCAATCTGAGTTTCAAATGGATGTTTAACTTGACTATTTAATTTAGCTTCATAATCATAAGTAACATAAGCACTACCAAAAACACTAAGACCAGCAAAATCATCAGCCATTGATCCTGCACCAGTTAAGCCCTTCATTCTTACTTTTGAGACTTCTGACTCTAAAACATTAACATCAATAGTTACTTTAGCGGCGAATGATTCTAATATTTTTGTTAAACCTTGTGAGCTCCCAGAGCCAACAAAAGCTCCAATATCAGCCATTTCGAACTCTTGAGTTGAATTAACAATTATTAAAAGATCATATAAGTATGAACCTTTTACCCCCAAAGTTACAGAATAGCCAATTAGTCCACCAATGTAGACATTAGTATAGCTATCACTATTTTCACCCTCTGCTGTTAACTTAATCGTTGCTTGTTTTAAATATGAGTTTTTAATATTATGATCCTTCTTTTCTTGTTTTTCTAGTTGATAGCCTACAAAACCACCAATACTATATTCACTTTGAAGGGAAGGAAAATAAGACTTGACACTATCAATTTCAAGATCAATCAAATAAGAGAGCTCAATATTATAATAAATATGCCTGCCGCTAAGACCACCCAAATATTTCCTTCTGCCTTCTGACTTACTTTCTATCTTTATTTTAGTAACTTTAGCTCTCATAATATTAACACTTGAAGAACCAAAAAGACCTCCAATTTTTTCTTCATCATTATTCGTTGTCTTAATTGTTATCTTATCTGCGGTTAAATAAGAAATCTTATTATCATCAAAAGGAGTACTCATATGAGCGATAACACCAATAAAAACAGACTTTGCTTCTGAAGCCTCAATTTCTACTTCCTTAACACTACTATTGGAAAGATAAACAGCCACTCCAAGGCCAATTAAACCTCCCAAATAATAACTGTATCCAGCGAAAAGCTCTTCACTTTCTTTATCCCAAAATGCCTTAATAGAAACATTTTCAAGATGAATATTATCCAAAACAGTCATTTCCGCACTTCCAGCAAGCGCTCCAAAAAACAAAAACTCATCTGCGTTGGTGAAACTAGCATTAACATTTTTAACTGTTAAGTCAGTTATTTTTCCACTAAAACTTCTAAAAAGACCACCATAATAATTTCCTTCTAAATCGCTTAAATCTTTACGGATAGTTAAATTTTCAATCGTAAAACCATTACCAAAGAAAATCCCTTTAAAATCGATAGGTTCAAAAAGCATTTCTTCATCTAAAATAAGATCGTCTTCCAAACTATAAACATGGTAACTTTCCATATTATTTAAATCACTTAAACTATTAATAGTTCTAATTTCATCATCGAGTAAAATAAAAAACATTTCAGCGTTATTAGCAACTTCTAAGTGTTTGCTAATCTCATCCTCCTTGTAAGACAAAACCTCCAAACTAAAAAGTAAACCAATATTGCCTGCAAAATGAGAATTATCAAGACTAATATCATCAATCGTAAACTGAACTTGATTTTCAAAAACCAACAAGTCTTCAGGACCAAGATGATATCTAAATTCAAAAGGCGCACCGTCAGTAAAAGGATTTAAATATTTCGCTACTACTTCAACTTCTTCAATTTCTCTTCCGACAAGATTATAAAAATTTATGGCCAGTGTGTTTTCTTCCTCACTAATCAAATAGTCGCTATTTAAAATCTCAATATTCTTAAAACCAAATTGATAAACAACAGCGACAGTTACACTAACACTACTATCTAAATCTAAATACTTAATTTCGCTATTTAAATTATATTCAAAACCAGTAATATTCATTTGTTATTCGCTACATTCACTAACTAAAGGCTGATAAGAAAAAGTAATTGGCCAAGCATCAGAAACAGCAATCCTTTCATTATTAACGTATAAAGCAGTTATTACTAAATTGCTAGGATTAGCAAGGCTAGCTGTTAACTCCAGCACCTCACCTGAGTTAATATTTTCTTTATTAGCAGTTAGTTTTGTAATCGTGATTGGCGTTTCTTTAGTGGCAAAGAAACGCCAATCTCATTAAAATAATCATTAATACTTTTATACTGCTTATCAAAATCGTTAATAAAATTTTCTTCAAAAAAAAGTATCCTATCTAACATAAGCACTATTTTCCTGTATTATTAGAATGTGAGCAAAAAAATGATTTATTTGCTCACATTGTCTTTGGTTAAAGATTTAAATTTAAATAATATTTAAGCCAATAGAAAATAAAATGTAATGAGATTTTCCCCTATCACAAAAAATACAGCTCAAAAAAGATCTTTTATTTGGCTGAATTTGGCGGAGGAAGAGAGATTTGAACTCTCGCAGCCGTTAAGCTCTACTAGTTTTCGAGACTAGCCCCTTCAGCCTCTTGGGTATTCCTCCTTTTTTAAATTTATTATTTGATTTTTATCGAATAAATAGTGCCTTGTTTGTTTAATTGATAATATTGTTTTAACTCGTTTTGGAAAAACGGCAATACTTGTTTATTTTTCGCACCATAGTTTTTAGGGTTAAAATCTTTCATTTGATTTTTAAGTGTTAAAATCACATAAGAAAAGTCACTAAAACCCTTTTCATCATGGTTTGATTCAATTATTCTATTAATTGTTTTTACTAAATTAACAAAAACATCTTTAGTTTCGTCTGTTTCTTTTAATGATGGTCTACTAGTGATTTTATCGACACTAATAAAAGAATTAAAAGAGTTTTTATAAGTCTCATTAGCTTTATCGCCAGCTCCAATAACATACCTATTATGTTTTTGAAGTTCATATACCAAAGGTGTAAAATCACTATCGCTAGTAGCGAGACAAATACAATCGATATAATCCTTTTCTAATAAACTCATCGCCTCAATAGCCATTCTAATATCGACAGCATTTTTACCTTTCGTATAAGCAATTTGACTCATTGGTTCAATTCCATGTTTAATAAATTTATCTTTAATAGTTGAATCATTTAAGTTGGAATAAAAAGCATATTTAATTAAAATATCACCAATTTCATTTAATTCTTCAAATAAAACTGGAAAATATTTCTCTCTATTAAAATTATCATAATCAATTAAAACAGCAATCTTCTTTCTTTTTTCCATTTAATCCCTCTTTTCTATCTTAAATTATATCATCTTAACACTTTTTTCGCTACAAACGATATTTTATAATTGAGTTTAGATTAATCTAAAAACAGCAAATTGTTTTATCGGACACTAAATGGTAAAATATTGGTATATCAATCATCATTAAAAAGGAGCTTTTTATGAGCAAAATTATCACTTATTATTTAAAGGATTATCAAAATAAGAAAAGGAGAATTCAAGTTTATTTACCAATAAATTATGATGAAAAAAAACCTTATCATGTCTTATATTTACATGATGGCCAAAATGTATTTGACCCTCAATTTTCTTATAGCGGACTTTCTTGGAATGTTGATAAAACTTTAAATCAGCTTTATAACGAAAACAAAATTGCTTTAATTGTCGTCGCTATTGATAATGATGGCGCTAACCGTTTTAATGAATATTCCCCCTTTACTAGTGTTAATTTAAATGATTACATCTCCTGGTTAAAACCCGCTTATCATGGTGGTTTAGGAGTAAATTATGGGGATTGGCTTGTAAATGATTTAATACCTTTTGTAAACAAAAATTATTGCACTAATAAAAACATCATCGCTGGAAGTTCAATGGGAGGATATATTAGTCTTTATATTGCATATAAATATCCTGATTTGTTTCATGCTGTTGGTGCTTTTTCAACCGCCATTTGGTTTAACAAAAAAGAGTTATTTAACTTTGTTGAAACCAATTTTAACAGTAATACTATTGTTTATTTAGACATTGGTACTAACGAAACAAGTGATATTAACAATAAGGAGTTTAACCAAATTTATTTGAATGATACTTTAGAGTTAGACCAAATTTTCATAAAACTCAAAACTCCCAAGAAACAATTAGTTGTTGATCAAGGTGGCATTCATTCTGAATCTGCTTGGGAAAAAAGATTTCCTGACTTTATTACTTGGCTATTCCAAATGCTTTAACCTTATAAAAAAAGCCCTATTAAATCGAGGGCCTTTTTTCATTTTAAGTAAAAATCTTCTATTGCTTGAAAATATGTTGCTATCTTATCCCAACTAGTGTCAGGCGGAATATCGCAACCCGTTGATATTATGAAGTTATCAAACTGACTGCACTCTTTTAATAAAGCCGTTGTTTGTTGGTAGATAACTTCTTTTGGTTCATTACGAATTATTGTAGGGTTGATGTTACCCATAATTAATTTATCTTTGGGCATCTTTTCAATCATTTCTTTTAAATTAATCGCATTCCCAAAATGAAAAACGTCTGCATCTAAATTGGCAAGATATTTATCATGTGTAATTACATTCCCACAATTGTGATAAATAAAAACAAAGTTATCATCTTTAGTAGCGTCGATAATTTTTTTAACATATTTAAGCGAAAAACGATTAGAAAATTCTGGTGATAGTAGACCTGCAAGCGGCTCTGCTAATAAAATTCCATTAGCTCCTGCTTCTTTAAAAGCAATGAGATAGTTAATAATAAATTCTGTTGTTTTTTCTAATACAAATTCAACTGTTTCTGGATCTAAATAACAATCTGTCATAATTTCAGTCATTCCCATTAAATTTCCAGCTAATGTAAAAGGTCCAATTGAACCAGCAAAAATTGCATGGTTTTTAATTGTTTTTTTAGCCTTTTTTATCGCTTCAATATAAATTTTTGTTCGTTTCGAACCTACGGCTGGAACTTCCATTTTTTTGATTTCTTCTTTTGTTTTTAAAGGATGTGATATAATAGCTGGTTGTTCATCTCTTCTTACTTTAATACCAGCTTTAAAAGCTTCAGCTTCTACTGATAAATCCATCATTCCAACTTGAGCACTTGTTTTCCCCAAAGCAAAGATTTTTTCCATTCCTTTGGCTTGTAGATCACTGGAATATATTAATTCTTCAACAGTAACATCTAATAATGATATCGCAGGAAAAGAAAGAATTGGAACCGTTAAATGTTTATTTTCTTTTTGAAAAGTTAACCACGCTTTTTTACTGATCATATCCGTCATTAGCCGCCTTTAACATTGCTTTATAATTTTCTAAAGGAATATATTCAGGGATGCTATTACCACTACCTAAAATATAACCTCCTTTAGCTTTCGATTTTTCTAACATTTTTCGACAGCGTTCATACACTTTTTCTGGAGTTTCAGTGGCGAGAAAATTAATATCAATACCACCGACAACTGCAATCTTATCACTTAATTCATCATAGGCTTCTTCTATTTTGACGATGTTGTCTTCATAGGAATGTTTACCATCAAATTTCATTACTTCAATAATATCCTTTTTAATATCACGATAGTAGCCGCAGGAATGCAAAATCGCATATTTTCCTCTTTTATGTGCTTCGGCAACTATTTCTCGATACCAAGGAAAGACGAATTCTCTTAAGTCATCTGGAGCTAACATTGTTTGAGTATTAAAGCCCCAATCATCATTACAAAGAATCGCACCTACTTCGTCATATTTTAAACATTCAATAAAATATTGTTTCATTCTTTTGCCAACTTCTTTAAAAATCGCCTCCACTAACTTTCTGTCATCATAAAGCAAATAACAAAGCGTATCGTAACCAACGATACCGATAACATTTTCTAAAATACCATCAAAACTAAAGGGAATAAATTTAGCATCAGGATGTAAGTATTTTCCTGCTTCTTTAATAATTGAAAAATCACAACTTCCAATCTCTGGCCACTGATAACTATTAAAACTAGGCCAATCTTTAATCATATTACCTACGTTTAATGATTTTGTTTGAGCATGAGGATTATCTCCTTCATTTCTAGGGAAAGTTAATCCCCTCACAATAATAGGAGAAAAATCATAGCCCGCGCTGTCGAAAGCTAAAATTGTGCTTTTAACTCTGTCAAACTCGGTTTCATTAACGAACTTGTCTTTAAGCAAATAACGTTCTTTATCTTCACTAATGATAAACTCAAACAAAACCGGTCTTGGAGTTGGTTCCCTTTTTAAGGCTTTAATAAAATAGTTAAAATTAGGGGTACGATTTTTATTTCTAAACATATTCTACCTCGTTAATTATCTATTTCTAACGTTGTCGTATTATCTTCTGGATTATAAATGATTTTATAATTCCCCGCTGTGATAGTTTTTTTAGGATTGGACATTGAGCCTGTTGATCCATCAAAATTATATTGTTCTTCTACTCCCCATCTTTGACCCCATTCGTCATCAAACCATTTTTTTGATAAGACAGTTAAAAAGTCTGTTTCTAAATCTTCTAAAATTTCAAAATAACCGACATATAATCCTTCTTCATCTTCTTCCAACAAAACAGCGTTTTCTCCAAAAGCATCCCAAACATTAAACTCGCCATAAACTCGATATTGATTAAATTCAATTATCAAACCAGCTTCTAACTTATGATAACTTGTCTTCTTGGTTTTAACGTCGAATAGGAATAAATAAGTTCCTGGTAAAAAGGTTTCTTCATTAGTTACACCCATTCCGGAAACTTCGCCAGCCAAAGTATACTGTTCTTCGGCACCCCATCTTTTACCCCAATCATCGTCGTAATATTTTTTAGACAAGACAACTGAAAAATCCGAAGTTACTTCTTCACTAAAAGTATATACTCCTTCATAAACACCGTCTCCATCAGCGTCTGTTAAAAAGAATACATCTTCATCATTATCAATTTTCCAACCATTAAATTCACCATATATTCTAGGATTATGATATCGGTATTCTAAATCTTTCTCTAACTTTTCAATAGTAGTAACCTTAGTTTTAGAATTATAAATTACAAAGTAGTGACCTTCCTCAAATGCAAACTCGCTGGAATCTCCCATCCCTGCGACAGTACCATCTAATTTATACTGAACTTCAGCACCCCATCTTTGACCCCATTGGTCATCAAACCATTTCTTGTTTAAAACAAAACCGACATCAGAAGTAATCGCTTCTAAAATTTCAAATTTTGCTTCGTATATTCCATCACCATCATTATCTTCTAATAAAATTGCTTGCTCACCTGAAATATTCCAACCATTGAATTTACCATAAATACCAAAGACATCTTCAATAATATCTTCATCGATAGTTAAGGTATCAGTAATGAGCTTTTCATTTTCATCCCAAACTACTACTAAGGTTCCATTTGCCCAATGCCAAACTGAACCCAAGCCGCCACCCGTCGGTGAAACTGGTGCTGGATCGATGTAATAATTGCTGACGCCAAAGCATTTATCGGCGTCCCATGAGCCCTCTGTTATTTTGTAATAATGGCCGTCATAAACTTGATCGCGATTTTCTTCCGTTAATTCAACGGTAATCGTATATTTTCCTTCTTCACCCTTTACTTTACTTAAAAGATAATTTTTATCTTTTTCATTATAATGGTTAAAACTTCCCGCTAAATAATAGGAAGTTCCTGCGGGTTCATCATTTTCATCGCATGCGGTAAAAATAAATAACCCTAATAATGCTACTAACAATAACTTAATACTTTTTTTCATTTTATTCCTCTCCTTTATAAATTAAGTATTGGTATTTTTTTAAATAATCTTTCCTTGTTTTATTGGTCAATAAAACTTCTTTATCACTAATTTTAATTTCTTCACCTAAATTAATAATGACGCCAATGATTTCATTTTGATAAATTCTTTCGTAGGCAAGACAATTGTTTCCATAATCGAGAATCTTCAGCGTACCCTTTTTAATAACATCTTTTTGTCTTAACTTCCCTAATTCACAAAGCAAGTCAAAAAGACACCTCTTTTTTTCATCATTTAAATAATCAAACCGCATCGCTCTTCTATTATCAGGATCGACATCGCCTTTTAAATAAAGCTCATCACCGTAATAAATCATCGGGGAGCCTGGAAAAGTTAATAATAAAACATTAATAAGTTTTATCTTTTCCAATTCAAACAATTCTGCAATTCTTATTGTGTCATGTGAACCAAGAACATTAACAAAGTAGTTATAATAAATACTAGGATAATTGGCATAATATTTTTTGGTTTTATCCCAAAAACTTTTCACACTTATTTTTCCTTCAAATAGTTCAAGCAAGTAAGTTCTAAAACGGTAATTGGTCATCGTATCCATTTGAGTTCCATCTAACCATCTTTCCGCAGGAGTCCAAACTTCACCTATTAAAATGGCATTAGAATTTTGCTTTATCACTTCTTTTTTAAAATAGCGCCAAAATTTCGGCGACACTTCATCATAGACGTCGAGGCGCCAACCATCAAAATTAAGTATTTTCATCCAATAAATAGAAGCCTTAGTTAAATAATCTATTACTTCATCATTATTAGTATTTAAACGAGGCATAGAACCAACTAAACGATTACCAAAAGTATCATAATTTACTTTTTGTTCATCCACCGGAAATTCATCAAGATAAAACCACTCTCGATAGCGCGACTTATCTTGTTTTAAAATAACATCTTTAAAAAGTTCATTTTCATTGCTTAAATGATTAAAAACCCCATCAAAAATAACTTTCATTCCTATTTGATGACATTCTTCAATTAGACTTTTTAAATCTTCAACACTTCCATAAATATCATCAATTTGATAATAGTCTTTTATATCATATTTATGATATGTTGGAGATAAAAAAAGAGGACTTAAAACTAAAACATTAGCACCTAACTTCTTTATATAAGGTAATTTCTCCTGTAAACCTTGATAATTACCACCATAATAAGTGTTTCTGTCTGGCTTTTCTTTAATATCTTTTAAATCATGAAAATTAGTTCTTATTTTCCCTTGATAAAAACGATCAATTAAAACTTGATAATAAAGCGCTCCTTGATAAAAATCAGGAACTTTAATAATATCTGCTTCATTAATAACTGGATAATGAAAAAACTCCTTTAAATTAAGTTCTTTATTAATGCCTTCTGAATTAAAATAATAACCCTCATCGTCAGCAATTAAAAAACAATATTTAAAATAACCATGGTCATTACTACAATCCGCTTCATAATAATAGTGGCTATCATGAACAAAAATTAATTTCATTTTTTCTTTTTGATAAATACTAGCATCATGATTATAAATGTTTTTATGAATAACATAAATCGTTAATTGCTTTTTTGTAATTAAACGTACTCGAAGTGTTGTCTTATTAAGCGGATACACATATGGTAAATGAGCTTTATGAATCATTGTTTTACACCCCCTTCAACTAAACCACCAATAAAGTATTTTTGTAAAGAGTAAAACAAAATTATCATCGGGATACTGCCGATTATCGCTCCAGAACAATAAATTCCCCAATTAATACCATACTGGCCAACAATCATACTTTGCAATCCAACTGCTAAAGGCATAGTATCGATATTATCAGTCATTACTGTGGAAGCAATTGTATATTCGTTATAAGCAATAACAAAACTTTGTATAGCAACAATCGCTAACATCGGTTTAGCAAGCGGTAAGTTAATTTTAAGCAAAATTTGCAATGTATTGGCTCCATCCATTTTCGCTGCTTCATCAATCCCATAAGGAATCGTATCAAAATATCCTTTAGCAACCATCACCAAACTAATAGAAGCCATCGTTGCATAAATAAATATTAGTCCAATTGGTTTATTTAAAAGTCCAAAAGACGCAAAAATATTAAAAATAGAAACCATCGATAATGTTAAAGGAAAAATTTGAATAATTAGTAAGAAGTTAAAAAACCTTTCTCTCCCATACATCTTTAGCCTCGATAAAACATAAACACTAATTGAAACAAAGATAACCGCAAGTATTAAAGTTCCACCAGCAACTAAAAAGGAAACACCCATCCATCTTAAAAAACGCGTTTCAGTAAAAAGCATATTAAAATTTTGAAAGGTAAACTCTCTAGGAATACTAGAACTAACGCCGATAATATTTTTTCCGAAAGCCATTAAAATAATATAAACAAAAGGAATTAAAGTTATTACCGCAATTAAAAACAACACTACTTGTATTAATATTTTAGTTAAAATAGTTCTTTTTCCCATTCTTATCCCCTCTCTTTTCGTTGCGAAATGCTCATCGTAATTAAGGCGAAAAGACCCATAAAAATAAAAATAATAACCGAATAACTCGCTGCTAATGCATACCTCTTGGTATTAAATGAAGTATTAAAAACATAAGTTACTAAAAGATCAGTCGCTCCTGGAGCACCGATAACTTCTGAGGCCGGACCTCCTTGTGTTAATAAATAAACCCCAAACTGATTAAACTGCATAATGAAGCCCATTATTAACATCGGGGTTAAGGCCCTAAAAATTAATGGTAAAGTAATTTTAGTAAAGATTTGGACGCTACTAGCTCCATCGATATGTGCTGCCTCATAATAATCTTTGTTTAAGGATTTTAAGAAACCAAAAGCGATTACCATATAATAAGGAAAAGAAAAACCAATCATTACCATAATAGTGGAGAAACGAGCCATTCTTGGTTTTGTTAACCAAGGAATGTTTTTAATTCCAATAACACCTAATAATTGATTTATTAAACCATTTTCAGTGGCTAATAAACCTTGCCACATTAAGAGTGTTATTACTGTTGGTATTACCCAAGGCAAAATATAAATAACACGATATATTTTTGCAATCTTTTCGTTTGTTTTATCGATCACAGTCGCTAACAAAGTTCCGAAAACAAAAGAAATGGTCGTCACAAAAAAAGCAAAGCAAATTGTCCAAATAGTCATTTTTAATAAACCATTTAATTCTGTTGTAAAAATAGTTTTATAATTTGACAGACCAATGAAACAATAATTAACTAAGTTCGTGCCACTATAATTTGTCAGTGATAAATGAATGTTATGAAAAATTGGATAAAGATAAAATATCGTTACAATAGCAATAAAGGGAACGAGCAATAAATAACCGATGACGGTTTCCCTAGTATTGTTTATTTCTTGATATTTCTTTACTTTCCTTCTTCTTATTTCTAAAAAAACAATTCCCCCGATTATAATTATCCCTAAAACTATTCCCCCGATAATATAAGGTGCTTTCTTGACAGCAGTTTGACTATCATCGTTCATTTTTTTAACTTCATTTCTTAAATAATTAGCCAATTCTGTTAATTTTTGTTTAGCATCTACTTCATTACCGCGATCATCACCAAAGAAAACATTAGCTAAAGTAGTGCTAGTAACATTTTGATTATACCAAAGCGGTCCTTCAGGAATATTTGGGAAGGGTTCCACGTGTTTACCTATTTCACTAATTGCAGTTAATATTTCGTCTGATTGAATATAACTGCTTTCGATCACACTAATATTACAAGGATTTCTTTCACCAGTTTTTAAATCGTGTTTATTACCAGCTTCAATTAACTTTTGTTGGTTTTCATCGCGATATAAGTATTGATAAAACAATTTAGCGTTTTCCAAATTATTGCTATATTTATTAATTACATAACCTTCTACGGTCGATAACGGCTTTGAACGCTCATCTCCGCTATAAGGTAGTGGCGCTAACCCATAATTAACGCCTCTGTTTTTTAAAATTTGTGCTGACCATAAACCATATAAAAACATCGCTGTTTTTTGATCTGCAAAACTAGTAATAATAGGACTATAATCTTTTATTTCCTTATTTCTAATGGCCAAACCAAAATCATCAATTTCTTTCATTTTAGTAACGTAAGCTAACATCCCTTCATTATCAAGCCCAATATCAAAACAATTAAACTCAACGCGAAGGTGCTTTCCATAG
>DUQU01000052.1 GCA_012837645.1 Acholeplasmataceae bacterium | reverse complement strand
AAACCTTGATATCATAATCCATTTCAAAACCATCATAGTTAGCTGTTTTTCTTATTCCTAAAACGTCATCTAAAAATGCCAAATAACCATCACTACCATTGCATCTAAATTGTGAAACTAATTGATAATCCTCACCATAAAATAGTTGCGAGTTCAAAAGCTTAGCCTGTTTTTTTATTTCCTCAACTGAACCAAAGTCTTTAGTAGTAACCTTTTGATCTTCATCAATAAAGAAAACACTAACTTTAGCAGCATTAATAATTTCTTTAATTTGGTTTTCCCCTCTATGAGCAAATAATCCTGACCTTTCGTTAAGTCTATGCGCTTCATCAACAATTAATAAGTCATATTCATTTTTTTTAGTGTTAACGTACGCTCCAGAACCTTTAAATAAATTATTAATATAGTTTAGTTTATATTTTTCTCTTTTTAATTTTTCGAAAAACACATTTCTAGGGGCTGCGTTTTTAGTAACATAATTAACTAAGCGATTTTTAAACTCAGCTAATAAATTTATCGCAATAACACTTTTGCCTGTTCCTGGTCCGCCTTCAATAATAACTGTATATTTATCATCGGTTTTAAAAGCATTTTCAACCAACTTTTTAACTGTTGAAAAAGCAACTTTTTGTTCATCTATCATATAAAACTCTTTATTTCCTTCTAACATTGAAGAAATGGCATCTTGAAGTGATTTTGATGGTTTGATTTTACCATTATCAATTTGATATAACAATTTCCCTTGGTCGCTTTTTTTGACATTTTTTGTAATAAAGTCGCGCAATTTCAGCTTATCTCTTTGTAAAAATAATGGCGCTACTTTAACAATGTCTTGGTAAAGGTAATTGTCTAATTCCTTTCGATATTCTTCTTTGTAATTATGTAAAAAAGCTGAAGGAATTAATTTGATGTTGTTTTTATAAACAGTCTCATTAAAACTTTCGATTGTTTTAGCATAAGAATAAGCTTGATATGAGGGGTGTGTAACAGGCCGAATATTTCCACCGATAAAAGTAGTGACTAAATCTTCTCTACTTGTTCTTTCTGCTTTTTCCCATTGTTTCAATTCTACAATAACAACTTTCGGTTTATCATGCTCGTCTAATCCGCTCACAATAAAGTCAACTCTTTTAGAAGTATTAGGAATATTATATTCAATCGCAACATGTAATTCTTGGTTTACTGAGTTATCATTTAAAACCATTTGCATATGTAAAAGAGAGTTTTCCCACGATCTAAACTCAGAGTCGCTACTATGGCTATATCCACTATCAATTAATTTATCTTGAATTTTTGTAGCAATTAATCCTGAAACAACATCATTATTAAATTCATTTATTGTATTTGTGTAAACTATCATCTTTTATTGTCCTTTGCTCTTTTAATTAATTTTTCAATGATTGGGAGGTCTGCAGCAGCAAAATCATAATTATTCATTTCTGTTGGCTTTAACCATAAACAGTTATTTTGATCTTCTCTCATTTTAAGTGTTCCAGCAATGATTTTCGAATTATAGGCATGCATTGTTAAATTAAAAGTCTGATATTCATGATTAACTGTCATTAAAAAATCATTAACTTCTATATCGACATTTAACTCTTCTTTTATTTCTCTTTTT
>DUQU01000051.1 GCA_012837645.1 Acholeplasmataceae bacterium | reverse complement strand
CAATAAAGCGGTCTTTAACAAAGTTTTGATAAGGATAAAGATTTAAATAAAACAAGTCAGGAGCGCTCTCAATATTAAGATAAGAAACCAAATACTCACCGTCGAGAGTATCGATAACTTGATAACCCTTTTCATCTGCATTTAAACTGGTGACTAAATTACTAGACTTATCTAAATAAGCATCGAGATTAGTTAAGTTTGAACTAATCGTTTCCGCTAAAAAGATTTGTCCGGTCTTGTCGGTAATTAAATAGTTTTCATCATAAATAACAGTTTGAAAATAACTCTTCGCCTTTGTATAAGCGAAACGATTATCAGTTCTAAAGACAATTAAAACCTCTTCTTCATAGTCTTCATCATCAAATAAAAGGCTTAATGAGTAAAGACTAATCTTTTCATTAAAATAAGTTTTTAAACTGGAGTTAGCTGGTAGTTCATAAAGTTCGTCAGCGATCGTAATGCTTGTTTCTGTGAGATTGCCAAAATAAAGAAACTTATCACTCACTAAACTTAAATTAGCATTTAACTCTTCATTAGTGTATTTTTGGAGTGCTTCAGTAAAAATCTCGTAATCGTTATCAAAGCGAGTGTTAATTTCCGTTTTCGTTCTTTCCGCCATTTGCAGTCTGTTTCGTTTTATTTTACCTTCAAAGTAATTATTAGTATAGGCTAAAAAGAAAAGTGCTAAAACAACAAAAAAAAGCGTATAAATAACAATAAACAAAATTGTTAGTTGAGTCGTTCTTCTTCTCATCTTAAACTTCCTCTTTTAACTCGTAAGCACGGTAATATAACTGTTTTTCTTGTTTTGCTAAATACATCGCCTTATCAGCGCTTTTAATTAACTCATTAACGCTCTCGCCATTTTGAGGATAATTAGCAATCCCCACACTTAAAAGTCGTTGGCAATTACTAGGTTGATATGTTAAACTTTCTTTCGCCTTTTCTTCCAATTTATAAATCAACTCAATAATCGTCTTTTCTTCAACATCGAAAGTACAAAGAATTAAAAACTCATCACCACCATAACGAGTAAAGCTACCATCTTTAAAAACCTCGCAAATCAAGGCTTTTAATTCGAAAATAGCTTGATCGCCAGCAAGATGACCATAATTATCGTTAATATCTTTAAAATTATTATAATCGATAAAAAGGAGGTATTTCTTTTTATTAACCTCAGTTAAAAGTCTATTTTTAATTAATTGGAGAAAATCATCTTTTAAATAAAAATTACTAAACTCAGTTCTCAGTTTTTCCAAAGGAAAGTATTTTAAAAAATAACCATTTTTAAAAGACCCGGTTGTAAGGTTTTTAAAGATCACAGTTAAAAACGGTTCAAAAGCACCGCTATTAGTTTCCACTAATACTTTCCCATACCAAATCCGTTCTTCAATAATGGCAGTTTTAACACTTTTAAAATAATCATCATCATAACCATTTAAGTAGTTTTGGTAATATGGTTTTAAATACCACTCTTTCATCGTTGTAAATGTTTTTAAGTAACTAGGTGAAACTTCCACTACTTTAAAATCTTCATTTAAAAAAGCCGCTGGATAATGGTTGAAATCATCTTGTAAAATTAAATCATTAATACTATCAACTGCTAAACTTAAATGACTTTTTCCGCCAATGCTGACTTTTTCAGCTGTGATTGTCGTCTCTTTAGTATTGTTTAGTGCTATTTTAACTAGTTTTTCGAGCTTTAATGCTTTTTTCAAAGCACTAATATTTAAGCTTGGAAAAAATCTCTTGATGGAAAGCTCCTCAAAATCAAAGCCTAGAAGATATTTCGTCGCGTTACTGACGTATTTTAATTTAGTTGTTTGATAATCAAAGATTAATCTCTTCACGCTTTTACTTTCATTCATCCTTATATTAACCCTTCTACTTAGTAATAGTTTAGCATATCTTAACTTTTTATTCATTACTGAATTTATCTTAAAAAACTAGCGGATGCCATTTTCTTAAACTTTTTATGCTTGGTTTTGATACCCTTTTTAAAAACTTTAATTATTTTGACATCCCAAGTTTATTTCATTATACTATAAGTAGGATAGAGGAGGGAAAAAAATGAAAAAACTAACCGTTTTATTAGCTTCTTCTGAAGTCGTACCTTTTTCTAAGACTGGCGGTTTAGCAGATATTAGTGGGAGCTTGCCTAAAGTGTTAAAAGATGATGTTAAGATCATTGTTTTAACTCCTTATTATCAAAATGTCGATTTAAGCACTTATACTCCTCAAGTTTTAAAAGCAGTTAAGATAGTGATGGCTGGTAATAATTATTTTGTTGATTACTATTATTTTAATGATGAAAACGTAACTTATGTCTTTGTTAAACATCCCTTTTATGAGCGCGAAAATTATTATGGTTACCACGATGATGATGAGCGCTTTTTTTTATTTTCTTATAGTATTTTAACTTATTTAAAAAGAGCTAAAATAAAAGCTGATTTACTCCATTTAAATGATTGGCAAACCGCGATTACTCCTTTCTTACTTAAAACTCATTACCGTAGTGATCCGCTTTTTAAAGATCTTAAAACTTTACTCTCAATTCATAATCTCCAATTTCAAGGTAGTTTTGAAAAAGACAGTTTTAAATACACTAATAGTGCTTTTAGCTACGATTATATTCATTTTGAAAGGGTCAACTTTTTAAAAGCGGGGATTACTTTAGCAAATAAAATTAATACTGTTAGCCCTAGTTATCAAAAAGAATTTCAAACAGAGTATTATGGTTTTACATTAGATGGTGCTTTAAAATCAAGAGCTCAAGACTTAAAAGGAATTTTAAATGGTATCGATTATGAGGTTTATAATCCTGAAACCGATCATCATATATTTTTCAACTATACTAAAAATAGTTTTATTAGTGGTAAGAAAAATAATAAGTTGGCTCTTTTAAAAGAATTAAAGTTACCTGCTTTAACTACTCTTCCTATCGTCGGACATATTGGAAGACTAGCAACTCAGAAGGGCATCGATTTAATGTTAGCTACTTTAGAAGAAACAATTACTAAAACTAATGCCTTTTATCTCTTTTTAGGAAGTGGTGAAAAGAAATATGAGGAGTTCTTCCTCTATTTAATGCATAAATACCCTCAAAAGGTCTTTACCCATATTGGCTTTGAGAACCGATTAGCCCATCTCATTTACGCCAGCAGTGATCTCTTTTTAATGCCTTCCTTATTTGAGCCTTGCGGACTCGCTCAAATGATTTCAATGCGTTATGGTACGCTTCCTATTGTCAGAGAAACTGGAGGATTAAAAGATACTGTTATTCCTTACAATAAATATACTAATGAGGGAACTGGTTTTAGTTTTAAAAACTACAATGCTCATGAAATGATGGCTACTATTATTAGCGCTGTTAACTTATTTAATAATAATCAACCTGTCTTTAAAAGCTTACAAAAACAAGCTTTAAATCAGGATTATTCTTTAAAAAAGATGGGTAGGGATTATTTAAATTTATATCAAGAAATTATAAAGGAGGAGTAAAAAAGTGGAAACTCTAGCATTAATATTAGCAGGTGGAAAAGGTTCCAGGTTAGACGTTTTATCGGAAAAAAGGAGTAAACCCGCAGTGCCTTTTGCCGGGAAGTTTAGAATTATTGATTTTTCTTTAAGTAACTTAAGTAATTCAGGTATTTATGATATCGCGATTTTAACTCAATATTTACCGCTTTCTTTAAATGAGCATATCGGTTCTGGTAAACCTTGGGATTTAGACAGAAGAGATAGTCAAGTAACGCTTTTACAACCCCATCAAGTTTGGTATGAAGGCACAGCGGATGCCGTTTTAAAAAACTTGAACTTTATTAAAAGAAGGTTTGCTAAATATATTTTAATTTTATCTGGCGACCATATTTATAAAATGAACTATAAAAAGATGATCGACTATCATGAAAAAAAAGGGGCCGGCTTAACAATCGCAACAACCACCGTCCCTAAAGAAGAAACCCATCGTTTTGGGATTATGACTCTTAATGAAGATGGTGTGATCACGGAGTTTGAAGAAAAACCAAAGACAACCACTTCAAGAGAAGCTTCGATGGGTATTTATGTTTTTAGTGCCGATGTTTTATATGATGCCTTAGAAACCTTAAAGATGGATAATCTTGATTTTGGTAAACACGTTATTCCTTATTTAATCGCAAAAGAAAATACTTCCGTTTATGGTTATAAGTTTAGTGGCTACTGGCAAGATGTCGGTACTCTTGATTCCTTTTTAGAAACTTCACTAGATTTATTAGATGATGAAACTAATCGCTTGGATTTATATGAACAAGAATGGAAGATTTATACTAGAAGTGAAGAGCTACCACCAGTAAAGATTGGTGAAAACGCAAAAATCATTAACGCTTTAATAAGTAACGGTAGTATTATTGAAGGAACCGTTATTAATTCAATTTTATCGCCAGGAGTTTATGTCGGTAAAAACGCTATTGTCAAAGATAGTATCATTATGAATAACAGCCGCATCGAAGAGGGTGCATATATAGAAAAAAGTGTTATCGATAAAAAAGTAATTATCGGTAAAAATGCTAAAGTCGGTTATGGCGAAGATTATACTATTAATCGCGAAAAGCCAGAACTCTTCTTCTCTGGTATTAACGCCATCGCAAAAAGCGTTATTATTCCTGATAACACTACTATTGAAAGAAACTGTTCAATAACTTCAACCGCAATCATTACAGAAAAAGTAATTAAAAGCGGTACTACTATTTAACTAAAATGATTTAAAAAAGACTCTCTTTTCTATAAAAAAACACCTCATTTTGAGATGTTTTTTTTAATAGTTTGTTTGTTTTTTACCTTTCTTTCGCTGTAAAGAAAAGCGCAATCGTTCCTGGTCCACTATGGGCGCCGATTACAGGCCCGATATAGTTAACAAGTTTCACTTCTAAGCTTAAGTTTAAAGCTAACACTCTTTCTTTAACATAATTAGCACTTTCTAAATCATCACCATGGGAGATAAAAACTAGCTTAGAAAGTGATGTATCAATGGTTTCTGTTAATTTTTTCACTAAAGTATTTAATGCTTTCTTTCTTCCAATCGTCTTCAGTCTCGGAATTAATTTTCCTTCATTATCGACGTGTAAAATCGGTTTGATTTTCAGCAAGGAGCCAATAATAGCGCTCGCGCCTGAAAGTCTTCCTCCTCTTTTTAAAAACATTAAATCATCAACTGTAAACCAGTGAGCAACATGAAGTTTAAGTTCTTCAACGTAGTCTCTGACTTCTTCAATTGTTTTCTTTTCTCGTTGTTTTAAACCAGCTAAATAGCAGATGAGTCCTTCACCTAAAGAAGCCGCTAAAGTATCTACTAAATAAACTTTACGCTCACTATCTTTAAAATGTTCTAAAGCTAGTCTAGCGGCGTTATAAGAACCGGAAAGTCCACTAGAAAAAGATAAAATTAAAACATCTTTTCCCTCTTTAAACTGGGCTTCAATTTCTTTAATATAATCTTCGGTATTCAGTTGTGAAGTCGTCGCCACCTTCCCATCCTTTAAATGCTGATAAAACGTCTTTACCGGCATACTTTGATAACCTGGATCATTTAAATAGCTTTTGTCTTCTAAGTTAAAGGTTAAAGGCATTACTTTAAAATCGAACTCTTTAACTACTTGTTCTGGTAGATCAGAACTGGAATTAATAATAATTTGATAACTCATTTTTTTATTCTCCTTCTTGTTTTAATAATTTTGTTTTAAGGTCGCTTTCAAAGCGTCTATTTTTAATCATTTCTATTTCTTCTTTATAAGGTGGGTTATCACCTATATAAGGGGTTTCTAGTATTTTAGGTATCGCTTTAAACTCTTCATCATAAATAATATCAACTAAAGCCTTAAAGCCAATTTCACCAAAACCAAGGTTTTCATGACGATCTTTTCTAGCACCTTTAATATTTTTAGAATCGTTAATATGAAAAACAGATAAATATTTTTTACCAACAACTTTATCAAACTCTTCCAATACCCCTTTAAAGTTTTCTTTAATATCATAACCACTATCATGAGTATGACAAGTATCAAAACAAACGCTCACTCTTGTCTTATCAGCAACTAAATCGATGATCGCTTTTAACTCTTCAAATGTTCTCCCAACTTCATTACCTTTACCAGCCATCGTTTCTAAGGCGATCTTTACTTTTAAGTCTTTAGTATTAGCGATCACTTTATTTAAACCCTCACCAATCCATCTAATCGCTTCTTCTCTATCCAGTCCTACCGCCGAGCCGGGATGTAAAACAATTTGAGTCGCTTCCATCGCTGCACTTCTTTCGATTTCACTCGTTAAGAAATCGATAGCGAACTGACGTTTTTCTAAACTAGGATTAGCTAAATTCATAATATAAGGGGCGTGAATAACAACGTTATTAACATCAATGTTATGTGCTTTCATCAATTCTAAAGCTTCAGGAATTTTTAATTCTTCGATTTTTCTCCTCCGTGTGTTTTGCGGGGCACCAGTATAAATCATAAAAGTATTGGCGCCATATGAAAGTGCTTCTTCGACACTTCCTAACATCATTTTCTTTCCACTCATTTTAACATGTGAACCTAAAATCATTTTTTTATTCTCCTTTGATAACGGGCTTTTTTTAAAGCCTTTTGAACTTCTTTTTGATATTTCTTTTTATAACCAGGTTTAACTTTGGTCGGTTTCTTAACACTTCTAATCGCTTTTATTTCCGCTGCCGTTAAAGTTCTTTCCCCACTTGGCTTAACTATTAATTGCTCATTTTTAATTTGATATTCTTTAAACTCGATACCACCTTTTTTTAAAGCGGCAATTTTCCGGTTTAATCGATCTTCGAAAAACAAATAAACGTTGCCTTCTTGAAGCATTCTTCCTGTTCTTCCGCTTCTGTGATAGTAGTATTCTAGACGATAAGGAAAATCATAATGAATAATATCTGATATCGCTTCAAAATCCAATCCTCTCGAACCTAAATCAGAACTAATCAAGTATTGATATTTTAACTCATTAACATTATTAATAATTGTTTTACGCTCTCTTAATGTTTGTTTACTAGAAAGTCTTCCTACTTGATAACCTTTTTCTAACATCTTTAAATAAAGCGGTTCAATATCAGCGTTTCTACTAACAAAGATGAAAGAGAGAAAAGGATTGAGTACTTTTAATAATTTAAAAAGTCTTTCTTCTTTATCACCACTAGTAAATATTAAATGATGATTGATGTTTAATTTTATTTCTTTTCTCACATCTATTAAAAAGGTTCCTTTAAAATAGCTTTTCGCCCAGCTCAGTAAATGAGCAGGTAAAGTAGCGGAAAAAAGGTAAATATTAGCTTTTGTTTTTTTAATAATGTTATCAATTTCTTTTAAAAAGTCTAAACTAAACATCATATCGGCTTCATCGATAATTAATTCTTTAACGGTACTAATATTTAACAGTCCTTCTTTTTCTAAATCGGCAAGTCTTCCTGGAGTAATTACTAAAAGTTGCGGGGGGGTGGTTGTAAAGCTTTTAAAAGCTCTTAACCGATCATCGCTTGCACTAATTGTTTGGTGAGTATAAACTGGCTTTAACTCCCTTAATACTGTTTTAATTTGGAGCGCTAATTCAGTTGTGGGAACGATAATTAAAGCTTGTAAGTGATTAGATTTATTAGTAATCTTTTTTAATAAGGGAATTAAATAAGCTAAAGTTTTTCCAGTACCTGTCGGCGAGAGCAAAATAGCACTTTTATTTGCTAAAAATGCTTGGTAGCTTTTTTCTTGAATTAAAGTTGGTTCTAAAAAACCAAGACGCTTAATTTCAGCTTCTAAAAATTCCAATAGCAGCCCTCCTAATCTTAGTTATTTTAACATATTAACAAGCTTTTTACTATTAATCGTGTATAATTTAAGTGGTGAAATAATGAAAGTAATTAAAATCCAACCGCAAGGCTTCTGTAAAGGAGTCCAGAGAGCTTTGGTAATTGTAAAAGATGCTTTAAAAGATGATAAAGTAGCGAAGCCACTTTATATTTTAGGCTTGATTGTCCATAATAAAAGATTAGCTGAAAGTTTGGCTGAACTAGGAGTTATTTCTTTAAATGAACCTTCAAAAACAAGACTTGAACTTTTAAATTTAGTTAAAGGAGGAACAGTGATTCTAACTGCTCACGGTGTCAGTCCAGCCGTTATTAAAACGTTGAAAGAAAGAAACATTCCTTATATTGACGCTACTTGCCCGGATGTAGATTATGTTCACCAACAAATAAAACACTATTTACCAACCCATAAAATTCTCTATTTAGGGCAAAAAAATCACCCCGAAACTGAAGGGGTGTTAGGAATTAGTAATAAAATCACTTTAATAAGCTCTTTAAAGGAAGCGAAAGCTTACCGCCATCAAACTGAAAAACCGCTCTTCCTCTTTAATCAAACTACTTTAGATGTGGGTTTTTTAAATTCTTTAACTCAAGAACTGCAAAAAAACTACTCTCTTTCTACCGATAATAATATTTGCAAGGCCACCTTAAGAAGGCAAAAAGCCGTGATAGAGACTGCTAAAAGCGAACTTTTAATAGTGGTTGGCGACCGGCTTTCTAGTAATAGTAATAAGTTAGTTGAAGTGGCTAAAAACAAGGGACTTAATAGTTATTTAATTGAAACTGTTGAGGACCTTAAAATTGAATCGCTTTTAAATATTAAAACCGTTAGCGTTACTAGTGGCGCTTCCACGCCAAAGGCAATTACGGCTGAAGTTATTGAGTTTTTAACCAACTTTGATGCTAATGATCATAAAACATGGGAGAATAAATCTAACTTAACTAGTTATGATATCTTGGGTTAAGTTTCTTGGTCTAAACGTTGATAATTAAAAAGTGTTCTTTCTTCTTTAAAATCGCTTAAGGGAATTATATTAGCGAATCCTACGCCGATGAGTCTAATCGGTTCTTCAATAAAAAGTTCTTCAAATAAATCTTCAGCGGTATGATACAAAAGTTCATAATCGGCGGTTTCTTTTAAGAAACTTTTTGTTTTAGTTTTCGTTTCAAATAAATTGTTTCTCAGTTTAACAAAGACACTTCTACAAAGCAATTTTTCTTTTTTTAACCGTTGATGAGTTTTATTAAAGATTTCTGCTAATTCTATTTTTAAAAGATCGCGGTTATCAAGATCGAATGATAAGGTGTTTTCATTGGAGATCGATTGAGGTATTTCATATTTATGCACATCGACAAAATCACTTGATTTACCTAATAAATCATTTTTACTAGCCCAATAAGCGTTTTCGCCAATCGCTTTTATGATCGCCTCTTTGTTTTTAGGATTCATAAAATCAGCAATCGTATTAATATTGACTGTTTTTAAACGTTCTTCAGTTTTAACGCCAATCCCGTGCACTTCACCTACCGGAAGGGGATATAAAACGGTTTTTAAATCACGCTTTCTTAAAATCGTTATTCCTAACGGTTTTTTTAAATCAGAAGCCATCTTCGCTAAAAATAAAGTCGGGGCGATACCAATGCTTGCTGGTAGTTGATGTTTTAAAAGGGCTTCTTGCATTGCCTTCGCTAATAAAAGCGGATTTTCAAAATCGATAATATCGGTAACGTCTAAATAAGCTTCATCGATGGAAGCTTGATAAATATGAGTGGTAAATGTTTTTAAAGTTTTAAAGAAAAGTTTCGAATACTTTTGATATTCTCTTCTTTTATTAGGGACGATAATTAAGTTGGGATATTTTTGATAAGCTTCAAAAACAGTCATTCCACTCCTAATTCCGTATTTACGCGCCTTATAAGAGGCGGTCGTTAAAACACCGCTTCTAAAATAATTCGTTCCTCCACCAACAGCGAATACTTTTTCTTTTAAGTGAGGATCTAAAATCATTTCTACGGAAGCGTAAAAAGCATTTAAGTCGATATGAAAAATTACTTTTGTTGTTTTCTTCATTATTAATCCCTTTTATTTTTAAAATCCTATGTTATAATGTTTATGCAAAATGAGGTGAGATTGTGGCTAAAAAACATGCATACAAAAAAGAAATTAAACCGAAAGAGACAGAAACAAAGCCAGGCGAGATTCCAAAATTTAAAAGTCCCGCTAAATCGCTTTGGGGTAAAATCACAATTTATATTATTGCTGCAGCGATGATTTTAATTCCCATTATCTCTTTAATCGTGATAATCATTCAAAACTTAAGCCGTTAAGGCTTTTTTTCTTTTAAAAGTTCTTTAGCGTGGAGTAATGCTCCTTCAGTTAGTTTACTACCACTTAGTAAATAAGCTAACTGATAAACCCGTTCTTCACCTTTTAATAGTTTTAAATTAGTAGTCGTTCTTTCTTGATTAGTTGCTTTAGTTATATGGTAATGAAAACTCGCTTTACTAGCAACCTGAGGAAGATGGGTTATCGCGATAACCTGCCTTTCTTTAGCTAATTGTTCTAAAGCATCAGCAACTTTTAAACTAGCTTCTCCAGAGACTCCTAAATCGATCTCATCAAAGACCATTAAACTTAAGTTATGGACTTTGCCATAAATCATTTTAAGGGCGAACATACTTCTTGATAGTTCTCCTCCAGAGGCGGTTTTATAAAATGGTTTTAAGGGTTCGCCTTCGTTTAAACTAATTAAAAAAATCACATCATCAATACCATTATTAGTAAGTTCTGTTTTCTTAAAGTGCACTTTAAAACTAACATAATCGATTGCTAAATTTTTTAAAGAGGCGATAAACTCTTTTTCTAACATTAAAGCTAGCTTTTGTCTCTTTTGAGAAATATCTTCGGCACTCTTAAAAGCTTCTTGATAAGCTTTTTCTTTTTGTTTTAAAAGCTTCTCTAAATACAAATCATAGTTTTCTAACTTTAAGATTTCATCTTGGAGTTCTTCTTGGTAAGTTATTAAACTATTTAAAGGTTTTTGATACTTCTTTTCTAACTCCTTTAAAAAGAAATAACGTTCTTCTAAATTGTTGAGTTCTAGTAAAGAAACATCTTTAACTTCTAAAAGTTTTTGATAAATTTCTCCTTTAAGATCATCGAGTTCATAATAACTATTGGCGACTCTTTCTTGGAGATTACCTAAGTTAAATTTTTCTAAACTTTGTAAGGCTTTTAAACTTTGATAAAGCAAGTCTTCTTCGGTTATTATTTTAATATTTTCATAGGCTTTTTCTAAATTAGTGACGATCTCTTTTTTATTTCTTAAAGTGTTTATTTGTTCTTTTAAAGCAGTTAATTCGTCAAAAACTAAGTTAGCCTTAGTAAGCTCATCATAGTAATATTTAAACTTATCTAATTGGTCTTGTTGTTTGATAGTTTCTTTTAAAGCGTGCTCATAAAGTTTGCTTTTTTCCTCATAGTTAAATTTTAAAATAAGATAACTATTAAGAACTTCTGTTAAATTCCCAAAAGCATCTAAAATAGTTAATGATGTCTCAGGGTTAATTAAGGAAGCGGTATCGTGTTGTTCATGGATATCGCCGATTAAAAATGCTAATTCCTTTAAAGATTGCAACGTTACTAAAACATCATTTACTAACACTTTATTACTACCTTTAATAGTTATTACTCTTTCTATTATTAAATCTTTGTCTGGTAATTCTTGGGATTTTAAATAGGTTGTTATTTTTTCATCAAGATTAATAAAATGAGCTTTAATATAAGCTTGTTCAGCGCCAAATCTAATCAAATCGCTATCGGCTCTTTTCCCAAAAATTAAATTAAGAGAATCGATTAAAAGACTTTTTCCAGCTCCTGTTTCGCCTGTTAAACAAGTAAGACCAGAAGAAAAGTCAATCGTAATATCTTCGATAATAGCTAAATTTTTAATTGTTAAGCTTTTTAACATTATTATCCCTCTTATTATTATAATAGCAAACTCTTACTATTTTACTTTTTTACTAACATTAAATACTCTTGATTACCTTTTTTACCTTTAAGCGCGGTTTTAATAAAATCTACCACAGTTAGTTTTTGTTCCTCTAAAGCTGACTTTAATTCTTGAAGTTTTAATAAAGCAATCTTTTCTTCTTTAACAATCCCTTTTTTTAAGTTTATTCTTCCTACTTCGAATTGCGGCTTGAATAATATCACAAACAGTTTTGCTTTATTCTTAATGTGTTTCATAATTGGTAATGTAGAAGTAAAAGAAACATCAATTAAAGCAATATCAACATTTGGAGGATCAGCTTTTAAAATATTTGTTTGTTCTTTTAAAACAATCCTTTCATCTTTTCTCAGCGTTTCATCCATTTGCAGAGTGCCAACATCATAAGCATATACTATTTTCGCCCCATGTTTTAAACTACAATCGGTAAAACCACCTGTCGAAGAGCCGACATCTAAAATAACTTTATCTTTAAAATCTAATTGAAAGTACGTAATCGCTTCTTCTAATTTTAATCCCGCTCTTGAAACATATTTATTAGTAGTTAAAAGTTCAACCTTATCATCTTCTTTAATTTGATAACTCGCTTTCATTATTATTTTATCATTAACTTTAACTGCTCCTGCTAAAATAAGTGCTTTTATTTTAGAACGAGTCAGCTTTTCTTTTCCTTTTAAATAATTATCTAATCTCATCTTCTTCAATTACTCTTTTTAAATCAGCCATCGAGAGCGCTGCTGCTTTTCGGTTATCCTCAATAGTACCATGATTAATAATCTTATTATAAGCATTAAGGGCGATAATGTGGTTTTTAAAACCATTTTCCATCGCGAAAGCTAAAATAAACTGATACAAACTACCACTAGCATGAGTTTCCTCATAAACTATTAAAAGCTGATGTTCTTTTAAAAGCTCTTTTAAGAGTTTTTCATCTAAAGGCCTAATATATCTCGCATTGCATAAACTAAAATCAAAATTATTAGCAATTAATAATTTCTCAATTTCTAATAAGATAGGACCGTAACTAATAATAATCCCCTTTTTTCCTTTTCTTAATAGTTCCCAAGAAGGTGCTAATGGAGTTATCTCATCTAAAGTTATTAACTCCGTATTAGTGCGCGGATATCTTATTACGAAAGGTTGATTTTTGGAAAAAGCATATTTTAATAAACCAGCAGCTTCTTTCATGTCCTTAGGCATCGTAACGCTCACATTAGGCATACTTAAAAACATTGAAACATCATATAAGCCTTGATGGGTAGAACCATCTTCACCAACAAAGCCAGCTCGGTCAATGCCAATAATAACTTTTAAATTAGGGCGGGCAATATCATTTAAAATTTGATCATAAGCGCGCTGCGAGAAGGTGGAGTACAATGGTAAAAAAACATTAACGCCATTTAAAGCAAGACTCGCACTCATGACGGCGGCGTGTTCTTCTGCGATTCCAACATCGATAATCCGCCTTGGATATTTTTTTTGATAAGCTAAAAACTTAGTCCCCATTAACATCGCTGGCATGACTACGAAAATGTCTTCTTTTTCTGTTAATTTTTCAATAATAACACTAATCGCTTCACTAAAACTGATTTTATTGTTTTCCTTACTTGAAGTGCCGATAACACTCGGTTCCACGCCATGATAAACCCCTTTTAAATCACTTTCAGCTGGAGAGTAACCTTTTCCTTTTTGAGTAATAGTGTGAATAACAACCGATTTATTAAGTTTTTTCGCAGCTTTAAAGGCGCCAATTAATTCTTTTAAGTTATTACCATCAAAAGGCCCAATATACACGTATCCCATTTCTTCAAAAATATTTTGTCTTTGCAATAAAGCTTTAAAAGCTCTTTTAAGACGACCGAAAAACCGATAAATGAAAGCAGGCGTTATTTTTTTAAAGAAAGCTTTTAGTTTTCCTAAAAAAGGCGATCCTCTTAAATTTGTTAATACTTTAGAAAAAGCACCGACACTTTTAGAAATGCTCATTTTATTATCATTAATTACGATAATCCCTTTTAAATCTTTTTCGCTAGCCAGTAAATTTAAAGCCTCCATATTAGTACCATTAGTAATTGAAGCGTCACCAACAACGGCGATCACTTCGTCCTTTTTACCCTTAAGTTGGTTGGCTTTTAAATAACCAAAAAGTGCACTTAAAGAAGTTCCAGCATGACCAGATTCCCATTTATCATGGACCGATTCATGATAACTTGCATATCCCGATAAGCCTTGAGCCTTCCTTAAAGTAGGAAAATCATTAATTCTTCCTGTTAAAATTTTGTGAGTATAACTTTGATGAGAAACATCAAAGATAATACTATCTAAAGGGGAATTAAAAACATAATGAAGCGCGATTGTCAGTTCAACAACTCCCAAATTAGAAGCGAGGTGGCCGCCTGTCTTTTTAATATTTTCAATTAAAAAGGAGCGAATCTCTTCGGCTAAATTAGTCAGTTCAGATAGTGATAACTCCTTTAAAAAGTTAGGGTCTTTAATCGCTTTTAAATTACTCATTTACCTCAAAAGGCTCTTCTTCATCAGCGTTCATTTTTACGGTAATTAGTTTTTCTGCTTCTTGTAATAATTGATAACATTGTTTAGAGAGTTCTAAACCTTCATTATAAAGTTTAACAGCCTCATCTAAACTAACTTCTTTATCTTCTAACTTTTTTAATACTACTTCTAGTTTTTTTAAAGCTTCTTCAAAACTTAACTTCATTATAATCGCTCCTTTTTCTTGACTTTGGTCGTTAGTTTACCATCTTTAAAATAAGTTGTTATTTCCTCATTTAATTCGACTTCATCGATTGAAGTTATTCTTTTATCATTATGAATAGTAATTGAATAACCTCCTTTTAATAACTTTAAAGGATTTAAATATTCTAAACTATTTAGTTTTAATGCTAGGGTTTGTTGTTTAGTTGTTAGTAGTCTATTTAAATTTACTTTTAACTGTTCTTCTTTCGTTATTAATACTTCTTTTTTAAGGTTTACTATTGTTTTTAAATCAAACTTTTGATAAGCATTGTTTAAAAGTTGATAACTTTGTTTTTTAGTAAGTAATTGCCACTGGTAATTTCTCTTTAAATCCGCTTTTAGTTTTTCATAATGGCGTTTTATTTCCGCTATCTTTTTAAGAGGATGTAGCAGACTAAGTCTTTCTTCTAAGTGAACTAATAAAACTTCTCGTTGCCTAATTTCTTGCGAGAACCAACTTTTGATAGTTTCCGCTGTTTGCTTAATTTCACGTTTTAAAATATTAATATCTGGAGTTGCTAGTTCCGCTCCTGCGGTAGGGGTTGGCGCTCTTAAGTCGCTCACAAAATCGCTTAATGTAAAGTCTGTTTCATGGCCGATTGCGGAAATAATGGGAATGTTAGAATTAAAGATCGCTTCCACGACTTCAATTTCATTAAAGGCCCAAAGGTCTTCAATAGAACCACCACCACGACCAACAATTAAAACATCTACTAAACCTTGACTATTTGCTTTAATAATATTATCGCTAATTGACTTTTTAGCTCCTTCCCCTTGAACTAAAGTTGGATATAAAATAACTTTAGTAAGTGGGTATCTTCTTTTAATAGTATTAATAATATCTCTAATTGCCGCTCCTGTTGGAGAAGTAATCACTCCAATAGTGTTGGGATATTTGGGAATTGCTTTTTTATGTTCTGCTTTAAAGTAACCTTTTTCTGCTAATTCTTTTTTTAATTTTTCATATGCTAAATATAAAGCTCCAATCCCATCAGGTTCCATTTCATAAACCAGTAAAGAATAACTTCCTGAGGGCTCATAAACATTAATACTACCGAAGACTAGGACCTTATCGCCTTCTTTTAAAGAAAAGTTTAATTTTCTCGTTTGAGATGCAAACATCACCGCTCTAATTTGAGCATTTTCGTCTTTTAAAGAAAAGTAATAATGACCGCGACTATGCTTTGTTAAATTAGAAACTTCTCCTCTTAAGTAAATTTTACTTAAATGTGGATCACTTTCTAAGACATGTTTTAGATATTTAGTTAAGGCTGTTACTGTTAAATACTTTTTTTCTTCCACTTTAAAGCCCCTTTTTAATATTATCTAATAGCTTATTAGTAAATTTATATTGTTTATCATCGATGTCAGCGTATTTTTTAGTAATTTCAATCGCTTCATTAATAATAACGCCTTTAGGTGTCTCCGTAAATTTCATTTCATAAGTAGCGAGTCTCACAATCGCTCTATCGACAAAAGAGAGCCTATTAAGGGCGTAATTTTCTAAACTACTAATAATTAACTCATCGATTTCTAATTCTTTTTCTTTTACCTCATTAAAAAGGTTTTTAACCTTTTCATTTTTAAGTTTTGGCAATGTTTTTAATAAATCATCTATATATAATGCTAAGACGACTTGCTCACGGAGTTCTCTTCTTGTCATATTCATACCTCGCTAAATATTTTACCATAAAAGTAAACTTTTATTGAAAAAAAAGATACAGCATCTTGGCCTGTATCTTCTTAAATTTAATTGCTCGATCTTATTTTCGCCCACGCGTCATCGATAAACTCTTTAGCATCCTTATCGTATCTAAAGAGCTCATCATTTTCATTTCTAATTACTTGATAAGCGCTTAAGTAATCATAAAGCTCACTTCCGGGACTAATTAAACTTTCATAAACATCTTTACGAGGGCTTTGATACATCACATCTAGGGTGTTTTTTAAAGCATTTTCCTGGCGCGAAATAAAATTAATAAACTGATAAACAACATCTAAATTAGTAGCGTCCTTCGGAATGGAAAACCCATCTACAAAGACATTAGTACCAACTTTAGGAACATAAAAATCTAACTTGCTGTTTTTACTCATTAAATAAACCGCATCACCTGAATAAGTTAAAGAAAGATCATATTTGCTCGTTTTCATATCATCTAAGATTTCATCAGTTAAAAAGACAACATTTTTATGTTTAGCAATCGCCTTTAAATAACTTTCCGCGTCTTCTAACTCCTTATCATCATTAGTGTTCCCAGAATAACCTAACTGTTTTAAAGCGATAAAGAAACCATCTCTTGAAGAATCATAAATTACTATTCTTAACTCCTCATTAGCAAAAATATTCCATTCTTCGCTTTCTAACAATTCCAAACTCACTTTAGTTTTATCATATAAGATCCCTAAATTACCCCAAAAATAAGGAACATGATAATCTAAAATTGGAAACTCTTCTTGATAGTCACTAAGTAAACTTTGCAGCTCATCGGGAAAACTAGTCTCTTTATCTAGTTCGGTAATTAACTCCCAATCAATTGGCTGCAATAAGTCTTCAAAAATCATTTGTTCCACCATATAATCACTAGGAACAACCAAATCAAACTTTTCCATTTTAAGCTTAATTAAGGCTGCTTCATTAGATTCAAAGGTAACTATTTTAACCTTTTTACCGGTCTCCTTTTTAAAATCTTTTAAGAGCTTTAAATTAATGTAATCTCCTGGCATTAAAATCTTAATATCGGCACCTTTACAGGCACTAAGAGTAATTAACGCTAATAATAGCACCATCAAACTAAATACTTTTTTCATTGAACTTTACCCCCTTTTTAATTTGTTTATTAGTTCTTAAATAATGAACAATTACTACTATCGTTATTACGATAATCATCAACGTTGATAAGGCATTTATACTAGGGTTTACTCCCCTTTTTAAAGTGTATAAATAAATTGAAATATTGGTTGCGGAACCAGATGTAAAATAGGAAATGACAAAATCATCAAAACTCATCGTAAAAGAAATCGCTAAAGCCGCTACTACCGCTACTTTTATTTGCGGGAGAATAGCATGTCTTAAAGCCTTTAATGGCGGCGCACCTAAGTCCATCGCTGCTTCAACTAAGTTTGGATCTAAACTTCTTACTTTCGGATAAACTGAAATTATCACATACGGTAAACAAAAGGCAATATGAGCTAATAACATTGTAAAATAGCCCTTTTCTATTTTTAATGATTGAAACAACAATAACATTCCTATCGCCGTAACAATCTCCGGATTAACAATGGGAATATTATTTAAAGTCAAAACCGTATTCCTAAGCCTTTTCTTATATTTCGCTAAAGCAATAGAAGCGAAAGTTCCAATAAAGGTAGAAATGATGGTTGCTAAAATCGCAATAATAAAAGTCATTATCACAGCGTTAGTAATCTCTTCATTTTTAAATAATTCTAAATACCATTTAAAAGAAAAACTTTTAAAATGAGTTAAGCTGTTATCACTATTAAATGAAAAGATCATCAAACTAATAATCGGAAGATAAAAAAAGGCAATTACCGCTACTAAAAACAAGCCGTCAACTACTTTAAAATTATTCCTTTTCATATGCCTCACCACCTTTATTACGGTCAAAACGCTTCGTCAACATTACCATTAACATAATAATTATCGCTAACACAATCGCAATCGCAGAACCATAACTCCAATTACCTGCCTTTAAAAAGCGATCTTCAATTAAGTTACCAATTAAATACTTTCCTTCTCCTAATATTTTAGGAATTACAATCGTCGTCGCCGCTGGAAGTAAAACCATCGTCACCCCTGATAAAACACCGCCGATAGAAAGCGGCAAAGTAACCTTTAAAAAAGTAATTACCGCACTACTACCTAAATCAGCACTAGCTTCATAAAGAAGGGGATCTATTTTCGATAAGACTGTATAAATAGGGAGCACCATAAAAGGTAAAAAAACATAAACCATCCCTACTACAATCGCAAAATTAGTGCCAATAATTCTTTCATCGATAATATTAAAGATCTGTTTCCAAGCTAAGACTCTAATAAGCATATTAATCCACATCGGAGCCGTTACTAATAAAATTAAAATTGCTTGTCTTTTAGGAGCTTGCCTACTAATAACGAAAGCAAGTGGATAACCAATTATTAAACAAATTAAAGTCGTAATTAAAGCTAAGACAATCGAGTCTTTCATTACTTTTACAAAAGCTGCTTCTTTAAAAAACATTAAAAAGTATTTTAAAGTAAATTCAAAATAAATATCTTTAACATTGTCAGTAATAGCGTAAAAAACAATTAACAATACCGGAATAACTATTAAAATAAATAAAATTAGCAAATACGGCCAACCAATTAAATTAACAGCCTTAAATTTCCTTCTTTTTAACTTTTCTTTTTTTAAAGGTTCTATTTTAAACATTACCACTTCTCCATCACATGAATATCTTCTTTATCAAAAGTAATTGAAACCTTTTTACCTTCTTGATGATAGTCAGTAGTGTGGATAGTATAAATTCTTTTCAGAGTCTTAACATCAATCTCATAGTGAACACCCTTAAAAACCACACTATCAACAACACCATCAATATAACCCTCTTGTTCAGGAACTATATCTAAGTCTTCAGGCCTTAAAACGATATCGATGACTTCATTCTTTTTAAAACCATAATCAACACAATGATAATCTTTCTCGTCCCAGCTCACTAAATAATCATCTTTCATAATTCCTTCGATAATATTCGATTCACCAATAAACTTAGCAACAAACTCATTGGTTGGTTCATTATAAATATCCTCAGGGCTACCAATTTGTTGAATTTCTCCTTCATTAATGACGACTATTTTATCGCTCATAGTAAGTGCTTCTTCTTGGTCATGAGTAACATATAAAAAAGTAATACCAGCATTTTTTTGAATTTCTTTTAACTCATATTGCATTTCCTGACGCAATTTTAAATCAAGCGCAGCTAAAGGCTCATCTAATAATAAGATTTTAGGTTCATTAATTAGAGCCCTCGCAATCGCCACTCTTTGTTGTTGGCCTCCAGAAAGCTTATAAACATTACGCTCTTCAAAACCAATTAACCCTACCATCGATAAATATTTAGTAACTTTAGCATCCAAAGCTGCCTCTTTTTCTTTTTTAGTGCTTTTATCGTCTTTATCTTTTTTTATTCTTAGCCCAAAAGCAACATTCTCATAAACATTTAAATGCGGAAACAAAGCATAGCGTTGAAAGACAGTATTAGTAGGCCTTTTATGAGCAGGGATGCTTAAAAGATCTTTACCCATCAAAGTAACATTACCACTAGAAGGCGTCTCAAAACCACCAATAATACGTAGTAAAGTCGTCTTCCCACAACCAGAAGGACCCAATAACGTCACGAACTCATTTTCATAGATCTCTAAGTCAATTCCTTTTAAAACTACTTGATCGCCAAAAGCCTTCGTAACATTTTCTAACCTAATTAACTCTTTCATAACTGCCTCACTTTCTTTGTTTAAAGCGATTAAACATTTAAGCACTTAAGTGGCTAAATAAAGCCATCATCACTTTTATATGTTTACTTTAATTAAACTGTTTGTTAAGTTAAAATAAACATGACAATCTCATTATAAGAAATAAATTTTAGATGTCAACAGTTCCATTAAAATATTTGAATTTTTCTTTAATAACTAGTATAATAAGTTGCTTGGGGATGTTCTTGGATTCGTCAGAATTAAATTGGTTAAATAAGCATGTCTTGGTTGTGCAAGTAAAAACACCCGAGGTTTCAAAATAACCGGAAACAATAATTTTGCCTACGCTTAAGAAAAAGCGTAATCTCTAATTAGACCAACTTACAGTTTAATTTAGAGTCCAGAAAGTAAGTTATATTTGCTATTTGCCGCCTTAAGATAGTAAACGAAACAATAAGGCTAGCGCTAGGATAATGTGATCTTTCATGATTTTAGTGCCAAATAAAATAAAGATCTAAACATGTAGAAAGTTTAATGCAGTTTACTTTTGCACAGGGGTTCGAGTCCCCTCATCTCCACCAATGCTTTTTATGAAGGTGTCATCGAACAACTATCGATTCAAATGTCCGAAGAATTTTCAAGAGTGTTACTTTCTAAAGATGAGTTAAAGTCGGGAGAACAAATCATCTTTTATAGTGAACGTCTTCAATATTCATCATGGAATACGAAAGTGAACGCCATTGAGAAGCTGATGGGACTTGGACTGATGAGTTTAAATGAATCAAGAGCACTCTTGGGATTAGAACCAGTAGAGGGTGGTGACAAGAGATTACAATCACTCAATTTTGTTGATTCATCGAAAGCAAATCTTTATCAAGTAGGCAAAGATGATGATAGCAAAACAGACGAATTATAGTTTTAATTGAAAGCGATT
Organism: Acholeplasmataceae bacterium; assembly: GCA_012837645.1. Taxonomy (GTDB): domain Bacteria; phylum Bacillota_I; class Bacilli_A; order Acholeplasmatales; family UBA5453; genus DUQU01. The sequence continues at coordinate 6,302 of DUQU01000051.1, read as the reverse complement.
ACATCCGGTGATATAATATAGTTGCTATTACGTTGAGTGATTTATCAAAAGATAATCATTACAGGGGGTAATGCTAATGGTGTATTGATGATGAATTTATAATTTTTTGGGTATAAACAAATATTTTGTTTGTTATTTTAGTGTTTGATTTATACATAAATTTTTTGAAATATGGAGAAATAAAAAATGAGAAATAATTATAAAACAATATGTTTCAAAATGATTATATGTTTTTGTATTTTAATATCAATGATTTTTTTAACATCATGTAAACAAAGTGAAAATGTGGTTTCTACAGACGGCATTGAAGTTATATTTTCGGAAGATGGATATTCTGCATTAAGCAATATTACAGTTTCTGTTTTTATTGGTATCGGTAGAGAAGGTACGACTTTTACCAGTAATGAAAATGAAGAAATAATATATAGAATTGTAGTTACCAATAATGTTGATGAAGAGCTGAATTTGAATGATGACTTAACGGTGTTACTCGAAATATCAGATTATGAAAATGGGAAATACAATTATGTATTAGATGAAAACAATGCACCTATTTATGATTTCAATATGGTTATTACAATTCCAAATGATATCTTTACAAATCCAGAAGGTCATTTTTATATAGGCTTGTTAGAAATACATGTTGATTCAAACGAAACAGAAACGATTGGTGCAATTATGAAAATTCAATATGTTTATCTAATTACAAACAATATAATAACAATTTCTGAATATAGAACTAATAATGTTCAATAAATTCATAACTATTTAATTATAGAAAAGAGGAAAATATATGAAATCAAGATTATTATCTTTCTTAATGAAATCATTAAATTTATTGTTTATTGTTGTCCTTTCGATAGGTTTAACTGCTTTCACGACAAATAACTCAAACGACCTAAATAATGAAGTAGACAATAACGATTATTCAACTTTATCAAATGAGCAAAGTGATGAAGTTATTCTGCACGAATATATTAAAGCAAATTTAAATAAATCACCTTATAGTTTAATAGATTCGTTTGCTATTACATTTACGGTTTATTCAGATCAGGAACTATTAGATATTCAATATTTAACTGAAGGATTTGACATAATCTCTTTGAAACATGACATCGACAAAAATGTTATCGAAGTTAAATTTAAGTATATTCAAGATTCTGACAGATACGCATTTAGACTTATTTTAGAACTGAAAAATCAAGAAGTTTTAGTATCAAACATATATGGTTATACGACTTCTTATGGAGTATTTATTTGTTTAGAATCAGCGATCAATCCAGATGTATTAATCTCTGAATATTTGTTGCATTACAGTTTAATTTCGAAAAATTCATTTGATTTACGAGTTAATGAATTTGATAATTTAGCTACCGAAAATAAACTTTCAAAGTCAGAAGAGGCATTATTAATTGATTGGGATCAAAGTAATTTGACTTCTGGAGAAAGTATCATAAGTGGTAAATGGCAATGGGAAGCATCTAATGGTGTTAAATATCCACTCAAAAACACATATGTTTCACTATATGTAAACAGTACAAAAGTGGCAGAAGATTATACTGATGAGAATGGAAACTATTCGTTTACTACAACGTTGACTGATACTTCAAATGTGAGGGTACAGACACGTTCAAAAAGTGTTCATAATAAAGTAAGAAGAAATATTTTATATGATAGTTATTATGCAAATACACCAACCGTTTCATTAAATGTAGGTGAAAATAAGTATTTTAGCTATTATCTCCAAAATTCAGTAGTTGATTATAGAGCATTTCAAGTTTCACAAGCATTAACTACTGGAGCAGACTATGTTAATGAATTTAATGATGGCGATGCTCCATATGCTACTTGCGAATTCCCAGCAGATGGAAATCAATATAATAGTTTTTGGAATATAGTCTATATAACAGATGAAGCCTACGAATTTTGGGATATTATTTTGCATGAATATGGTCACCGTATACAGCATTATTTTGATTTAGCGAATAGCCCTGGTGGGGAACATTCTATTAGTGCAGACCAAATTGCAATACATGGTAAAGATGCAGGTACAAGATTAGCTTGGGGTGAAGGATGGCCAACCTTTTATGCAATTCTTGTGACACAATATTATGGAACTGAATTAGGAAGCATCCCGAACATAAATGATACTTTTTATAATTCTTACTCATACTCGACTAGTGGAACATATTATACATGGTCGACAAGTTTAGAAACAAGTTGGTCTTTAGGTGAAGGCTGCGAAAGATCTATATTTGCGGCACTCTATGATTTTTATGACAACTATTCGTCCTCTGAAAGCTATGATAATCTATCTTTCGGTCATCAGGTTATGTGGGATGCAGTAATAGAATCACAGCCTGAAAGATTCAATGAATTCTTTTGGACTTTGTTTTCTGTTTACTATCCATATAGAGATGGAAAGTTTGGAGATATATTAAATAAACACGGGATGGCACCAACTAACTTCACTGTTTCATCTAATGTTACCGAAGTAAATCCACCGGTTTTTACATGGACTGCAGGTGGAACTCCTAGTCATAATTTTAATAGATTTCAACTTGCGATATATAATGACTCGTATACTTACTTTGTATCATCATATCTAACTTCACCTAATTATACTTTAACCCAATCAGAATGGGATACAATTCTAGACAGTAATGCATCACCTGGTTCAACATTATATGCTATTTTATACGCATGGAATACTGAATCACCACAAACTGGTTTCTACACATCATCACGCATATCTTTTATAAAACCAACACATTCCTTTACACATCATTATGTAAAACAATCAACTACAAAACACAGAGCATATTGTATCTGTGGTGATTATATTTTAGAAAATCATAATTGGATTATGATACCTTACGATGATGGTATAAATCAGGGGTTACAACAATATTGTCCAGACTGTGGAGCACTAGGATTGATTATGCTTATGATGAGAAGTGATCAGTTAGATTATAATTTTCAAATCAGTTTGGATTGAAAACAATAAAAAGGATGATTGTATATTGCTATCCTCCGTCAAAGATTTGCCTTATTGACCCATATTTATACTCTACATTTAAAAAATAAAAACTACACCTCACGATGTAGTTAGTATCGGATCAATCCATAAAATGAATTCATCCAACGGCATGTAAATAGTAGGTCGTTCTACCATCGTTCATTCTAACATAAAAAATGCATTTTATAAAAAGTCTTCAGTTTGACCCCTAAATTTTATAAACCACTTTTATACAATAGTCGTATAGAGGTGGTTTTTTGAATAAAGAAATAAGAATATCTAATTTAATACTTGTAGAAAATGAAACAGAAACGATACTTGAGGTATATGCTATTGTATTTGACTCAGAAACCATGATTGATGATGAAAAACGTGGATTTATTGAAGTGATTGAACCAACAGCATTATTATTAACCAATATGAAAGATGTTTCTATGAAGTATAACCATCAAGATAACTTTTGAGCGAATTATTTTTTATAGTGAAAGATTGCAATATGCCTCATGGAACACCAAAGTTAGTTCTCTATAAATTTAGGGGATCTTTTTTCTGTTTTGTGTAAAAAAGAGTAAATTTTCTTCACGAGTCTTCAGTCTGGGTATCAAATTTAAGAAACTCCTTCGATAAAATCAATGTATCGGAGGAGTTTTTATCGTTATGAATAAAGAAATCAGACTATCAGAAATCAGATTAAGTGAAGAAACAGAAGGGATGACTATAGAAGGTTATGCCATCGTGTTTAATAAAGAAACTTTAATTGGTGATGAGAAACGTGGATTCATTGAAGTCATTGAACCAACAGCATTAACCTCAACCAATATGAAAGATGTTCCTCTTAAGTATAACCTGTCAATGATATTTAAATTTTGTACATAAATCACCTTCAAAAAATGAACAAATAATAACTATCTATTATTCTTAGAAGACATAAATTCCTTTCTTTCTTTTAATCTATAACTTTCGCCAACAATTTTAATAACAGTAGAATGATGTAGTACTCTATCTAGTATTGCAGCTGATATTGTTAAATCTTGAAATATATCACCCCACTCACCAAAATTCTTATTAGTAGTTAATATTGTTGAGTGTTTTTCATATCGTCTTGCAATTAATTGAAAGAAGAGGTTTGCTCCTTCAATATTAGTTGGTAAATAGCCAATTTCATCAATAATTAATACTTTGTATTTACTATATTGTTTTAATCTCTCTTCTAATCTATTTTCATGACTAGCTTTTAAGAGGTTTTGGATTAGATTATGACAATTAACAAAATATGTTGAATATTTATGTTCAATAGCCAGTATTCCAAGTGCTATAGCTAAATGCGTTTTGCCAACGCCAGGTGTACCTAAGAATACGATGTTTTCTGCATTAGTAATAAACCTTAGTGTTCTTAAATCATTCATTACTTCTAAATCTATTTGTGGTTGAAATGAAAAATCATATAATTCAAAAGTCTTTCTTCCTGGAAAGCCTGCCATCCTTATTTGATTTTCTACTGATCTGTTAATTTTACCCTTGGATTCCATATCTAAAAGCAGATCTAGAAAATCAATTAAGGGTGTTTTGTTTTTGATTGCTACATCTAAATATCCATCAATATTTTCAAATGTATGTTTCATTCCTAATATACTTAAATTTGTCTTTATTTTGTCTATTATTGTATTATTCATAATTGTATACTCCTAAATCACTGATTTTTATGTTCTCATCAAATAATGAATCATTAAAAATTTCATTATCTTTTCCTGTGTGATTTGTTGTTAGTAAATCATAATGTGATTTTGATATTATCATTTTTCTTTTACCACTAGATAAAGGATGTGTTGCGATATTATTTCCATCACAATAAATTCTTAAAATACTTCCTAAAACTGCCACGATAACGTGTCTATAAACATATTTTGGTGGAACTGAGTATTTGTTGTTTTGATAACTTATTAGACAATCCTTTTCAACTTTTCTAATGTTGTTATCTTCAACAATATATTCTCTTGCCATCTTATTCAATTTTTCTTCTAGTAACCTTATTTTTGGGACTTCATTAGTAGTAGAATGCGTTTTTGAGTTTACTTTTTCACACCATTTAAACGCTTTCTCATTTAAATCTATTAAGTCTTTATATTTTATTCCTAACATAAGGTTTTCTCTTACATATCGTACCGTTCTTTCAACTTTCCCCTTTGTTTGTCCGCGGTACGGCCTACACAAAATGGGTTTAAATTTTAAAAATCCCGCAAAATCTTCAAACTCTTTATTCATTTGACTATCTTTTTGTTTTAACATTCGTTTTATGACAACTTGTTTCATATTATCGTATAAAATCTCTTCGGGATAACGGCCGAAATACTTAAACGCGTTGACATGACACTTAATTAATGTTGAGGTTGTCATATCTGTTACGAATTCGATATAACGCATTCTTGAATATCCTAATATCATTAGAAAACAATATAGTTTTTTCTCATTACCTAAATAATCATAGACTTTATAATTTTCAAAAAATCCCCAATCTACTTGCGCTTGTAATCCTGGCATCGTTTCAAATCTAACGGTTGCTTTTTTGTTTAATTCGGATTTTGTTTCTTTTACATGTTTTTGAATTGCTGTATAACTTATTTTCTCATTATAATGATCTTTTATTTGTTCTTGTATTCTAACTGCTGAATATGGAGCTTCTGCTAATAACTCATCTATATATTCAATATATTTATCTATCTTTCTTTTCTTTGGTGTTTTATATTGATATTTTGGTTTTGACTCCAAATTTACATATTTTTTTGCCGTCCTACGATCTATATTGTATTTTCTTGCTATATTTGTATAACTTAATCCTTTTAGTTTATCATTTCTGATTTCCATCCAGATTTCACCTTTCATATTGTCTTCCTCCTTCAATGATTGATTATATCTAATCATTTTAAGAGATGTACATTATTTAAAAGTGATTTTTGTACATTTTATCAATATTATTAACACTAGCAGAGGTTGATACTGAAGAACCAAGACCATCAAAGTTTCAGTTAGAGAATGCAGTGAATACTTTAAAAGAACTAGCAGAAAAAGGTAGATGCTCTATTCCTGAATACTATCAATTAGAAGAACAAGTATTGATGAATGATGGAAGATTGATGTGGGAGTGCACTTGTTATATTAAAAGTTGGGCAATGGAACACATTGCTTATGCAACATCAAAAAAAGAAGCCAAAAGGTATGCAGCTTATTTAGTTCTTTGTGATTACTTTGGATTAACTGATGAATTTAGTGAGGAGGATTAAACGAT
>DUQU01000050.1 GCA_012837645.1 Acholeplasmataceae bacterium | reverse complement strand
ATTTTGCTGAGAGGATAAGATCGACCCGTTGAACCTGAACTGGGTAATGCTAGCGAAGGGATAGTTGACAACTTTAACTATTTCTTTGGGCGACCAAAGATTTTTTATTTCAAAGGAGGGATAATTATGAAACTCAGTTTGAAAAACATTGTTTTTACAGCGACGCTATTGGCGATTGCAATCGTAGTTGATTTATTAATAAGCGTAATACCAGGCTTAAACTTAGAATTGCCTTTTGGGGGAAAAATATTTAACTTAGGATTACTGCCCTTATTACTTATTGGCTTCTTTTTAGGTTTAAAATATGGATTGGCCGCTAGTTTAATTTTTGCTTTTTACAAGTTTTCAGTTGATTACATTATCTTTTTATCGACTTTAAAAGCAATTTTAGAATCTTATACAGGGACACCTTGGACAACCTGGCACGTTATCGGTTTAATTTTATTAGATTATTTAATCCCTTTTACAGCCTTTGGACTTAGTGGTTTTTTTCATAAAAACCATTTAAAAACAACAAAAAATATTTCCATTGCTCTATTATTAGTTGCCATAGTATGGCTGTTATCAGGAACTTATAGTGGTGTTTTACTTTGGGGAAACTCAATTAAGATGGCTGCTTCAGGTGGAGATGTTAATATCGCCACGAAACTTTTTTCATTTGTCAATAGCAATCTCTTTTTATATAGTTTGTTTTATAATAGTATTTACGTTGTTTCTTCAATGACATTAATTTTTTTCATTTTATTTGTTTCTAAAAAGCGCTTAGTTTATATTTACGAAAACTCCTTTTTATAATAACCATTAAAAAACATTCCTTGGCGGGAATGTTTTTTTAACTCTTATTCAGTTCTTAAGGCTACAACCGGATCTTTTCTAGCCGCAGAACGAGAAGGAACAAAGCCTGAGATTAAAGTTAAGATAATGCTTATCGTAATCATTATTAAGGCATAGTGCCATGGGAAGACAGCGATTTTAGCCCCTATTGCTTTAATTACCAATAAATTAATTATAAAGGACGCTACATAAGTAAACAAGATTGCAATTATTCCGGCCGCTAAACCGATAATAAAGGTTTCCGCAATAAACAAATTAGCAACATCTCTCTTTCTTCCACCTAATGATCTAATAACACCTATTTCTTTAATTCTTTCAACAACAGAAACATAAGTAATAATAGCTATCATAACACTAGAAACAACCAACGCTAAAGTTGTAAAACCAATTAAAGCAATCGTTATCATATTAATAGTTTCACCAATCATATTAAAGATGATAGATAAGGGATCAGTATAAATTATTTCTTCTCTATCTGCTTTTTCAATTGTTTTGTTGCCAATAATAAGTTCTTCATCACTATTCCATTTATCTAAATATTTTAAAACATTTTCTTTTTTATGTAAATTTTGAGGGTAAATAGAAATTTTACTAGCTATTTCTTCTCCGCCCAAGTCCCTTTTACTTAAACTTCCTGGCATTCCCATCATCATTAGAGAACTCATTAGATTAGTCTTCCCCACAAATGCTTCTTTTTTAATTTCTTCGTCGAAATAATTATACGTATATTCATAAGTAATTCCTTTAAGTAAATTAGAATTAGGAGAAATGCCAAATGCGGAAGTTGCATAACCATCTTTTTCTTCATCAAACAATTTTAAAACCACTTTAGATTTTTTATTTTCTCTTAAAATTTCTTTTGTCAAAGCTTCAGTATAATAAAAACCGTTTTTTAGACTACCATAAGAAATATTTTCTTTAGGCTCTAAAATAGCGACAATTTTAAGTGGTATACCGTCTTCTCCGTTATTAAAATCTTTAGAATACGCATGGTATTCAAAAGGCTTATTATCATCATTGGTAGCTTCGAAAACTGTATCATTAGAATACCATACAAATTCTTTCCCCAATAATTCTTCGTAACTAAATTGATTTTTAATTGGGATAGTTTCATCAAATCTATCGTCATCGATAGCCTTTAAAACCATATTAGTAAACTCTTCTTGATTATAAAAACCCAATTGAGCTAAAATTAAGTCTGAAACCATTCCATCTTTATCCAAAACTAACATTATTTCATCTTTTTCTGTAGCAATCTCACCTTCAACAATACTTTCTAAGATATTGTATTGAGATAATATATAATCACTATTATTTGGTGCTTGAGCAATAATATCAGTGAAATTAACTATTAAGTTCGCGAATGGCTCTGTTGTTTCATTTTCTTTTAATATTTGAGTGTAAATTTCTCTTAAAACACTTAATGAAATGTTTTCAAAGTTATCCTCATCTTCATAGAAATCAACGTATAAATTATTGGTAATATCAATTTCATAATCCAAAAATACAGCTGCAGCATCTTCTATAGGAATATTAGTAACGTAGTCTAAATAATCTTCTGTAATATTGTTTTTAATAAACATATCATCGACTTCAGCAGCTTTTTTAGCGACCGTTTCAATCATATTATTAACATTAATATATCCTTCTTTTTTAATAATATCGATTTTTTCATGGAGACTTGGGCGTTGCATTATTTGTTCAAGATCTAAAGTGGTTTCTTGGATGATTATCGGATTTCCCGATAACATATCATCTTGCATTTTATCGATGTAAGATTGAAGACCATATGATAAAGATAATACTAATGAAATGCCAATTATTCCAATTGAACCTGCGATACTAGTTAAAATAGTACGGCTCTTCTTACTTAAAAGATTTAAAATCGAGAGTTTAAAAGTAGTCCACCAACTCATTTTTGCTCGTTCTTTATTATTTTTAGTTTTTACACGCCTTTCTTTAAACCGTGATTTTTCTCTTTTAACAACTACTTCGTCTAACTCTAACGGATCCGAATCGCTTTGAAGTTTACCATCTAAAAGAGTAACGATCCGAGTTGAATACTCTTCAGCTAATTCTTGGTTATGAGTAACCATAATAACTAATCGATCTTCGGATACTTTTTTAATGAGGTCTAGTATTTGTTTACTAGTTTTAGAATCTATCGCTCCTGTTGGTTCATCAGCAAGCAATATTTCTGGATCATTAACTAAAGCTCTAGCAATCGCTACTCTTTGACTTTGACCACCTGATAATTGGTTAGGCTTTTTATAGTATTGATCGCTTAATCCTACTTTATCTAAAGCATCTTTCGCTCTTTTAGTCCGCTCTTCCTTATTAATACCAGCAATCGTTAAAGCTAATTCAACATTAGAAAGTACTGATTGGTGAGGAATCAAATTATAACTTTGAAAAACAAAACCGATACGATGGTTACGATAAACGTCCCAATCGCGGTCTTGATAGTCCTTAGTAGTTCTTCCATTAATAATTAAGTCTCCTTCAGTATATTTATCTAAGCCACCAATAATATTAAGAAGAGTTGTTTTACCGGAACCACTAGGCCCCAAAATAGAAACGAACTCGTTTTTCCTAAAACTTAAATTAATATCTCGTAAGGCTTTTACGGTAATATCACCAACATAATAATTCTTTTTAATATTTAATAATTTTAACATCCTTATTCCTCTTTACTTTCTTTCTTTGTTTTTTCAAAAATCTTTTCAATTCTCTTCGCTATTCTAATCACTTCAAAGGCGTCTTTTTCACCTAACTCTTTTAATAAAAAACTTAAATGTTTTATTTGCAGTTCTTTGAGCTCTTTGGCTTGTTTTTGACCATTATTAGTTAAAGTAATAATAATTTGCCTGCGATCCTTTTTATTAATCACCCGCACTATTAATGCTTTTTTTTCTAAACTGTTTAAACTCGCCGCGACTCTTGCGGTACTAATGTTTAAAGCTTCACTTAACTTACCAGGGGTAATTAAGCCTTCTTCTTGACATTGTAATAAATATAGTAAAACCGCTGCTTCACCTCTTAAATTGATTTTACTTAATTTTTTCCTATTTATATAAATATTTTCTAGACTAGTTACTAAATCATGGGCTAAACTAGTAAACATCAAAATCACTTCCTTTTATCTCACAATGTTAGTATTATACATTATTAGTTATTAAAAAAGCAATCAAAATACATTAAAAAAAGATAAAAACGCTTTACTAGTTTTTATCCTTTCTTTATAAAATGTTCTTATTAAAATTTGCTTATAAGTTTAAAATGAGCTGAAATAATTAAATTACATCAATTTGTAAACCTTTTAAAACTCTTAAAGTATCTTCATGAAGGCTTTCATCAAAACTTCTAGTGGCTTTTTTATCAACAACAATTCTCGCCTCAGGCAAAGCGCTTTTAGCGATAATAGCGTTTGAAATAACACACATGTTAGTTACTAAACCAACTAATTCTATTTCTTGATACTCTTTATCTTTTAAATAATTTCCCAGTTCTAAAGAGCCAAAAGTAAACTTTTTAAAAACCTTTTTAGCTGTTTTTACGTAATTATTTACTTTCCCATAAACTTGATGGCCAAAGCTTTTATCAATACAATGAACAATTGGAAGTCTTTTTCCTTCTTGAGTTTCTAAATAGTTTTCAAAATGAGTATCCAATGTAAAAATTATATCATTATCATTTTTTAAATACTCTTCGATTTTTGAAACGATCACAGGTTCAATTTCTTGAGCTTTGGAAAAACCTAAAGCCCCTGTTACAAAGTCATTTTGATAATCGACAATTATTAAACATTTTTTCACTTGAATCACCTCTTTTGATTACGCTAATGATCCCATTGGATCCCATGGTTTTAAAACAGTGGGCTTAGAATTATAAGCCTTTAATTCACTTTCAGTTAAATGTTTTTTATTAATAATAACCTGATAAACATGTTCTAAAAACCAGCTTTGACTAATTAAATAATAACCTTTGCTTCCTTTATCATCACCCCAAGAGTTAGCGATTTTCCATTTGTTTGGCTGTTCGTCTTTTAAGTTAACTCCAGTAATAATCATGGCGTGATTCATCGCCCCTTGTACATAATTTAAACGGTTTTCTTTGCTCATGTTGTAGTCAATGCCTAAAAGACTATAATCGAGTTGCTTATCGTCCCAAATTCCTTTTTCCCTATCTCCGTAAAAAAAGACATCGCTTCCAAACCAAACTACTTCCTTATCCTTCAGTTGTTTTATAGTTAACTCTATTAACCTTTCCATCGGTAAATTTAAATGGTTAATCTCTTTTCCGGAAACCACATTACCTAAATACTCAACTGTATAATTTTTAAAATAAGGCTTATCTTTGGTAGGAGCGTTAATAACGGAAATATAATCATTTAAATCGATTTTTAGGTCTTGATAAAACTTGATTGGATCTAAATTAGTTAACAGCTGATAATTTTTATCTTTATCGACATATTCATAATCAAATGATGTTGGTGGAACTCCATAAGCACTTACTAATAATTGATATAACTTTTTAAAATAATCTGCTTTTAAAGTTTTAATCTTGGCGCTTTCTTTTTTCTCAAACAGTTCTCTCGCCTCACTAACGTATTTTCTTAATTGAAAATTAATAATTTGATTAGTAAGCATCGTATTTGATGATTGAAAAGTTTCTGGCATCGCTTCTTTAATTACTATTCCATATTTATTAATTAAAGAAACAAACATATCCCATTGGCCACCATCTTGAATCCCCATTTTTAATAAGTGTTTTAATTTTCGATCGTCATTATCAACACCTAAAAAATCATCCATCGCCTCAATAAAATAATTTGTCTTCTCTAATTTATCATAAAAGGCAAGATAAGTTTGAGAAAACTCAATGTTAGCGACGTGATACTTTTTCGCTGCCACTTCTCTTAACACATTTAATCCGGCAAAAATCCAACAGCGACCACTTCTTTTTTGATTGTTGACGGGTAAAGTGTCTAAGTTTAAGGAAAAATGAAAGTTTTGATTTTTCTCTGCTTCACTTAAGTAAATAACATCGTGAAGATTAGTTTTTGAAAGAGCACTTCTTAACCCTTTGTGTAAGTCATTTTGAAGATACTCTTCTTTTAAGATTTTTAATTCGTTTTTATTAATTTTTTTCATGATAGCCTCCTTTTTTTATTATAGTCCTTTTTATCTTTTCTAGCAAATCTATCAAGAAATTATTTCTTGATGATTAATTGTTAACTAGCAGACATTAGTTTTATTTAAAAACAATAAGAAAAGGAACTTATTTTTGCATAGTTCCTAATATTTATTAGTTTTTAGGGATATTATCATTATTCAAATTGCATAACAAATTATTTTAATGTTAAAATCTCGAGCTTAATACAATTAATATTATGATATCTTTAAATAATTATTTTCTTTTAACCAATTAATAGTATCTGAGAAGCTTTCTTCAATTGGTCGTGGTTGATAATCAAGTTCAGAATAGGCTTTCTCAATATTAAAATTACAATTTTCAGTTAGTGCTTTTAAAGAAGTGCGGCTAAAGATAGGTGTCTTCTTCCTAATGAGAT
>DUQU01000049.1 GCA_012837645.1 Acholeplasmataceae bacterium | reverse complement strand
GTCCAAGCTTTTTATTAAAAACTTCAAAAAAATTAATTCTTATTGTGCATATTTAGTTTTCAAAGACCTAGTCCTCTTCAGGCGCTTATACATTCTATCATTATAAAATTGGGTTGTCAATACTTTTTTTAACCCCGTTTAAGCAGCCATTTTTAATAGCTATGGTGGTGGGGGACGGATTCGAACCGCCGAACCCTTAGGGAATAGATTTACAGTCTACCGCGTTTAGCCACTTCGCTACCCCACCAAATATCGCTGCCCTTTATTTTATCTTAAAGTGATAGATATTGCAACCAATATTTAACTTATTTAGTTTTACTATAAATATTTTTAGTTAACTAAGGCTTTTTCATTAAAAAGAGAGTGCTTTTACTCTCATTTTATTATCCTTTTATCTAGTTCATATTTAGCCATCATTACTTCCCTCTGGCATTTTAAGCATCTTATTTTAATATCCGCTCCTAAACGGATAACTTCCCACTCATTATTTTGACAAACATGAGGTTTTTTAGTTTTAATAATCATTCCTAATTGATATTTCATTTTAATAGTAAGGCCATTATTTCCTCGAGAGTTTCTTCTTTATCAAAGTGTAGAGTTAATTTATTAGTAGTAATCCGAGCCTTATAACCTAAATGAACTTTAATTTGCTTTTCATAATCGAGTAGCTGTGGTGATTTAGGTGGTTTGCGTTGTTGGCGTGCTTTCTTTTCTCTTGTTGCTAAAGCTTCCAGTTGTCTGACACTTAAATTATCTTCTACTACTTTAAGAGCTAATTGTTTCATTTTTCTAGGGTCGTCGAGTTTAGAGATAACGCGAGCATGTCCTTGAGTAATGTTTTTACTTAAAAGCAACATTTGAACTTCATCAGGAAGATTTAATAACCCTAAACAATTAGTTACGTAACTTCTTGATTTACCAATCTTTTCAGCCAATTGTTCATGTGTTAAAGCCAAACTCCTAATCAAATGTTTAAAAGCTTCAGCCTCTTCAATCGCATTTAAATCTTCTCTTTGTAAGTTTTCAACTAAAGATATTTCTTGAACCTTATCTTTATTATAATCTCTAATAATGGCTGGTACTGTTTTAAGTCCTACCATTTCCGCAGCTCTTACTCTTCTTTCTCCTGAAACAATCATAAAACCGTTTTTACTAGGCTTTAAGATAATTGGTTGAAAAATACCATTTTCTTTAATCGAATTTGCTAATTCTGTTAGTTTTTCAAGATCAAAATATTTCCGCGGTTGAAAAGGGTTCGGGAAAATTTTCGTTAGTAAAATCGCTTCGATTTTTTCTCCTTCTTGAATTTTTTCTACTTTGTCTTCTCTTAAAATATCTTTTAAGCTTCTTTTATTCATTTTCATCGCTCCCAAGTGGTTTTTTTAATATTAATTGATATGGTCTTGGATATCCATCTATTACTTGTAGTTTTTTAATTACTATTAATGCTCTTTTACCTTTTTTTTCGGGAAGGGAAAATTCAATCACTTCTTCAATTTCTGAACCTAAAATCATTATACCACGTTTCGCCTCATTTAATTCATTTTGATAATGACCACTTTTCATGGCGATAAAATAGCCACCTTTTTTTACAAACGGCAATGCTAACTCGCTTAAAACTTGCAAAGACGCAACCGCTCTCGCTGTCACAATATCATAACTATTTAAATAATTTTTTGGTAAATCTTCCACTCTTTTATTAATAACGGTCGCCTCTAAATTTAATTCTTTCAAAAGATTATTTAAAAATAGTGCCTTTTTCTTTTGCGCTTCAATCATCGTTAAGTTTAGAGTGGTTGCTATTTTAAGCGGTATTCCGGGAAATCCAGCTCCGGAACCAATATCTAATAAATTACTATTAGTTATTTTCGTTGTTTTTAAAAGCGTCAATGAATCATAAAAATGTTTAATATAAATGTCTTCTTTAGTTGTTAAACCTGTTAAATTGTATTTTTTGTTCTCTTCCAATAAATAATGATAATATTGTTTAAATTGTTCGTTTTGTTTATCATTTAAACAAATCTCTAAAGGCTTTATTAAATTTTTCATTTTAACGCCGTTAAATAAACTAATAAAGTAGAAATATCAGCCGGATTAACACCACTTATTCTTGATGCTTGACCTAATGTTTGAGGGCGGTGATTTTTTAATTTCTCGCGGGCTTCATAAGCGAGGTTTTTAATGAGATCATAATCGATGTCAGAAGGAATTTGTTTTTTATCCACTCTCACCATTTTTAAAGCTTCTTTTTCTGCTTTTTCAATATAGCCTTGATATTTGATTTGAATTTCTGCTTGTGAGAGGACTTCTTCCTCAAAGTCAAGTTCGATAAATTTTTTAAGATCAGTTATTTTTACTTCTGGCCTTCTTAATAATTCTTTCATACTAGTCTTTTGATTAATCGCTGTTAAATTTAGTTCCTTAAGTTTGTTATTGGTTTCTTCATTAGGAAATAAATAGTTTTCAGTTAAAATTTCAATTACTATTTTAATTTTGGTTTTCTTTTTTTCAAAAAGTTGATAAGTCTTTTCAGCTATTAAACCAATTTGATAACCATAGTCACGAAGTCTAAGATCTGCGTTATCATGTCTTAAAAGCAGGCGATACTCCGACCTACTCGTTAACAAACGATAAGGATCTTCAGTCCCTTTAGTAATCAAATCATCTATTAACACGCCAATATATGCTTCATCTCTTCTTAAAATAAAAGCAGGTTTTTGATCTAACTTTAAAGAAGCGTTAATCGCGGCCATTAAGCCTTGACAAGCTGCTTCTTCATAACCGCTTGTGCCATTTATTTGCCCTGCTAAATAGAGGTTTTGAACTCGTTTAGTTTCTAAAGTTTGTAGTAATTCACGCGCATCAACAGCGTCATACTCAATCGCATAAGCATAGCGTACTATTTTAGCATTCTCTAAACCCTTAATAGAGCGGATTATTTCTTCTTGAACCTTAATTGGCATCGAAGTTGAAAGACCTTGTAAGTAAATTTCATCATTTGATAATGTTTCTGGCTCTAAAAAGACTTGATGTTTTTCTTTATCATAAAATCTTACCACTTTATCTTCAATAGAAGGGCAATATCTAGGGCCCGCTCCACTCACTAACCCACCATACATACTTGATTGACCTAAATTAGCATTAATAATTGCATGTGTTTTCAAATTTGTATGTGTTAAATAACAAACTTCTTGTTTGCCCAATGTAGTAATCGTCGGATTGAAAGAAAAAGTTTGAAATTCATCATCACCGTATTGAGGTGTAGTCTTACTAAAGTCGATGCTTTCTTTTTTAACTCGTGCAGGCGTTCCTGTTTTTAATCTAATTAAGGGGAAGCCTAACTCTTCTAAATCTTTAGATAATCCATAAGTTGTTGGTTCATTATCTGGTCCACTATCTAATGCTTGATGTCCTCTTAAGACTTTGCTGGCTAAATAAGTGCCCGTCGTTAATATTACTATTTCACTATAAATATTTTCTTTTTTAGTTTTTATACCTTTAATAACCTTATTTTCGACAATCAAACCATCAACTAAATCTTCTTTTAAAGTTAAGTTTTCTTGCTTTTTAAGTAACTCTAACATTCTTTTTGGATATTCTTCTTTATCTATTTGTGCACGTAGCGCCCAGACAGCTGGTCCTTTAGATTTATTTAACATCTTCATTTGAATTTGAGTTTCATCGGCAACTTTCGCCATCACTCCACCTAAAGCATCAATTTCACGGATAACAACGCCTTTGGCTGGCCCTCCCAAAGAGGGATTGCAACTCATAAAGCCGACTCTTTTTAAAGAGCCGGTAATAAGCAATGTTTTTTTATTTAATTTCGCGGCAGCGAGGGCGGCTTCGATTCCCGCATGTCCTCCACCGACTACAATTATTTGATACTTCATCTTATTAATTATTTAATACTTTTATAATATTCAATAATACTTTCCTTTGTAAATTTAAATTTATTTTTAATAACTTCCATCGGTGCCGATAAACCAAAACTGTCAATTCCATAAACATGGTTTGTAAATCGGTACCAAGGCATTGTTGAAGCCATCTCTATCGCGACAACTTTTTGGTGATTTAAAATTGCTTTTTGATAAGCTTCTGATTGTTTTAAAAAGAGCTCTTGAGAAGGCATCGAAACTACTTTGAGATAAATACCTTCTTTTTCTAATTCTTCCTTAACTGTTATTGCCAAACTAACTTCTGAGCCACTCGCTAGTAAAATACCAGCTAATTCACCTTTTTCAGCAGCAATCACGTATGCACCTTTCTTAAAGTTAGCATCAAAATCACTATACGTCGTGACGTTTTGTCGCGTTAACACTAATACTGTTGGACCTTTGTTTTCTAAAGCATAAGCCCAAGCTTGTACTGTTTCATTAGCATCAGCAGGTCTAAAAACTGTTAAATTAGGTATCGATCTTAACATCGCTAATTGTTCTACCGGCTGATGAGTAGGCCCATCTTCGCCGACTAAAAGCGAATCGTGTGAAAAAACAAAGATAGCAGGTGTTTTCATTAAAGCAGCCATTCTTAAGGATGGTTTTAAATAGTCGCTAAAAACTAAAAATCCGCCACCAAAAGGTTTCACACCACCATGAAGTGCCATCCCATTGACGATACTTCCCATCGCGTGCTCCCTAACTCCAAAATTAATGTTTCTACCCAAATGATTTTCTTTCGTAAAATCACCAGCTAAGCCTTTCGCTTTTGTAGAACCGGTTAAATCAGCGGAACCACCAATAATATTTTCATATTGTTTAGAAAGTTGCGTTAATGCTTCTCCACTAGCATTTCTAGTGGCTAAAGACGTTTTAAGTTGATAGCGTGGTAAACTAGCTAAATCAACTTTTATTTCTTGATAAAAACTTAAAAACTTTTGATAGTCTTGGGGGAAGTTTTCTTGATATTCCTTTTCAAGTCTGCGCCACTTATTGTAATTATTTCTACCACGATTATAAACTTTTTTATGATAAAACTCTTTTACTTTTTCATCAACTTCAAATGGTTGATAAGGATACTCTAGTTTTAGTGCTGTTTCATTCCTAGCTTCATTACCGATTGGCGCCCCATGAGATTTTGAGGTTCCTTCTAAAGGAGAACCATAACCGATTGCGGTTTTAATTTCAATAAGCGTTGGTTTTAAAGCTCTTTTAGCTTTTAAAAGTGCTTGATGAATTTTAACTAAATCAGTACCATCGTCAACTAAAAGATAATTCCAACCCACCGCAGTAAATCTCTTTTTATGATCATCTGATGTCGCCATCGCTGTCGGACCATCTAACTGAATATCGTTGGAATCAAATAAAACGATTAATTTATTTAAAGCTAAATGACCCGCCAAAGAAATCGCTTCTTGGGCAATCCCTTCTTGTAAATCACCATCACCACACAAAACATAAGTATAATGATCAATTAAGGGATAATCAGCTTTATTAAATTTCGCACTTAAAAAACTTTCTGCAATTGCCATTCCGACAGCATTAGCAATTCCTTGTCCTAGGGGCCCTGAAGTTGCTTCAACACCATCGGTATCACCATATTCTGGATGACCGGGCGTATTACCTGGTTGACGGAAGTTTTTAAGATCATCTATCGTTATTTTAAAACCAGACAAGTGGAGTAATCCATATAACAACATTGAACCGTGCCCAGCGGACAAAATAAATCTATCTCTATTAAGCCAATCACTTTTTTTAGGATAAATATTTAAGTGTTTAGTAAAAAGAGTATGTGCCATTGGTGCCGCTCCTAAAACAATACCAGGGTGACCACTATTGGCTTTATTGATAGCGTCTATTCCTAAAAATCTAATTGTATTAATCGACAACTTATCAATCATTCTTCTTCTAACTCCTCTTTAACATCTATTAGCTCTTCATCATCAATTATTTCCGCTTCTAAAACTTCTTCAGGTTCAGATTCAATCTCTGGAATTGGAGCAGGCTCTTCAAACTTAAAATAATTTTCATAAAAATCATTTTGTAATCTTACTAGTTCTTGGAATTGTTCTTTTCCTAAAGTTGTTTCAATCTCCTCAATTGTTTTCGCTCTTACTTCATCGATTTTCTTTTTTAAGAGTTGCGATTGAAACATATTTAAGACCAGCATTACAACCAAAACTCCAATTAAAACAGGCATTTGTAAATTCCTATCTCTTAAAGCCGGCACAAATGAAAAAACCATCATAACCGCTAAAATACCAATTAACATCGGTAACATTATTTTAAAGAATAAGCTTCTCCTTATTTTATGGACTTGTTCATAAAAACTTAGCCATAAGGCATTGGTTTGTTCAGAGTGAAGTGGTTTTAAAGTATTATAATACTCTTTTTCTACTAATAATTTATAACCAACTCCATCACTTGACCAAATTACAAAGTGTCCTCTTCCTGCATACCTCGATAGATATGGAGTATCGTTCATATAATGGACTTCAATAGTTTTTCCATTAACATTTTGGACTTCAATCGGATTGGTTAAAGTTTTATACATTTTTACATTTAATTTCATAATCTTTTTTCTTCCTTTCTCAAAAATTATTATAACACATTTTATTACTTTACTTCTTAAGTAAAAAAAATAAAAGGTCCTCAAATCCTCTTCAAGTATCACTACCCACACTTACTGAAAGCTTAGGGCTGCTTCAGTCAAGTCCTGACCCGGTTCACCCCAGATAAGTTGAATAGTGATACCTCAAAAGGTTCAATTACCTCTTAATGTTTTAAAAAAATCTTGCAGCAACTCTTCTGCTTCTTCTTTAAGTATACCACGATTTATCATAATTGTATGGTTAAATCTTTCTTGATATAGGTTAAAATTTCCACCTAAAGCGCCTTGTTTTACATCGCTAGCAGCGAAATATATCGCCCTCATCCTGGCCTGCATAATCGCTCCTGCACACATCGCACAAGGTTCTAATGTTACATAAATATCGCAATCTTCTAAACGCCACGATTTTAAATATTTATTAGCTTTAGTAATTGCTAAGATTTCCGCGTGGGCAGTTGTCTCTTCTTTTTGAACACGTAAATTATGGGCTCTTGCGATAATTTTATCATTATAAACAATTACCGCCCCTATTGGCACTTCATTTTTTTTAGCTGCTTTTCGGGCCTCTTTTAAAGCCTCATTCATATAATATTTATGCACTAATATTTGATTTTTGGCTTATTGGGCACTTCATGGCAAGTTCTCGCTCTTGGTTCATATGATTCTTCACCGCCGATAACTACTAAAGGATCATGATAACTTGCTGGTTTACCGTTGATTAATCTTTGCGTCCGTGTTGCTGGCTTTCCTGATATTACACAAATGGCCGTTAATTTAGTGACGTATTCTGCTAGTGCTAATAGTTCTGGCATCGCCCCAAAAGGCTCACCACGAAAATTTCTATCCAAACCACCAATAATGACTCTAATTCCTTGGTCCGCTAAATATTCGACAACTTTTACTATTTCTTGGTCAAAAAACTGTGCTTCATCAATTACCACTGCATCAACATCTTTATTAATATAGTTTAAAATATCTTTAGAATTATTAACAAAGCGAGCCCGTGCTTTAGTTTTATTGTGTGAAACTATCTCTTCTCTACTATAACGATCATCGATACTAGGATTAAAAACAAGAACTTTTTTCTTAGCGTATTCTAACCTTCTTATTCTTCTTATTAATTCTTCCGTTTTACCAGCAAACATCGGCCCACAAACAACTTCAATGGAACCTGTAGTAATGATTTCTAACATTTTTTTACCTCTTCAATTTACTTAAAAAAAGAGCCCCACAAAAGAGGAGCTTATTTTTCGTCTTCAATATTATAACGTTTTCTAAATCTATCAACGCGTCCAGCCTTTTGAGTATATGTTTCTTGACCAGTATAAAAGGGGTGACATTTGGAACAAGTATCGATTCTAATTTCTTTCGCTGTTGAACCAACTTCAAATTCTTCCCCGCAAGTAACACATTTTACTTTAACAACTTGATAGTCTGGGTGTATACCTTTTTTCATTTCCTTCTCCTTCCGCCATGAACTCACGTCCATAGTAAGTTTCCACTTAAAAATTATATCACATGTGAAACATTAGTCAATAATTTTTAACTAATGCTAAACTTTTTTTTCTTCTTCAAACCAGCCCAATGAGATTTTTAAAAACCTTTTCGCTAAAATTCCTGTTAAAATACCTGCTGGTATACTTAATGATAACATAATTGGAGCGTAAAATTTAACAACATCCGTCAAAAAGAAACTAGCGGCGATAATTTGCCCTAAAACATGCATTACCGCTGAAATAACACTAACCGCGACAATACTAAACTTATTGATAATTTTAAAAACCACTATCATTGTTAAAGAGAAAAATCCTCCCATTAACGAAAGCATGAAAGTTAAACCAAAGCCAGAGGGACTAAGCAGCCCTACAATAAAAATTCTTATTAAACCGACAACTAAAGCTTCTTTAACTCCATAAGCATAAACAACTATTAAAATAATAATATTGGCAAAACCAATTTTAAAAGCCGTTCCTGGGACGATTGGGATCATCGATTCAATGATATTAACAACGACAGCGATAGCGATCATCAAAGCTAAAACGACTAATTTTTTAATGCTCATCTTTTTCATATAATTAAATCAACTCGCTCATTAAAAGTAATCGTCACTAAATTAGGCAAACAAATAATAGGGTTGCTATTTGAATAACCTAAACCACTGCAAATATGATAAGGGCTCGTCTCCGTTACTACTCTAATCATTTTTTTCTCACTACTATACTCAATATGAATATAACCTAAGTAACCCATAATAAAATAATGATTTTCAAATACAATTACTCCTTCGCCCCACTTTAATTTGTCATTAACTTCGCCAGCAATAACTAACGTCTCATTTTCAATTTTTGGCAGTTCTGTTACTTGATAATCTTCAGTAATCGCCTGATATTTTCCACTCATTAAATCGACAGTGAAAAGAGTTTCATTGTTATATTTAATATAAGCAAGTTCACCTTTTTTCTTAGTCGCCAAACTAAAAATTAATATTCCTAAAACAATAATAGTAATACTAACAATTAAAATAAGATCTCTTTTAAAATGTTCGTTTTTCGCTTTCTTTTCCATCACTAATTATTTCTTTTCATGAATTGTATAAATATCACTACTTAAATTACTAACAACCTCTAAATTTTCTTTAATGTATAAAACATAGCCGATTCCCTTTTCATTTAAAAAAGCCTCTGCCTCTTCCTTTGACATCGAATAAACAGCCGTTGAATAAGCATCTAATAAGCTCGCATCATCACCTAACAATATTACCGATAAAAAATGATCATTTGGCAAATATGAAAAAGGATTAACAATATGATGATAATAGTGTTCCTGGTAAGTAGCATATTGTTCATCATATCCACTAGTTACAATATGAGTATCTTTCTTCTCAACAACGCCTATTAAACCATCTTGATAAACTTTTTTAGGATCTTTATTTCCTATTCTATACGCTCTCTTTTCAATATGAGTTCCAATAGCGATATTCGAACTACCAGCATCAATCATGTAATACTTAATTCCTTGTTCGATTAAATAATTAGTCGCTAAATTAGTCGCGTAACCTTTCGCTACCGCTCCCAGATCAAGAAGAACGCTTTTATCTTTTAAATAAACACTCTTGTTGTCTTTATTTAAAACAATCTTTTCTTTTAACTCACTTGCTTTTGTTAAGTTTTCTAAACTTGCCAAAGTTTCATTATACACTTCTTCAGAAATTTCCACTTTCTTAAATGCAGTAATAACCTCTTTCCAAATATCAATTGCATTCCCCATTAAAGGATTAAAATAACCATTTGTGTCATCAATTAACCACAAAGAGTATTCAATAAGCTCAAAAAGTTCATCGCTAACTTCAACAGCTTCAATCCCTCTTTTTTCATTAATTAAATAAACATTTGTCCAATTATAATAAGGGCTATCGCTATCAACTTCATGACGTCTAAAATTAGAAGAAATTTGCGAATATTTAGCATAAATATCGATAATTTCCTTTAAATCTTCTTCACTTCCTCCATAAAAATCAACACTAATAGTAGTATTCATAGCACTAAATACTGTTCTTTGGCGTTTTAATTCTTTTTCACAACCTATTAAAAAGATTAAATTTATTAGCAAAGTTATTATTAAAATTGTTCTTTTCATTCTTTTACCTCAATCTCACTTCTTAATTTTAACATAGAAAAAGCCCATTTCAAACAAGAAAGGGCTTCGCTATATTTTCTTAATAATTATTTTAAAAAGACTTTAATAGTATTGGTCTTAAAGAGCATCTCTTCTCCAATAAAATATTCGTTGTTTTCGTTTCTTAAAGTTTTACCATTAACAATCAACCGTTCATCTAAATCACGGTAATAACAAACATTTACCATCTTACCTTGATAATTAAAGTTAATTTCTAAGCCCTTAAAACAATATTTTGGGTTTAAAAAGAGGTTATTGTTTTTAACTTTAATTCCTAATAAATTGTTAATAAATTGAGCTAAGTAAAGTCCTGGTCCGCTTGAGTACAAACGCCATCCCGCCTTCACTTTAATCGCTCCTTCTTTTACTAAATGATAGTTTTCTTGGGCTAAATATCTATTGTTATAAGCAGCGTCACTGGATGAAAAATAAAGGTTTGCCTGTCTAATATTAGCATTTTTAACTCTCTTAGTGATATTAATGGGTGAAACTTTTTCTAAATTTAAGAGTGCTTCTTTTCCGCTATTTTCTTTTAATAAAGCTTCAATATATCTAAGGTGAGCATGAACATACATTATTCCTATTTCTCTTCCAAAGTTAGCCGCTGTTTCTGCTCTCGTAAAATAAGTTTGAGTGCCATAATGATAATTTACCGGCTTGTCCATCAATCTTACTCCGTCGGGGTGAGATAATTCCTTTTTAATAATATCCAAATATTGAAGTCTTTTATCCTTTGAAACTATTTCTGAAATAACAGCTCTTTGCAGCGACAATAAGCGGTAACTTATTTTAGTCTCTAAATCACTAGGATGAAGCAACCTTGTTATTTTATCATCGATAATAACGAAACCAGCAGGAATATCATCTTTAATTAGATAGCGTTGATAATCAGCTTTCATTTTTTTATTAAATTCTTTTATTTCTTGATAAAAATCTCTAGAAACTTCTTTCACTACTACTTTTAAACTCTTTAAAGCTTGATAAAGAAGAGCTATTGTCCATGAAGACGCCATTACATCTTTCAATCTTTCTTCTTTTGGTTGTAGGGTATCGTTCCAATCACCACCATCATATTTAGGCAAATAGGTGTTTAAAATCACTTCGTTTTTAATCGCCTTAAATTGTTTTTTTAAGTGGTTTAAAATTGTATCAGTATTAGTAAAATCATTAGTTTCTAAAGAAAAATAACTCACTTTTTCATCTAAAATAGTAAAATCATTAGTGTTAATAATATACTCGCTTAATGCTTTAATACCCCAAACAATAATATCTCCATGAGCATCATGCGCTTGGATTTTATAATACTTATCAAACATAAACCATTGCGGCCAAGAAGCAGTCTCTTTAAACTGCCTACTATAGACTTTAAGTAAAATATCTCTTACAATATCAAATCTTCTTAAAGCGGTAAAAAGTTCAACTGGACCTTGTAAAATATCTCTCGTTCCCCAAGCCGCTCCGCTTGTTTGCTCAAGGCCATGAGGACTTGCATAATGAATTAAGGCATTGTGAGTATACCAATAAAGCAGTTTTTTAAAACGGATTATCTCTTCATCATCACTTTTTAATTCAAGATTAATAAGTTCTTTTAAAAAGTTCTCATATTTAAGTTTTTCATTTTCGTAGTCTATTTTAAGATCATTAAACTCATTTAAAGTCGCGTCAATATCAATTATAAAATTACTTTCTTTTTCAAATAAAATTGTTAAAAGACCCATTCCAACTTGATCATTAAATAAAATTTCTTCACCACCAAAAATACCTTTTGAAGTAAATTGATATTTTAAATCAGGATAATGACCACTAACAAAATCATTACTCTTAAAATCTATAATTGCTCTATTTTCTTTAATGTCTACATTGATTTCTTTATTGTATTCAATTTCGCCAATAACTATTTGATTAGTAATTAAAATGCGATATTTCTGGTCATTATGTGACTTGAACGTTAATCGATGCTTCAAATCATTTAAAGCAACCTGATAAGTAATTTCAATAACATCGTCACCGTATTTATAAAGCCATTTAGTTTCACTAGCTGAAACAATATATAAAGATGGTAGAGCTAATAAGCGCCAACCATTATCATCTAAATAAATTCTCATTCCACTAATAGTTTGTAAGTTTAAAGGATTTCTAACATCGCCATTGAGACGATGAAAATTAGAATTACCTAAAACAATTCTACTTCCAAAAACACCATAAATAAAATTAGAAACTGCGAAAACATTACCAGCCTTTAAAATCTCTCCAGAAAGCATAATATTACCGTGTGGTCTTTCTGTTAATAATTCTTTTTTCTTTAAAACATAATGATGGTTACCAGTAAAGAAAGATAACAACTCTCCCTCTTTTTCTTCCTTGCATTCCATTGACTGTTTATTTATTTCTTGGCAGGTAAAATCTTCACCATTAATTTGTCCTTTAATGTTTGCCTTTTTAAAACTAAACTCTCTAATCTTTTCAGTTTTTGTAAACGTTGGAAAATAAACTTCCATTGGTTCCTCTAAAATAACATCTTCTTCATCGATGTAAAGACCATAAAATGTAATATTTTTTTTATCTGCTAACTTAAATGATTGAGTTTTTAAAGCGATAAAAGGCATTTCATATTGCATTATTTCGTCAGCCAATTCTTCTTTTATTAATGCTTCAGGTTTATTAGTTTCTTTATATGAGAGTCCAAAAAATTGTAACATGTCAGTTGAATAAGAAACCAATTTTTCATTAGCACCCAATTGAAGTAAGTGCGGCCTTCCCATGTTTTGTCTTGTAAGACTAACAATGCTTTCATTGTTTTTTAAAATGCGATGGTCAAGATATTGTCCATTGTAGGCTTCATTATTTAAAATAACAATCTCTTCGTTTAGTCCCACATCTTGAGTGAAATAAAGCGAATACAAGCCCTTTCCATATAATACAACATGATAATAATAAATATTATCTTTTATTTCTAACGTTACTTGATAATTGACCCCTAGTGCTTCACCCTCGTATAATATTTGTTCTGTAAGTAAAGTTGTTTTAGCGTTGCTTTTCAAGCCTAAAAGAGGAGCAGATAATTTTCTTATTTCATCTTTTAAATAGATGTTGCTTACCATACCATCGATTAAATTACCTTTTAGACCGTTGATCATCACTCGATCATAATATATTTTAAAAATATCTCCAGACTCTAAAAGATCTATTTTTAATGTTTTTCCAATCGTTGTCAGTTTTGGTTTATTTAAAATCTTCATTTTCATCACCTTTAAGTGTAATTTTTAAACTTTTATCAGCAACCATAACGAGGAACTCTCCCGCTTCTGCTTGATAATTTAAATCTTGATTATAAAAAGCTAAATCTTGATACTTGAGCTTAAAACTAATTTCTTTTCTTTCCCCTGCTTGAAAACTTACCTTTTTAAATTGTTTTAATTCCTTCACTGGTCTACTAATAGAAGCAATCTCATCTTTAATAAAAAGCATAACTACTTCTTTACCAGCAAATTTACTTTCATTTAATATAGTAATTTTAATAGTTGGTAACTCATCGAGAGTGAATGAACTTTTATCAATTTTAAGATCTTCGTAAACAAAAGAGCTATAACTTAATCCAAAGCCAAAAGGAAATAATGGTTCGTTTTTTTCATCTAAATAATGTGAGGTATAAGGATTATCATCATTTAAAAAGGGTCTTCCTGTCCTTAAGTGATTATAATAAAGCGGAATTTGCCCGACGCTTCTAGGAAAGGTCATCGCTAACTTTCCAGAAGGATTTACACTTCCATAAACTAAATCATAAATTGCCTTTGAACTATTAGAACCTAAAAAGAAAACATTAAATAAGGCATCAACATCTTTAATAATTTCAGTTAAAATTAAAGGCCTCCCACTAAAAAGAATTAAAATCAGTGGTTTACCTAATTTTTTAAGCTTTTTAATCAATTTTACTTGAGAATATTTTAAATTGATATTAGCTTTGCTGCGCGCTTCTCCTGATTCTTTAGCTTCCTCACCTAGAGTTAAAATAATCGCTTCTATCTTTTTAATTTTTTCTAAATCATAGTCTTGATAATCTTCACCATTTGAGAGATATTCAACTTCAAAAAAGTCATTTAGCGCCTTTGTTTGAGAAGTATCGCCATACCAACTCCAAGCACCTAAAAGATCGTTGCTAGTTGCGTAATTACCTAATAAAGCAACTTTTATGTTTTTGTTTAATGGTAAAATGTTATTCTCGTTTTTAAGCAGTACAACCGATTCTACCGCCAATTGATAACTTAATTTTTGGTGTTCTTTGGAGTTAATAAGCTCAGCTAAAAGCTTATCATCACCACTAAAAGCATTATTAAAAAGATTGGCTTTTTCTTTTAGTTTTAAGACTCTTAAAACTGCCTCATCAATCGCTTTAATAATCCTTTTATCTTTTTTTATCGCCGCTTCTAAAGTTCTTAAATAGGCTGTTGAAGCCATTTCAATATCTAAACCAGCTAAAATCCCTTTTACTGCTGCATCTTTGTCGTCTTTGGTAACGCCGTGTGCTTTTGTTTGTAATAAGGCGTCATAATCAGCGATAATAACCGCTTCATCGTAACCCCAGTTTTCTCTAATAATATTTGTTAGTAAGTAACGATTAATAGTAGCGGGAAGATATTCAAAAGTATTAAACGCTGTCATTACCATCTCGCTACCGCCTTCTAAGGCTCCCTGATAACCAGATAAATAATAATTAAACAAATTAACTCTCGATAAATCAACAGTATTATAATCTCTGCCCGCCTCTGAAAGCCCATAAGCCGCGAAATGCTTTACACAGGAAATTAAACCTTCTTCTTGATATCCTTTGGCGGTTGCTTTTGAAAAAGATTAATTTAAATACGGATCCTCACCATAACTTTCGATTACTCTACCCCAGCGTGGATCTCTAACCAAATCAGACATTGGAGAAAAAGTAACATCAAGTCCAAAAGCTTTCGCTTCTCTCGCTGCCATTTTAGCGTTTTCTTTTACCAATTCTAAATTAAAAGAACAAGCTTGTGCGAGCGGAACCGGGTAAATAGTTTTACAACCGTGAATAACATCACCCATAAATAAAAGCGGGATTTTACTTTTACTATTTTTTAAATACAAATCTTGCAGCTCTTTTTTTTCTTTTGGTCCCCCAATACCTAAAATAGAACCTAAATAAAAGAGCTCCTCATAGTTAATTTCTAAATCTTTAATTTTTCCATATAATTTAGCCTTTAGCTGTTCGTTAAAAAAATGAGGGGCTAATTGAGTTAGTTGCCCTAATTTTTCTTTTAAGGTTAATTTTTTTAAAAGTTCTTTCATTTAATTGTGCCTTTATAATTAAAATACCCTTCGGGGTTAGTAATTGTTACTTTGGTAGTTTTCTTTAATAAGTCGATGATGTTTTTAGCTATTTTCTTTCCCCAACCTTTATAATCAATTTTAATAGTTGAAAGTTGAGGATTAATGTATAATCCTAGTTCAATACCGTCAAAACCGGCAACGGAAATATCATGGGGAACGTAAATTTTATTGTTTTTCAAAGCTCTAATTAAACCAACAGCCATTTCATCGTTTGCGCAAAATATAAATTCTGGCTTTTCCTTTAATTTAGCGATTTCTTCACCAATAAGATAGCCTTTTTCCACAGTGTAGTCGCCTTCAAATTTGCTAATATTTTCAATACCTACTTCCAAAAGTGCTTTTTGATAACCGCGATATCTATCTATGTTATCTAAATTATCTTTTGGCCCGCTAAGATAAGCATATTTTTTAAAGCCTTTTTTAGTTATTTCTTTAATAAACCCATAAACTAATTCTTCATTTTTTACTCGCGATGAATAACTGTTTTTTCCCACTAACTTTCGGTCTAAAGTAATAACCGGCCTTTCTTTTGCAAATCTGATAATATCATCATCTTCCATAAAAGCATCAAAGATAATAGCGGCGTCGATTAATTTTTCTTGCAGCATTTTGGTGCTGCTTTTTCCTGTTGAAACGATTAAATTTAAATCTTCTTTTAAAAGTTCAATGTGTATTGCTTCTAATAAATCAGAAAATATCGGTCCGCCAAAACCATAAATAAAAACACCAACGTTTCCGGTTTTATTAGTTTTAAGTCTCCTCGCAATAATATTAGGTCGATAGCCTAATTCTCGCGCTGCTTTTAAAACTCTCTCTTTAGTTTCTTTCGCTACATTAGGTTTATTATTTAAAGCATATGAAGCCGTTGATATTGAAACATTTGCCTTTTTAGCGACATCTTTAATCGTTGCCATTTTATTATCACCTTTAAGCGTTTTAACGCCATTTTAACACTTTCATTCCTTTTTTAACTAACGGATGATCCATAAACGCCTTTCTAACATCATTAGATAAATAAGCATTACTCATCAATAGTTCTAACCCTTTGTCAATTGCTAAATAATATTTACTAACCCAATTTAAATCTAGGTTATAACCACTAACAAAACCATACTTTTGATACAATCCGGGCTGGTTATATAAATATTCGATTCCTTCTAATGCTATTTTATTAGCAATCGATAAGGAACCAACAACTGCATGCGGAGCTACCGTCCCATCGGTATTGATTTTATCATCGACATTGGGCAAGGCTCCAAAAACTCGATATCCGTGCTTTGTTTTTAAGGCTGTAAAACCACCAAATGCATACTTATTTAATGTTTTGAAAACTGAGGTCAGTTCTTCTGCCAATTTTTGGTGAGCTTTAATTGCTTTTTCTGCATTTAAAAGCCAATTAACACCTAATTCATCTTCAATACCTTTAAGGTCTAAATAACAAAGCGGATATTGATAAATAAAGAGCGCATTCCCAGGAGAATAAATATATTCAATCCCGTGATGTTCACCTACCAACCTTTCAAAGTTATAATAAAGTTCATAAGCATGATCATAACCTAATCCAGCATAAATTAAATAAAGCGGGATTTGTTCGGCGAACATACTCCAATGATAAATAAAACCATTATTGTTAGGAACTCTTTTATCATCTTTGTTATAAGACATGTAAAAAGTATGCTTATTATCTTTTAAATAAACAAATTCTTCAAAATTTATTCTTTTAATAATTAAATCACTATAATAATTTATCTTTTCTTCTTTAAAATATTGTTGAACCGACATCATTCCTAATAAGAATAACACCGTATCAATAGTTGAATATTCACTATTGTTATGTCTTTTAGCGGTTTTTATATTAACAAAATGAGCAAAAAATCCTTGATAATGATCCACATGATAACAAAACGTTTTTAAAGTCTTTATTGCATATTCAATAGCTTTCTCTTTTTTAAGTATTTTTCTTCTTTCAGCAATTATCAATGCTGATAAAAAAAAACCACTAGCCGCTATCGAAGCTACATTTAAATCACTAGTATCATCTACTACCAGACCAAAGCCCTTAGAATCATCTTCTAAGTTAGTATAATCTAAGAAAAAATCGATCGCTCTTTTTTCAATATCATAAATTAATTTCATCAATTAAGTGTTTCTCCTAATTAATAATATTCTATAAAAAAGGCGCATTAAAGTTATGCGCCCTTCTTATAGCGTTTATTTTACTCTTTTAATGTAAAACTAAAATCTTTAATTGTAATAGTTGAAGCTACATAAGTTCCTTCTTGAAACTCAGTAAAAACGCCCTCATCGCTTGCATCACCAAGGAAAAATCCAATAAAACCATCAACGTCTACATCAAAATCAAGTTCAAACTCATATGTTTGAATTTCCTCTTCTAAATCAACCTTGAACCATTTTTTAACTGCGCCGCCATTTCCTTCAATAACAAATGCTATTGTACGATCTTCCGAACTAGAAGCTTCAAAACTAACAACATATTCACCAGCTACAGGTTTAAAGTTTCCTACAGAAAATTTATTATCCCAAGAAAAACCAGCCACCGTTATCACTTCTATAATAGCTGTATCACCTTCGACAGTGAGTTCTTGTTGGCCATCACCGTCAGCATTTGATTCCCATTCACTAAACGGAGGAACTTCGTATGGCTCAATATCTTCAATAGGAGCGTCACCAATTCTAGTAAAGCTATAGTCTCTAATTATAATGGTTGAAGCTACATATGTTCCTTCTTGTAATTCTGGATTAGTTTCTCCAGAAGCATCACCTAAGAAAAAGGCAATTGCGCCAGTTTCTGTGGCATCGTGAGGAATTATCAGTTCAAAAGCATATTCTGTTAATTCAGGAGTTAAATCGATTTTATGCCATTTTCTTGGCACCCCAACACCGTAGTTTTGTTCCAAAGCTAATACAATGCTTCTAGCAACACTTGAAGAAGCTTCAAACTTAATCTCATAAGTACCTTCTAATGGTTTTAAACCTTCAATCTTAAATTGATTATGAAACGCTAAAGCTCCAACTTCAATTATTTCTATTTTCGCAACATTTTCTCCAAGTGTAACTTTTTGATCGGCATGATCAATTTCTGCATCCGAATGCCAGATAGTCCAATTGGAAAAAATAGACTCTTCTAAATTAAATTCAAAGTTTTCAATAACAATCTTTGAAGGGACATAAGTTCCCTCTTCAAACCCTGGTTCATGAGCTGCATTACCTAAGAAAAAGGCAATTGTGCCTGCCGAAGTTGCATCACCAGGAAGTACTAATTCAAATGTATATTCTGTTAATTCAGGAGTTAAATCAATTTTGTGCCATATTCTTTCTACTCCAACACCATAGTCTTGTTCTAAAGCTAATACAATAGTTCTTGGTTCACTTGAAGATGCTTCAAACTTAATCTCATAAGTTCCTTTTAAAGGCATCAAACCGGTTAATTTAAATTGATTGTGAAATGCTAAAGCTCCAACTTTAATAACGTCAATTGTAACACTGTTACTGCCAAGTGTAACTTTTTGATCAGCATGATCTACTTCTGCATCTGAATGCCACATTTCCCATGTATCAAAAATAGATTCCATATTATTTACTTCAAAATCTTGAATTGTAATTTCAGAAGCCACATAAGTTCCCGCTTGTAGTTCTTCATCAACTTCTCCAGAAGCGTCACCAAAATAAAAAGCCATTGCGCCTGCCGAAGTTGCATTACCAGGAAGTATTAATTCAAATGTGTATTCTGTTAGCTCAGGAGTTAAATCAACTTTATGCCATACTCTTGGCACTCCAACACCGTAGTCTTGTTCTAAAGCTAATACAATAGTTCTTGCTTCACTTGAAGAAGCCTTAAATTTAATTTCATAAATTCCCATTAAGCCCATTAGATTAACGACTTTAAATTGGTTATGGAATGCTAAAGCTCCAACTTTAGTAACATCAATTATTGCAACACCATCTTCAATAGTGACGGTTTGTTCTGCATGATCTACTTCTGCATCTGAATGCCATGCTTCCCACTTTTCAAATTTAGGAATATTAAAGGAGCCAACATGAATATCACGATAAGCTACCGCTTCTAAACCTTTGCTGTCTTCGACCGTATATTTGTAAGTGTAAACACCAGGAACATCAAAGTCTACTGGTTCACCTACAGGAGTAGCTACGATATCCTCAATTGTTAAAATATCAAAATCATCAACAACTCTTAATCCCTGCTTAATTAAAACCTCTCCTCCAACAGGAGCAATAAGTGGTTTAACACCTTCTATCATCGGTGCTTGATTTTCTAACTCTGGACCTTCTATAACTTCTACATTGGATATGTAAACAGTTGTCATAACGTTGGCTAATTCTTCTTCGACGCCTTCTACTTTATGGAAAGTACCAAAAGCGAATTGCAATTCCGCATTATTAGCATCTGTTTTACCATAAAAATCAATCTCATAAGTTACTGGTTCAATGGATAATTTAATTAAATTATCATTAATAGGTTTTTCTATCAAACCTCCACCTTGAAGATTTACCATCATATATCTTTCTTCTAAGGCATAAGCCGTAAACTTTAAAGTAAATGACTCAAAACGATCAAATGTCAGACCAATTTGTTTAAGTTGAACATCCCACCAATTATTATCCAAAATAATACTTTGTTCTTCTAAAACGATAACAGCTTGACCATTGTCAACACTAACATTAGCCGTTACATCTTGAGTATCGTTAACCCACGATTCCCAACCTTCCATACCAGCCATAAAATCACCATTAACTAAATTAGCTAAACTTGGCGTTCCTAAAACTGTGACAGTTACTGTCTTTTCTAGCGCTCTATTTCCTGCTTTATCTTTAACCTTATAAGTTAAAACATAAACTCCCGGTTTTGTAGTATCAACCTCACCCACAATTTCAAGTTTAGATTTGATGTCGCCATCAACATTGTCAACAGCGGTAACATCCTCTAACGGATCAAATTCATCCCCTACATAGATTTGTCTTGTAGCGGATGGAACAGTAATTACAGGTCTGATATTATCGCCGCTTTCATCACAGCCAAATAACAATAATCCTGCAAACAATACTGTTACAAATAAAACAAATTTTCTCATATAAATCCTCCTTTTCCTCTTTTATCGAAACGTTTCGATAGCTTTATATTTTTATTATACTTGAAAACGCTTTACATTTCAAACTTTTTCATTAAAACTTTTCTTAAGAAATCATTAAAACCTCTAAACCTTTTTGGACCTTCTCATTATTCATAAATAAATTCCAAATTAACTCATTTTCAAAATTAGCCCACATTAAGAGCGTAATTCCTTTATCGATGCCCACATAATCGCTAGCATACCAGGGTGATAACTCGGCAATCACGCTATTATAACTATTATCAAAAGGTCCTAAATTAAAGGCATCTTTAAATCCATAATCCCCTTTTAAGTCCTTTAAAGTATCTAAATAAAGAGCGGCATCAATTACTTCTTGATATAAATAATTAATACTCGCTAAGCTAGCATAGGTTGCGATTGTTCCATTTTGAGTAAAGTTTTTAGCAGGTTTAGATCCAAAAGCTAAATAACCGGTTGGTCCATCGCTAGCCGAAAGACCCCAACCATCTAAAAAACTTTTATATCTCAATGATAAATCTTTACTATAATAATAGTTTGCTAGCGTCGCCTCTTTAGCATTTAAAAACCAATTAATACCTTTCTCATCACTTTTATCTCTAAAATCGATAAAGGCGTGAGAAAATTGATGTTGAAATAAAGAACCATTATAAGTATAAATAAACTCCTCTGTCTCTTTATTTAAAATACTAGAACGATACTTACCTCTGTAATCTCTTAAAGAAATATCTCTAACGGTTTGATAGACAGTTTCATCAATGGGATAACTTTCTGAACCAGCAGCTAAAACATATAAAAGTAGTTGCTCGCTAATATGATCCCAAGCACCGCTAAAACCTTCTTCAAATCGGTAGCTCATATAAAATAAGTTCCTTGTCTCATTTAAATAAAAAGACCAGTTGATACGCTCATATAATATATCAGCGGTGGTTAAAACATCAGCTTGAAAATATTCTCCCGCAACTATCGCGCCTGCTAAAAACAGTGCCGTGTCGATAATAGAAATTTCCGACCCAGGAGATCTCACCGCTGTTTTAATATTAACGAAATGTGGTAAAAAGCCTTCCACTTCTTCAACTTCTAACATCGAATTTAAAGTTCCTAATGCTCTTTTATAACCAGCATTGAAACTAATAAATCCTTTTTCAACTCCATAGGGTAAAGCAGCTAACATAAATCCTGTACTGGCAATACTTGAAAGCGAAGGATTATTCGGATAACGATCTAAACTAAAACCATAACCAGGGCTATTTTCATCACTATTAGAAGTCTCCCAAAAAAAGCTAAAAGCCGCATTCGCTTCGTTTGTTAAGATTTGTTCACCGCGTTCATTTTTTGTCTTCCCGTTTTCGCAACCAAAAAGAACTAAAGATAAAATAAATATTATTAATATAAATAGTTTTTTATTCACCTGTTATACCTGCCTTATCAATTCCTTCAATAAACCATCTTTGTAAAATAAAATAAATAATTAACATCGGTAAAATTATTAAGAGAGTCGCCGCCATACGAATCGCTTCGTTGGCGAAATCAGCTGCCGCCCCTCCAAAAATAGCGTTGTATTCCGAAACAAAGCTTTGCAGTCTCATTTGTAAAGTTTTAACCTTACCACCTAAAAAGAGTCCCGCCAAATATGTTTCATTCCAATACCAAACAAAAGAAAATAAAAACGAAGTAATAAAACTCGGAATAGAAAGTGGAATCGCCACTTTAAAATAAATATAAATTCTTCCCGCCCCGTCAATTTGCGCTGCTTCATCTAATGCCTTAGGAATTTGCTTAAAAAATTGATAAAATATTAAAATGAAAATGGCACTATTAAGCCCTTGTCCAAAAGTTGCCGGAACAACAATCGCTAGCCAACTATTTAATAATCTTAACTGATGAAAAAGCA
Source organism: Acholeplasmataceae bacterium (assembly GCA_012837645.1). GTDB lineage: Bacteria > Bacillota_I > Bacilli_A > Acholeplasmatales > UBA5453 > DUQU01. The sequence goes on along the minus strand of DUQU01000049.1, from coordinate 2,597 downwards.
CATAACGAGGAATCATTACTACTTGCGGAGGAATAATATAAGTCATAACGACTAACAACAACCAAATTTTTTTACCTTTAAATTCAAACCTTGCAAAGCCATAACCAACTAAAGAAGCGATAAAAGTTTGAATTAAAGCCGGTAATAAAGTCACCGATAAACTACTCCCCATCGTCTTAAAATAAGCTAAAGTTCGATAAGCATCGGTAAAGTTTTTAAAATATAATTTACTTGGCACTTGACCAATCATTGGATTAAGAAGATCTTCTAAACTTTTAAAAGAATAAGAAAGCATATGTAAAAGTGGAAAAAGGTAGACAAAGGAGACGATAATTAAAAGTGCATATAAAATAATTTTAAATATCAACCCATCGACAAATCTTAATCCTAATAATTGTTTTTTAATTTTACTTGATTTATTCTTCATCTTTTTCTCCTCTCTCTTTTAGGCTTAAAAAGCAGAAAAGCGATTAAAAGAATTAAAGAAACGACGATAAAATACAGCCAAGCTAGAGCGCTTGAATAACCATATCCTTTTTGGGTATCGAACATTACTCTTTGAATTTGAACGATAATTTTATTATTAGAAAAAGTAGCGAGGAAGACGATTGTATAAACACTCGCGACCAACATCATCGGTTTTAAAGTCGGCAAGGTAATTTTCCAAAACGACTCCCAAATATTAGCTCCATCGATTTCCGCAGCCTCATAAATTTCTTTATCCAATTTTTGAAGAGCGGCTAAAAATAGTACTATTTGCACTCCTGAAAACCATAAGACAATAACCATTTGACTAAATAAATGGAAAAAAGCGGAACTTAATAACGGTGAAGCTTCAAAAAAGGCATTAGAAAAAACACCTCCACTAAATTCCGGCGTAATGCTAGCTCCCTGCTTTAAAAGTTCATTAATAATCGGACCTGAAGAGATAATAACTGGGAAAAAGAAAACAGAACGAAAGAAACCTTTTAATTTCAACTTTTGATTTAACATTAAAGCGATAATAATTGAAACAATTAAAATCGTCGGCAAAAAAACAACTACATCTAATAAGAAACCTTTTAAATTATTGATAAAATCAAAATCAGTCGTAATAATATTTAAATAATTTTTAAAACCTACAGCTTCTAATCTAATTCCTTCTGATCCAGTAATCGTCACTTTATTTAAAGAGTAAACGAAGCTCATTAAAAATGGATAAGCCGTTAACCATAAAAAGCCAATTATCCAAATCCCTATAAATAAATAACCAAAGAGGTTTTCTCTTCCTTGTTTAGTCAACTTCATAAAATCACCTCATAACTGGTCGGTTCTATTAAGATATCGCCATCGTAATGGCTTTTCCCAGAATAATTAATATAAATAATAACACCGTTATCATAACTGTTTTTAACAAATCCTGGCGCTAGTATTTCCCTTTTATTTAATGTTGCGTCCTTAACAAAACGGAGCGCATCATTAACAAAATGATATTCACTGATAATCGCTTCTTTCCAACTTTGATACTCCGAAGTATAAATGTTCTCGCTACCCGTATTAAGTAGATGATGGCTAGCTTTTTCGGTAATAATAAAGCTGGGATATAAATGATAATCAATCATCCTTAGTAGTTCATTGACAGTATTAGAAAAGAAATTAGCATTTCTACTAAATGCATCCTTATAACCCATTAATACAAGCGGGAGAAAAGGAACGGTATCGTCAAATTTAGTTTGCAAGGATGAATACATCTCAGTATTTAAAATAACGTCTGCTTTTAATAAGTAACCTAAAGGCTCGCTTATCATCGTTTTGTCGCTAACATCTAACATCTCTTTAATAATAGCTATTTGCTCTTCTCTCGTTGTTTCAGTAGCGAAATCACTATAAATAGTATCAAGCGACGACAACATTATTCCTTCTCCATAGTTGGAAAATCTTTTCTCTAAAGTAGTAAGTTTTTTTAAAGCACTTGCTGGTTTTAAATAGAAGTAATCATCCTCATTTATTAATTCTTGACCGATAGATTGTGCGATCTCTGACTTTTTATAGCCTTTACTATTATGATAAACTTTAATAACGTCCATCTCTAAATAAATATCGTGCTCTGTTTTTAAAAGTTCCTTTAATTGCTCTTTACTCCCACTCACTTTAGTAAACCTTTGATAATTAGGAGCGCTATAGGAATAACCACCATTTTGCCAACCATACAAAGTAATAATCAATTTATCAATTTCTTTTTCTAGTTCTTTAATAACTTCATTTAAATAATTATAAGTGGTCATTGGAAAAACTTTTCTACCAATAAAAGCTTTTTTAGATTCGCTCATTAAAACATCTAGATGGAGAGGAATATTACCTTCTTCTTGTCTCTTTAAAACGCCATCTTCAATCAAAAGACTTTGATATTTTTTCGCCATCCCTAAATAATTGGCTTCTTCTCCATTTAAAAAGTAATAAGATTGTTTAATATCAATCTCATTTTTATTCTTTTGAACGAGTTTAATACTACTAGTCTTAGATTGGTTTAAGTATTGAGTATAATCGGTTCTATAAGTGTAAGTAATAAAAGTATGATTAAAATCAGTTCCCACTAAAGAAGGCGAAAAAGTTAAAAT
>DUQU01000048.1 GCA_012837645.1 Acholeplasmataceae bacterium | reverse complement strand
TTACTTTTTAAAAGAGGATTCTTTAAAAAAGAAACACTACCAATCGGAGTCGCATTAACAACGGTATTTAAATAATTAATTTTACTTAAATCTTGATAATCTATTACATTTTTAAAATGCTTTTTATTGTTTTTATTTCGTGAAACCATCGTCACTTGATAACCTTTTAAATCAAAAAGATAAGCAACCATTTTCGCACTACCTCCCGTTCCTAAAACAAAAACTTCTTTACCGCTAATTTCTAAATTATCAACGACAGCCTTTAAGGCTTCATAATCGGTATTATAACCGAGCTTTTTACCATCCTTATAAACTATTGTATTAACAACATTCAATTCTTTAGCAACGCCTTCTAAACGATCTAAATAAGGAATAACTTCTTCTTTGTATGGAGTAGTCACGTTATAACCTTGATATTTACCACCATTTAAAAAGCCCTCAATTTCATCTGCTTTTAAATCGAGAATTTGATAACTTAATTTAAGCTGATAAAACTCCTTTAAAAGCCGATGGAGTTTGAGGGAATAAGAATGAGAAATGTTTTTACCAATTAGTGCTAATTTCATTTTTGATAAGCTTTCGAAAGTTTAAAAATCATTTTATAGACTTCAATAAAATAATCCTTTTTATCTTCATCAATTAAGGGAATCATTTTATTGATTAAATCTTGTTCGCGCTTAGAATCCTCTAATGGTAAATCATTTATTTTTTTAAGTTCTTTAAGATCCGCAATCACTTGAAACCTTTTATTAAAATAATAAGCAAGTTTTCGATCTATTTTTTCAATCTTATTTCTTTTTTTATGTAACACTTATTTTCCCTCCTAAAATTGTAAAATCACTAAAAAAATTAGGGTAGCTTTTATTGACACCTTCTAAACTATCAAAATAAAGGCCTTCTTTTAAAAAACTAGCCAACACCGCCAAACTCATAATAAGACGATGGTCATTAGCCGTCTCTACTTTTATTCCCCCTTTTAAAATACTAGGGTAAAAGTGAAGTGACTCCTCTTGATATTCTAATCTTTGGCCTACTTTTCTTAAATTAGTAATCATCAATTGTAACCGATTTGATTCTTTATGCTTTAAATTATTTAACCCTTTAAAAATTATTTCTTTTTTGCTTAAAGCCGTATAAACAAATAAGATAGGAGCTAAATCTGGATAATGGTAAAGGTCAACAAGAAGCGGTTTATCCCCTTTCTTAGCGCTGCTGATAGCTGTTAATATTTTAACTACTTCTTTATCGCCTTGAAAAGAGTCTTCCTTTAAATTATTAATAATGATATTCTCTCCTAATTCTTTTAAAACAAAAAAATAAGCGGCTTGAGAATAATCATTTTCTACGATAAAGCTATTTTTTTGAAGCTTTTGTTGGCCTTTAATGAGATAACCATTTTCTTTCTTTTCGATTATTACTCCTAACTCTTCCAAAAGTTCAACTGTTAAATTGACATAAGGAAAAGAAGGTGTTTTGTTAGGAAGAATTAGTTCGGAATCTTCTTTTAAAAAGGGCAAGGTCAATAAAAGTCCGCTAATAAATTGACTAGAAACAGTTTCAGGAATTTGATATTTTCCGCCTTTTAAAGAACCGGAAATGATGATTTTATTTCCTTTATTTTGATAGCTAATATCATTTTTTTGGAAAATATCGCCATAAATATCATTGAATCTCGTTTGTAAGTTTTCGCTTAAATTAATCGTTAATTTTTGAAGATGTAAAAAAGCAAAAGGAATTACAAAGCGAAGTGTGGTAGCAGATCCTAACAAAGAAATTTCAGCACTTTCAATCTTTCTCTGCTTTTTAATGAAGAAAGCATCTTCTTTTCCAGTGACTTCGAAACCAAGCTTAGTTAAAACTGTTATTGTCTCTTTAATATCATTAGCCCAAAGCGGATTATAAACTACAAATTCATCTAAAAGCGTACTTAAAAATAATACTCTTTGAGTAATGCTTTTAGAAGGAACTCCCCGATAAGCTCCTTTAAAGTTCGCTGGCGAGAGATAATAACTCATCTAATTCAACTTCTTTCATTGTTTTTATAAGAGCTCTTTCTTTAATTAAAATTAATGTAGTCAATTCTTGAGTATTCTTTTTATCGTTTTTTAAATATTTTAAGAGCTTAAAATAAGGCTTTTGATAGGGCTTTATTTGATAGAGAGAAAAGTATTTCTCTAATAATCTTAAATCACTAGGAGTGGTTATTTTTAATACCATTCCAATTTTTAAAGCAATCTCCATTCCTTGAAAAACAGCATATCCATGTGGTACTTGATAATTGGATTCTTTTTCAATTGCATGAGCGAAACTATGACCAAAATTGAGATATTGGCGTTTGTTTTTGTCAAAGTAATCGCTTTTAACAAGTGCTAATTTTACTTTTTGGACTTTCTTAATTAATTTTAAAGAAGGTTGATCGTCTGTTAATAAAGAAAAAATAGTACGATCACTAATAAAAGCGGCTTTTACTATTTCCCCATAACCATTAATTAGTTCTTGTTGGGGAAGAGTTTTTAAAAACTGTTCGTTAACGATAATTTTATCAGCATTTTTAAAAGCACCAATTAAATTTTTACCAGCTTCACTATTAATTCCCACCTTACCACCAAGAGCACTATCTACCATCGCTAATAAAGTAGTAGGAATATTAATAAAAGTGACCCCTCTTAAGATTGTAGCAGCAACAAATCCTGCCAAATCACCAACAACACCACCGCCAAAAGCGACGATAACGTCGTTTCTTCTTATCTCCGCTTTAATTAATAGTTCCACGACTCTTTGATATTCCTTAATCGTTTTTGCTTTTTCACCTTCAGGGATTGTTGTTATTGATAAGTCTACATTGGCGAAAGTTGTAGTTAAAAAGTTTTGATATAAAGAAAATAAATTATCATCAGTTATCAAAAAAAACTTACTATTGGGGTAAGCTTTTAAAAGCGACTCAATTTTAGTATTATAATAGATATTATTTTTTTTCATCATTACTTCTTGCCTTTAATTTACAAACATCGTTTTAGTTTATTAATTTTTAAAACAAGTTCTTCAAGAGCGGATAAAGATATCGCTTGAAAACCGTCACTAGTAGCTTGGGCGGGATTAGGATGAACTTCAATCATTACTCCACTGGCACCGACAACGAAACTTGCTAAACTCAAGCCTGCAATCATATCGCTCCTACCACTACCATGCGAAGGATCAACGATTACCGGTAAATGAGTTAACTTTTTCAAAGCTAAAACGGCACTTAAATCTAATGTATTTCGAGTTTCCTCGCTAATGGTTTTTAACCCTCTTTCACAAAGTATTATTTTAATATTTCCCCCTAGCATCAGATATTCCGCACTCATTAACCATTCATAAATAGTGGCGTTAGCAGCTCTCTTTAAAATAATTGGCTTACTAACTTTTTTAGCTAGTGCCTTTAAAAGCGCGTAGTTTTGCATGTTGCGAGCACCTACTTGGAAAATATCAACGTGCTGATTATAAAGATCAATTAAATTATGATCAAGTATTTCTGAAACAACTAAAAGATTATCTTTTTCTTTTACTGCGCTTAATCTTTTTAAACCTTCTTCCTCTAAGCCTTGGAAATCATAAGGGGAAGTACGAGGCTTATAAGTGCCCCCTCTTAAAACTTTAATATTAAGTTTTTTAAGAGCCTTTGCAATTGTATCCATTGTTTTTTCATCTTCTACTGAACAAGGCCCAGCAATAATTTGAAAAGAATCCCCAATAGTTAACCCCTCAGATAATTCAATAACCGTATCTTCATTTTGAAATTTTCTACTTACCAAAAGATAACCATCTTTATTAAATATTTTTAAAGATGAAAAATTTCTTTTAACATTTTCTTTTAAATTATCATCGCGAGAAAGTAAATTAATTACTTGGTATTGAGGAAAAACGATTTCCTTAAATAAAGCTTTTTCATTTCTTAAGTAGTTTAATAATTTCTCTTTTATTTGAGTTTCTTGATTGTCAAATTTAATTATCATATTTTACCCCTAAATCACCTTAAATATTACCACATTAACTATCTCTTTACAATAAAAGCAAAGGGACTTTTAGCCCCTTTCTTTCTATTATTCCTTTTGTAAACTATCTCTTATTTCTCTTAGTAATAATATTTCTTCTTTGACTTCTGGTTCTTCTTCCTCAATGTGCTCCTCTTCTTCTTCGGAGAGGTCTTCACCTTTTGCTATTTTCTGTTTAATCTCTTGAGCTAATTGTTCGCGCTTTTCATTGAATTTAGTTACTGTCCTAATAATTACGAATAAAGTAAAACCAATAATTAAAAAATCAATTACACTTTGAATAAATCTTCCATAAAACATCAAGACGGCATCTGTTGATTTTACTAATTCTAAAACGCCACTTTCAGGATGAGAGATGTATTCTGCACCACCTCTCAAAACAAAAAACTTTGTATTTAAATCACCATTGAAAGGTAAACTAATAATAGGCATTAAAATATCGTTAACTAAACTTGAAACGATTTTATTAAAGGCTCCGCCAATAATAATACCTACTGCCAAATCTAAAACATTACCACGCTTGATAAAATTGCCAAAATCTTTAAAAAACTTTTTCATTTTTATTTTCTCCTTCTATTATTTTAATTATATCACTTATTTTATCAATTAATGGTACTCTAGTCGCCATTAATCGTTTTTTACTATGATGTCCCTTGGAAAAGAGCACTACTTTAACTCCTAGTTTTAACCCCACTTCATAATCATAAGTAGTATCACCTAAATAAAGAACTTCTAAAGGATTAATTTTCTTTTCTTTAAAATACTCTAATCCTAATTGATCTTTTCCAACAGCATAAACATTGTTAGTGCCTATCACCTCATCAAAATAGTCTATAATTTGATAATGAGTTAATTGCTCCAAAAGGTTGTTTTCTTCTGATGCGGAAAGACAAATATTTTTAATCCCTCTATCTTTTAACTTTTTTAAAGTTGTTTTTACTCCTTTATGTAGGCTTAGTTTTAAACTTTGAGGTTGGTATTCAACAATAAAATTATGAGCGATTGTCTCAAAAGTCGCTTTTTCATAACTAATGCCGGCCTTAAAATAATATTCCTTGAGAGGAAATCCAAAAATATCTAAATACCTTTTTTTATTAACTGTTGGTTTATTTTGTTTTTTTAAGATTTTATTAAGTAACTCGATCGATAAATCTAAATCGTCTAAAATAGTGCCGTTAAAATCCCAAATAAGATATTTAATCATCATTTATGGTAAGGGTGATGAGCTGCTATTTTAAAGGCTCGATAAAGTTGCTCTAAAAAAATCACACGAAATAATTGGTGAGGAAACGTCAATTTCGAAAAACTAATTATTTCATCCGCTCTTGCTTTTATCTTTTCAGTAACCCCAAAGGAGCCACCGATTACGAAGGTGAGCGTTTTATTAAAGTTTATTAAATTGTTGATTTTTAAAGAAAATTCTTCACTGGTTAACTCCATACCGCTTTGATCAAGTAAAATGAAATAACAATTACCAAGATGTTTTAAAATTCTTTCTTCTTCTTTCACTATTAATGCTTGTTTTGGTTCATCTTTAACTTCTATTAATTCCACTTTATGAGGAATTTGCTTTAAATAATTTTTTAATTCTTGGTGGTATTTTTTCATTTTCCCCACGGCAATAATTTTAATCATAAGTAAATCACATCCAAACTTTCATTTTGCTTAGCATAATAAAAAGTTATTTCTTGATAGTTTACAGCTTTAGAATCTAGTACTTCTTGAAAAGCTTTTTTAATTAAATCATTATTGTTGCAATCCTCACTAATGTGAGCGTGGATAAGATGTTTTGTGTTCGTTCCTGCCATTAATGAAAACTGATACGCCGAGTCATAGTTAGAGAGATGACCTTTTTCCCCAGCAATTCTGTTTTTTAAAAATAACGGCCTTGAAGAAGTCGTTAATGTAAAGGGATCATGATTAGCTTCTAAAAAGTATAAGTGGTGATTTTCCAGTAAAGGTAAAATTTGATAAGGAATATATCCAGTATCGGTAATATAACAAATACTTGCTTTAAAATCTTTAATTACTAAACCAATGGGCTCATTAGCATCGTGAGAGAGAGGTAATGGTGTAATAGTTAAATTGCCAATTTGAAAATCTTTTAAGGCCACTATTTCATGATAATCAACTATCTTTAATGCTTCCGCTGTCCCTTTAGTCATATAAAGATTAAAGTTATTATTTTTAAAAAGAGTTAAAAAACCATTAACATGATCGCTATGCTCATGGGTAATGATAAGATCTGTAATATTTCCAACTTCTTTTTTTACTTTTTTTAAAGCTTTATTAATTCTTTTCACACTCAATCCAGCATCTATAAGTAAATTAGTTTCTCCAGTATTAATAAAACTTGCATTACCTTTTGATCCAGAACCGATATTTAAAAATAACATTTAACCACCTAAATTATGATAGCATAGTTAGATTTAAAAAACATCATTTTTAGTATCCGTATTCGTGGTATAATGCTTAAAGGAGGAAGCTTAATTATCATATTAAGCTAAAAGTGGTGATGAAAAAAAATCAACTTTTAAATTTATTATCAATTTTATTATTAATTGCTATTCTTATTTTATGGTTTGTTGGGGATGTTTTAGTTTATAGTTCATCTACAATAAGTTATTTAAAGAGTGCTTTTGGTTATAGCGAGGCTATCGGTCCTATCACAGTGACTATAATTGGTTTTAGTTTTTTGAACTTTCTACCTTTATTATTAATCGTTTTAAATTTGTTGATTTTACTTTTAAAATATTTAAAACCGAAACTATTAGCTCAAAACACTGTTAGTGGCTTAAGTGTTATATTAATGCTTGCTGGTGCTGTTTTACTTTTTTTAAATAAAAGCTTTATTGTCAGTAAAAACTTTCCTCTTAAAGACTACCAATTGACTACTATCGGAAAGGTTCTACCTTTCATTTTAATTTTTAATCTCGTCCTTCAACTTTTAAATTATCAAAAGAAATAAAAGATTTAAAGAGAATGAGGCTTGTTTTTCTCATTAACTTTTTATCGCTTTTACTAAGTTTATGATAATAGATAATAAATAGGATAAGAATAGTTAGTTAAAAGAGCCGATAGATAGTGCGATAATGATTGCATTGAATATCTATCTGTGTTATATTATTTATGCTGTAATTTTATATTAAGGAGTGAAAAAGTGAGTAAAATAAAGATATTAAAAAGGAGTTTAGCATTAGTTTTGATTGTTGTTGTAACTATTGGGCTGGCTTCTTGTAAAAAAGAAAGTGATAAAATACCTTTTGGCAATCTTTCCGATCAAGTTTATGCCGAAGGTAATAATTTTAAAATCACAGAAAAAGAATTATACGAAGAAATGCGTATTAGTGGCTTAGACATCTTAAATAAAGAAATTGAAAAAATTGTTTTCAAAACCGAAATAGATAATATTAAAAATGCCACAGGTCAAGAAAAAGAAAGTTACCATGATGAATTAGTCAAACTTGCTAATAAAGGTGTTTTTGGTACTGATGATCTTGAGGACTTAAAAGAACTTAAAGAAAAAGACTTAAAGCAAATTCTAAAAACCTATCGTGACGCTACCTTCTTAAAAGGGGTTGACGTTTATGAAGCAAACTTTGATATTGTTAATTTTAAAGAACATGATGAAATCATCCTCGAACAGTTTGTTGTTTCCTTAGCTAAAAAACATTATGCTGAAGAAAAACTTTTAGAAGAGGTAGACGATGAAGATAGTTCTGCTTATATCGATAAGGATGAAGATATTAGCAATTACTTTAAAAATAATGTTCAAAAAAGATATCCTTTAAGTTTTGTCTCTATTCGTTTTCAAAACAAATATGAAGCTGATCAAACTTTAAGACACTTTAATATTAAGACTTATCGGACCGGATGGTTTATTATTCCTAACCCACGCGTGGAAGTTATTGAAGAAGAAGAAAAACACGCAGAAGCTTATCGCGTTTTAGACAAATTAAACTTATTAGATGATAATGGTAATCTTTCTGAATTAGATCATCAAAAATACTTTAATGAATATTCAATTGATGAAAACATCGATAAACGTTTGGATAAAAGTGAAGCTTTATATCTCTTTTTAGAAATCTATAATTATATTTATCCTTATCGCGAAATCAACTTAGAAGATTTAGAAAACGTTGACTTAGAAGACTTTGTAGAAAACGAAGAATATGTTTATTTAAATCCTGATGAAGATGAAGAAAACGGCTTATTTACAATGAGATATGATGATTTCCCTATCAATAGTCAAAGCGAAAGCACTCTAACAGCGATGAGAAATTATTTATATAACACTTTATCAACTAAAAAAGAGGAAACCAGCTTTACTACTGCTGCTCGTAGTTTTGGTAAATATTACTATCTTTTATATAAATTAAAAGACCACAATGACGATTTACTAGAACAAGTTAAGGATGATAAATATCAAGTTTGGGAAGATGAAGATGAAACTATTTTAACTGCTCATGCTGAAGAATATTATCAAAAAATAGTTGATGACAAATTAACTTCTTCTTATATTAGCAGTAAAGCTAGTGAAAAAATAAAAGATGCTAAAGTAACTATTTATGATGGTGATGTTCATTTGTTTTTAGGTAACGATAACTATAAATTAGCGAAAAAGTTCAATAATAATTTAATCGCTAAAGTTGATGATACCGAAATTACAGTTGATGATTTTTACATCTTGTTAGAAAATCAATTTGGTCCTTCTATTAGTATGGATTTAGCCGTTAAAAAAGCTTTACTATCTAGTAAGTACATTGATGAGATAACTGCTGAACAAAGAAAAGAATTTAAAGAAAACATCGAAAATATGATTACTCAATTTAGCAATAATGCTCTCGCACAAAGTGGCTTCCCTGCTTCTATTGGTAGAAAGAAATTCTTAAAATTAGCTTTTAAAGCTGATAGTATTGAAGATGCCGTGGAAAAGGTTTATATCGCTTCTGAAATTGAAAAATTATATTTAGAGGATTATCTTGCTCACTATGAAGATTTTTATGAAAATATTTTATTCTATTCTAATGAATTATTAGAAGACTTCTTCTCATTAACTACTGGTCATCTAATTATTAAAGTCGATATGGATGAAGATGAAAATCCTGATGATCCAAAAGATTTCTTCGCTACTTTAGCTGATAGCGAATCTACTAAATACACTGAAGAAAAATATCAAGAAGCTATTACCGAGTTGCTGCAATTAATTCACAAAAAGGCTTCTAAATATCAAAACTTTGAAGAAGGCTTAAAAGATATTGTTAAATTATATAATGATAGTGCCCGTTTTGAATGTGAAGATGTTTATGTTGATCCCGATGATGAAGATGCTAAAAACAAACTTTGCGGTCCTGAAAAAGATTGGGCAAAGTTTAAAAACTTAGGTTTACAAATCGAATATCAATCTTTAGGAGAACAAACCAATAAAACTAATTGGCCTGGAGAACAAAACTTTGATGAACTCTTTTACAACCGCATCGTAGATTTCTATCAAGAAGTAAAAGAAGAGTATTATGATGTCGATAAGGCTTTCCCAAAACAACTTCTTGATTATAGTCCTACTAAATATGACGGAGTTGAAAAACCAGTCTTAGAAACAAGCTTTGGTTGGCACTTAATTGTTGCTTTAGGTGGAAAAGTCGGAGAAAGCGCGAAATATACAAGCGAAAATGATAAAGATGGCGATTACTTAAATATCGAACTTAAAGATGAAGATGACAAAGTAATTGAAACTATCGATGACGCTTATAGCGAAGACGAAACAATCTCTTTAAATCAATTAAAAATATATCTCCATCAAAAAGATACCGATTATGGTGTACAAGATCTTCCTAGCAGTGTTAAAAAGGCTTTAACAAGTTATGTTGACCCCGTTATGACTAAATATGAAAGTAAAGAAATGCGACTTCACTTATTATATAATTTAATTAAGGAAGAAAACTTTAAATATAGTAGTTCCACAAACACAGAAAAACTAGCAAAAATCTTAAAAATTAACCAAGATCAATTCTTAAGTTATGCCGATGAAGATAATTATCCTGACTATTATAGAATCTTTGGAGATTGGTTTACAAAGTTTAATTAAATAAAAATGTTTAAAAAAAGAGCGGTTCAAATGAATTCGCTCTTTTTTATTGCTTATTTTACTTCACTTTATGTTTATAGTATCTCATTTTATCAGCAACGTTAATGATACTTGTAAACTCACCTTCCGCTACTTCTTTTAACGATTCTTCAATCACCCTAAATTTAGAATCTATAGTATCAATATACCATACTAATAAAGCTTCAGCAGTCTGCGGGCGTTTAGCAGCTCCAAAATGAGGAAGACCATGATGGGCAAGCAAAATGTGGTTAAGTTGTAAAACCTCTTCGCTCTTTTCTAAATTATGTTTGCTCGCTTCTATCATTACTTCACCACTTATTAATACTAAATGACCAATCAATTGACCTTCTTTAGTATATTCGCCTCCAGCAAGACTCGTTAATTCCTTCGTCTTACAAAGATCATGTAAAATAATCGCACTATAAACTAAATCTTGATTGATAAAATCATACACTTCTAATAGTTTTTCTGCTATTTTTAACATCGTTTTAGTATGATAAGCAAGTCCACCTACATATGCGTGGTGAAATTTTACTGCAGCTGGGTAAAGATAAAATTCTTTTTTATATTTTTGATAGAGGTTTTTGGTAATCTTAATTAAAATTGGGTTTGTTATTTTATTTAAATACCCTTCTACTTCAGCCTCCACCTTTGACATTTCAAGCGGGGCAAACTGATAAAAAGGGGCTAATCTTTCTTGCGCTTCAGCTAAATTATCAATAGTATTTAAAACATCGGTAAACTCTGTGACTTGATAATTAACTTTCTCATTTATCGTAATCGTTTGATACTTAAAATGATAGACTTGCTCCACCTTAATGAGGCTGGCTTGTTCCTTAGTCAATTTTAAATTAAGCCGTTCTCCTTTGTTTGATACTACGTTACAATTAAAATAATCACTACCAACATTCATATTTTCTACTTTGCCAACAATCGTCATTTTCATCTCTCCTTAATAAATAAATAACAACCTGGTGTTTTTACAACGAGGTTTTTGCTGTTTGTTTTTACTTTTTTCTCACCATCAAAATATAACTTAAAATTACCTTCTGGAGCCAACAATTCTTCTTGATAATCATTTTTAAAATAAAGTGAAAAAACTTTCGTTAAGTCCGTTAAAATAAAATTTATTGACTCTTTTGCTTTATTTTGATGGTTAATTTTTATTTGTGTCTTAATTTGTGCATTACTGGAAAGCCTGAAAACACGATAGTCTTTTCTAATTGTAATTAATGTTTTTACTGTTTCCACTAAATCTAAATGTTCATTTTTTAAATCCCAATTAAGTGCATTTATTTCATCACTATCACGATAAGAATTTCCTACTCCTTTTTTAGTTCTTAAAAACTCTTGACCGCTATGAATAAAGGGGATACCTTGACTTAAAATAGTAAAACTAAGTCCTAGACGAGCATAATCTTTAATTTCTTTTTCGCTGAGATTTTTTGTTAATATTTTTGCGCGATCATAAAAAGTGTGATTGTCATGACATTCCAGATAATTTATCGATTGACTAGGACTAAAAAACTTATAATTGTCTAAGGAACTACCAGTAAACAGATAGTAAAGTTCACTTTTGGCTATTTTACCCCCTAAACTATAGCCCTTCTCCAAGGAAAAAGTTCCTCCCTTAATTTTATCACGAAAGACATCATTGAAAAAAGCAATGTTCGGCAACAAGGCAGCATTCTCCATATTAGCTCTTAATTTAGTTGGTAAAATTGTTCCTATATTCCAACCTTCACCATAAATAAAAGCTTTTTCATCAATTCTTTTAGTAATAATTTCCACTTTATTCATCAACTCTAAATCGTGAAGACCCATCAAATCAAACCGCAACGCTGATATTTGAAAGGTTTCTAACCAATAAGTTAGTGATTGAATAATAAAATTATGAACCATTTTTCTTTCGGTTGCTAAATCATTGCCACATCCGGACGCAGCAGTTTTAATTCCTTCTTCATCATAACGATAAAAATAACCTGGCACTAAACTATCAAATGGAAATGTTTCCATCTTATAAACATGATTATAAACCACATCCATCGCGACTCTAATATTTTTGCCATGCAAGACGTCAACCAACTCCCTCAACTCATTAATTCTTAAATAAGGGTCATCAGGATTATCGCTATATGAGCCTTCAACGACATTGTATTGACTGGGGTTATATCCCCAATTATATTTCTTTAACGGATTTAATTCATCGACCCCTTCAAAATCAAAAATTGGCATCAATTGTAAATGAGTAATTCCTAAATCTTCAATATAATCTAAACCTTCTCCAGGATTGTTTTCTAGCAACCCACTAAACTTCCCCTTCTTGATTGCGCGCGATGAAGTTGAGGTTGTTAAATCTCTAATTGAGGCTTCATAAATTACTGCATCGACAGCGCGTCCACTAAAATGTGGTTTGGGATTTTTAAAAGCTTTCAATTTATTTTTATCGATAATATAATTATATTCACCATTAGCGTTACTACTAATTCCATAAGGATCAGTAATAGTTTTAAAGTGCTCATTAATTCTCACCCGATAACGATAGCGATAGCCTTCTAAATCGGCATTAACTTTTAACTCCCAAAGCCCACTACCGTTATATTTTAAGTCGATAAATTCTTTTTTCCCATCCTTTGAAATTAACTCTAGTTCAATTTCTTTGGCAACCGGACTCCACAACTTAAAAACCGTCTTTTCCGACTTATAATTACAGCCCAAGTCGAGTTCATCATAAGCAAACATCAAATCAAACATCTCAGTTCTTACTATTTTACCAACTCTTAAATGAGAAATATTGTTGCTTTCATCAACAATATTATACAATTCATTTAAACTAATAGTTTCATTAATTTCACAACTGTACTTAGTTTCTTTAAAAAGTGCTTCAATTTTAATAATCGTTAAAGGAATACTATAATCTAGAGCTTTTAAGTTAAAACTTTTGTTGTTGCTAACAAGCTTGTTAGGTAAAATAATAGTAATTAAATTAAAACCATCCAAGTAAGAGTAAAAATCATTCTTCATTTAATTTCTCCCTCGCATAGTTAAGTAAATCATCTTTATTATTGGCGATTTTATTTAAAATAACTAACTCAACCAATTCAGCTAATAATTTTTTTAGCCAAGCACCTTGCTTTTTAGAAGTCAGTGCTAAAATGTCACTTCCTTTAATTTCCAAATCGGTAACACTCTTTATTTTTAAGTTGTGAAAGAGTGCTTCAATCTTTCTTTTTTCATTATCTTGTTTTTTAAGAATAAACAAAACTTTATTAGCTAATAATGATATTTCTAATCCATATTGATAAATAACTAGTTCATCAATAATTGTATTTTTAAGAGCTAACTCAACTGTTTTTTGATATTTATTGAAGTGGAAATTACTAAACTTCCACGCCCTCGGAACTGTTTTATTTAGCGTGAATGAAAGAGCGAAAAAGGCATCAATAAAAAGTGGAAAAGTAATATTTGATACAATATAATCTATTCCCTTTTTTAAGCCCGGCAAATAATTATTTAAATTTGTTTCTTTTAAAGTTTTTAAAGCCATTAATTGATGTTCATGAGATAAAATTTTAAATAGTTCGTCTAAGACTCTTTCATTAGGAAGATGAGTAATTAAAGAGGCATTCTCTTTCATATTAATAAACGTTTCTTCGCCAATTTTAAATCCTAGCTTTGCTTGAAAATAGACCGCTCTTAATAACCGTAAACTATCCTCTTTAAATCTTTCTTTTGGATCACCAACAGCATTAATTAAGCCCTTGTTTAAGTCATCACGACCACCAACATAATCATAAACGGTCATTTTCTCATCCATTAATAAAGCATTGATCGTAAAATCTCTTCTCGTAACATCCTCTTTAACATCAGTAGTAAAAACAACTTTATCTGGACGACGAAAATCATGATAACCTTCTTCAGTTCTAAAAGTAGTAACTTCAATATTAACTCTTTCATCTAAGATTGTAACAGTTCCATATTTTTCACCAGTTAATTTTGCTTTAAAGAGCCTCATAACTTCATATGGAGTTGCCGAGGTGGTAATATCAATATCATTGCTAGGAAGTTTTAAAAGATAATCTCTCACACAACCACCAACAAAGTAGGCTTGATAACCATTTCTTATTAATTTATTTACTACATATAATGCATTTTTCACTGAATTCAAATTAACCACCTTATTAATTATATCATAAGATAAATATCTTATGAGCAAGAAAGTGTTCACTGCTAAGTAAAAAGACATGATATAATAACTTTAGAGGTTAAGATGAATCACTTAAAAGAAACGATTACAACCGAATTAATAATTAAAAAGTCGAGGTTTCTCACCTTTTTAATTCCGGTACAGACAATTGAAGAAATCAACAACCATTTAAGAGAGATTAAAAAGAATCATTTTCACGCTGCCCATCATTGTTATGCCTATTTGCTAGATGATCAACTTATCCAAAGATCTAACGATGATGGCGAACCCAAAGGAACAGCTGGAATACCCATTCTTGAAGCCTTAAAGCAATACAATATGACAGATGTATTATGTGTAGTAACGAGGTTTTTTGGAGGAATTTTATTAGGAAAAGGTGGTTTAATAAGAGCATATCAAAGTGCTTGTCTAAGTGCTTTAAAAAAAGCTTCTTTTTACAAGGAAGCTTTTAAAGATATTTTTAAAATAACACTGCCATACCCTTTATATGATTCTTTAAAATATTATTTGGGCGAACAAGCTATTATTATTAAAGAAACTTTTTTAGAGGATATTACTCTAGAACTTTATTTTACCTCAGGTTCTAGCGAAGATTTATTAACTACTTTTCCAAACGACATTACTATTGAAAAAATTAAAACCGCGATTGTTAAAATAGACCACTAAACATTAAGTAGATCCTTTCAATTAAAGAACCAATTACGTGGCCTAATAATAACGAAATCAAAGTGTAAATACTTCTTATTTCCCAAACTTTGTTTTGTTTAAAGGCTTTTTCTAGATCACTACCAAGCAGACTTCTAAAAGTCCAAATGAAACCAATTAAAAAACCACCAAAATACAAATAATGATTCATTATTTCGTTCCAAACATGCGGTCCCCGCAATCACCTAAGCCAGGAACAATATAACTATTTTCATCTAATTTTTCATCTAACGCTGCTAAATAAATATCAACGTCGGGATGAGTTGTTTTAAGTTTTTTAACACCTTCTGGACAACCAACAACGCCAACATAGCGAATATCTCTCACACCTGCTTCTTTTAAAATTGTAATCGCAGCACTAACAGTACCACCAGTAGCTAACATTGGATCGACCAGAAGCACGGTTGCGGAACTAATATTTAAAGGCAATTTATTAAAATAAACATGCGGTTCTAAAGTTTTCTGATCGCGATATAAACCTAAATGTCCAATCTTTGCTTGAGGGATAATCCGATGAATTCCATCAACCATCCCCATCCCTGCTCTTAAAATAGGGACGATGACAATGTTGTTTTTAAGAACATTTACAGTTGTTTTAATAAGGGGTGTTTCAATCGTCTTTTCTTTTGTTTTAAAATCTCGAGAAATTTCATAAGTAATGAGCATCCCAATCTCACTAATTGCTTCTCTAAAATCTTTAGTATTAGTTTTTTTATCTCTTATAATCGCCATTTTATGATCAATTAAAGGATGTCTTACAACTGTTAATTTACTCATTTTTCAGCCTCGTAGTTTGTAATTTTATCAATTCTTTTTTGATGCCTTGGATCGTATTTTGCTTTATTAAAAGCCTTAATGATTTTAATTGCTTCTTTTAAAGTTGTCGTTCTTCCGCCAAAAGCAATTACATTAGCATTATTATGTTCTTTTGCGAGCGCAGCAGTTTTTTCATTAGTTACTAAAGCAGCTCTAACTCCTTTAACTTTATTAGCAGCGATTGAGATACCTATACCAGTACCACACATCGCAATACCATATTCATATTTTCCGCTCATAACAGCTTTTCCCAGCTTAATACCATAGTCTGGATAATCGACTGACTCTAATGAATTTGTACCCAAATCAAGATAATTAATTTTATTTTTATCAAAGTATTTTAACAAACTCACTTTTAAGGGATAAGCAGCGTGATCGGACGCGATAACTATCATTGAACATCATCTCCTTTTTACGATTATATCATATTTTAAAGACTTTTATTTAACTCTTTTTATACATCCTAACATTTTGAGGTGTAACTTCGACAACCTCATCATCTTTAATAAAACTTAAACACATCTCTAAGCTCATTTGACGTTGTTTTTTTAAGACAATTGTTTTTTCTTTTGTAGCACTTCTAACATTAGTCAATTGTTTTTCTTGAGTAACGTTAACATAAAGATCGCCACTTTTATTTCTTTCGCCAATAATCATTTCTGGATATACTTTTGTTTTAGGACTAATAAAGATAACGCCACGTTCTTCTAAACGACTTAAAGCATAACTTGTTGCATAACCACTATTATTAGCAATTAGAGAGCCACTATTTCTATTAATAGCAGTTTTGGTTTGGGGACGGTATTCTAAAAAAGCATGATTCATTAATCCTTCGCCATTAGTAATGGAAAGGAAAGTACTTTTGAGCCCAATTAAACTTTTCGCAGGAATTTCAAAATTAAGTTTTAAATTATTATTAATATTTTCCGTCACCATTAAAATTCCATTTCTATTTAAAAACAATTCCATCACATTACCTAAAGAGAACGTTGGAATATGAACAACTAAAAGCTCATATGGTTCTTTAATTACTCCTTCTTCTTCCTTTAAAATAACTTGAGGTTTTGAGACAATAAATTCATAACCTTCTCTTTTCATAGTCTCTATTAAAATACTTAAATGCAGTTCTCCTCTTCCTTTTACTAACCAACTATCATTGCTGAGTTTCTCTACTAATAAACTAACATCTTTTTGACTTTCTTTAAACAATCTCTCGCTAATATTTTTACTAGTAACGTACTTCCCTTCTAAACCCGCTAAAAAAGAAGTATTAACACTAAAAGTCATTTCTACTCGTGGTTTTTCAATCGTTATTTCTGGTAGTTTGTCGATTAAGTGATAATCATTGACTGTTTCTCCTACTGTTAAATCAGCAAGTCCGGCAATCGCTACGATATCACCTTGATTAGCCTCTTTTAATTCAATTCGTTTTAAACCATCAAAAGAAAAAATTTTAAGAATTCTAAAATCAATAATTTCAGATTTTCTTTGTACCGACACTAATTGATTTAACTCGAGTTTTCCTCGCATCACTTTACCAATCCCTATTCTTCCAACATAATCATTGTAATCTAAAATAGTTGGCTGAAATTGCAAGGAACCAAGCACTGTTTTAGGAGGTTCCACATAATCAACAATCACCTTTAATAAAGGCACCATATTATCAGCGTTTTTTAAATCACTATTCAAGGAAGCAACCTGTTCACTTGCAGAAGTATAAACAATTGGAAAATCCAATTGTTTAGCGCTAGCCTTTAAATCAATAAATAGTTGATATATCTCATCCAAAACTTCTTTTGGCCTGATTATAGGTCGATCCATTTTGTTAATTACAACGATAATTTGTAAGTTTTCCAAAAGAGCCTTTTCTAAAACAAACTTTGTTTGAGGCATAACTCCTTCAAAAGCATCAACAACCAAGCAAACAGCATCAACCATACTAATAATTCTTTCCACCTCGCCACCAAAATCATGATGCCCTGGTGTATCTAAAATATTGATTTTAACTCCTTCATAAAAAATAGCTGTGTTTTTAGCTAAAATAGTAATGCCTCGCTCTTTTTCTAACTCTAATTGATCCATCGCTCTGCTAGCAAGTTGTTTGCTGCTTTTTGTTGTTTCTTTTAAAAGAGCATCAACCAAAGTTGTTTTCCCATGGTCGACGTGAGCGACAATAGCCACATTTCTTAATTCCATCTTATTTTTCACCTTCTAAAGTCGCCATAATTACTTGTTTACTGAGAGTTCCTTCTCTTAAAAAAACAATTTCATCTCTCGTCAAATCTATCGTAGTTGAAGCGCGATTTAAAATTTCTTTCTCATTTGTTTGATAAATAAAATCAACAACTTCTTTAAATTCCTTTTTTATCGTTTTCAAATTAGCAAGAGGAGCTTCACCTGATTTATTTACAGAGGTAGTTTTCAGAGGACCATTTTTTTCAATTAGTGAAAGCGCAAATTGATGATTCGGAATTCTAACGCCAACTGTTTTTTTATTACTTTGCTTAAAATAATTTAAACTAGAAGGAAGAATCATCGTCAAAGCACCAGGCCAAAAAGCATTCGCCAATTTTAAAGCTTTTTCATTCAAAACAGCAATTTCTTTTACCGCTTCTAAATTACCACATAAAATAGCCAATTCTTTTCTATTGGTTCTCGCTTTAATTTGATAAATTTTATCGATCGCTTCTTGATCGTTTATTAAACAACCAAGCCCATAAACTGTATCAGTAGGAAATATAACAACATTTCCCGGTTTTAAGTAACCTTTTTCAATTGTTTTGATTTTCATCATTAAATCACCTAATTATTAAATAGCGATCTTTTTTCGCTAAATCTTTTAAAGCAGTAATTTCTGCATTCTTTCGATAACTCAATATTATTTCTTCTAAAAATTCCTTTTGGAGATAGCCGTGTTCGATAGCGATTACACCATCATCCTTTAAATAATTAAAGACTTCTTGAAAGAAGTTTTGATAAGTAGTAAGCCCTAAATCACCAGCCATTAAAGCTCTCTTAGGTTCTTGTTTTACCATCTCCATAAGTTTTTCATCGTTAGCTATATAAGGTAAGTTCGCAACAATAATATCAAACTTGATGTTTTTTATGTTTTTAAACAAATCGCTTTTAATAAACTTAACATTCGTCTTATGAAGCTTGTTGTTGTATTTAGCAACCTTAAGCGCTTTTCTACTAATGTCAAGAGCATAAACATCAAGTTCCGGATGTTGTTTATTAATAGTAATTGCAAGGCAACCGGAACCTGTACCAACATCAATAACTTTGAGATTTTCAGTATTTTTAGCCACTTCTTTATTCACTATTTCTATTAATCCTTCGCTTTCTGGACGAGGAATTAAAACATTTTTATTCACTTTAAAAGAGGCTCCATAAAAATAAGCTTTCTTGAAAAGATATTGGGGAGGTTTATTTTTATTAATTATTAAGTTTAAATATTTATAAT
>DUQU01000047.1 GCA_012837645.1 Acholeplasmataceae bacterium | reverse complement strand
TTCATATTTAATCGGTAATCCTCATCAATAATTTCCAATAATCTCGCCAACATTTCATTTCTATCAACGTCATAAAAGAAACTATAAGTAACGCTCTTTGAAGCTTTTGAGCGCTTATCACCTTTGACAGCATATACAACTATTTTATAATCGCCATTTTCTAATACTAACTCCGATAAATCAAAGTTTTCAGCGGTAATAGGATACTCCTTCTTATCGACAACAACAATATAACCGTCACTACCTTTAACTTCACCCCACACTAAAACATCTTCATTTAAAGCTAACTCTTTTGGTGGTTTAATTTTATTTTTACCACACCCTACTAAAACTAAAACCAATAAGAGTGGTATTATAAACATTAATATTTTTTTCATCACTTTCAAATCCTCCTACAAAGTATTCTATCTAAACTTTTACTATTTGTATAGTTAAATGTGTTTTTATCTAAGTTATTATATTTAAAATCTCCCCCAACAACGCCTCTTTGACTATTTAACAACCTTCTCAAGCCTACCAGCAACAGTAAAATAGCTCTCAATCTCAGCTTTTATCTCTTTAATTTCAGTTTTAAAAAGAAAGCTTTTTCGCTTTTTAAAAAACAAAATCAAGAAAAACAACAACATTAAAACACTACTTATTAAAAAGACAATTACTAGTAATTTATTATTTATAAAATAATTAAAAATCATTAACCCCACCATCGTTAAAAAACCTAAAAAAGCAAAGCTTTTCATCATTTTTAAAAAAACATTAGGGACGGCATTTAAACCATTAATCTTGTTAGTAAGAATTTGATATTCATTAATAAGATTTTCTAACTGATCAATTTCTTTCTCCAAAGCTTTTAAAGCAGTAAAATTAGTTAAATTTTTATCTCTTCTTAAAATCAGTTTTTGACTCTCGTCAACTTTTTCCGTCGTTAACAATTCAAAACCAAGTTTATTAAACTCTTCACTTTTTAAAGCTAACGTTTCCTCCTCTTTAAGAAGATATTCTTTTATTTCATAAACTTTCATAACTAACACTCCTCCGATATTTAAATACTGTAAAAGGAAAAGCTAAAGGACTCATTAAAAGCAGAAAAAGATTTCCTAACACCGTTCCCAAAAGAGCTAACAAAAAGAAAATTATTCCTAAAAAAGCTTTGAGGATAATCGCAACTATAAGCCCTTTTATGTGATGTTTTAAAAGTTTTATAAGTGGGAAAAAGCTAATTTTTAAGACTGCTCTAGCACTTTTATAAATGAAACCTTTGAAATGCAAAAGAGTTAGATAGTTAACACTGCTAATTACTAAATACAATTGTAAAATAAACAAATATCCGCGGTAATTATTAAAACTATTAGTAAAAGGTAGTACTAATAAAAAGAAGCTAATAATCATTATATAATTGAGCCAAAGGGTATTATTGATATTACTTTTCGCTCTTTTTTTAATTTTCTCTTGGGACTTTTTAAGTCCTTTCTTAAATTGGTGATAATTATTTTCTTTAATCCTTTGACAATCAAAACAGAGGGGGTAAGGATCTTTTTGGGCTAAGTTTGAAGATGAGAATCGCCGCTCACACCAAAGACAAAGATATTCTTCCTTGTTAGTAATCTCTTCCCTTTCTATCTCTTCTTCTTTAAAAAAAGCCTCTAAAGAAATATTATAAACTAAAGATAACTTTTTTAACATTTCGACACTAGGTTCTTTAGTTCCTTCTTCCCAGCTTAAAACCTCTTCTAAATCGACTGCCAATTTTCTCGCCACATCAAGAGGAGAGATATTTCTTTCTTGGCGAATAGTTTTAATTTTTTTCGCTAAATTTTTCACTCTACCACCTTTTATTATTTTAACATGTTTTGAGATTTAAGGTTAAAAAAAGACTAAACCTTGAGGGCTAGTCTTTTAATAATCAAATGTCAATTATTTTATAGATGCTTCGTAAATTGTTTTAATTGACGCTAACATTAGCTGATCAAATTCTTTTTCGGTTTGGTTAGCATTTAATCCTTCTGTAAAGGCACGGGAGAAGCTCGCAATTAGTCCTTTATTTAAAGCGAGTAATTGATTCGCTTTTTCTCTTGAGTATCCACCTGATAAAGCAACTACTCTAACTACTCTTTCATCCTCGATAAGTGGCAAATAAAGATTTGCTTTAGAAGGAATTGTTAGTTTAAACATTAATCTGGAGTCGCTTGGTTGTAAGTTTAAATACTTAAGAAGATATTTAAGCAATACTGCTTCAATTTCTGCTTTATTAGCACTATTAATATCGACTTCAGGTTCTAGTATCGGTACTAATCCAGCTTTAATAACTTCATTACCAATTTCAAATTGTTGTTTTACAATTTCTTCAATACCAGCTTCGTTCAGTTCTTTGATAACGGAGCGCATTTTCGTTCCGAAGACATTTCTTTTAACTGCTCTTTCTAATAAAGGTGCTAAATTATCAATTGGTTTCATCAATTGGACGCCATTATTTAAAGCGGCTAAGCCTTTATCTATTTTTAAGAAAGGTAAAATTCCTTTTTCTTCAAATAAATAATCAGCACTATATTTACCATCGATCTTATCATCCATTGTTTTTTCAAACAAAATCGCTCCGACAATATGATCATTAGTAAAAGAAGAACTTTTAATAATTCTCGTTCTCATCTCATGAACTAAATTAAACATTTCTTCATCATTTTGGTATTTATCTTCACTTATTCCATATAGTTTAAGCGCTCTAGGAGTAGAACCTCCACTTTGATCGAGGGCGGCAATAAAGCCTTTGTTCTCTTTCATCATTTTTAATTTTTCTACATTCATATTTAAAACCTCCATCTTTTATTATAACATTTTTTTGTGTAAATTTCCAACTCTAAAACGATTTCACTCTCTCTTATGTTAAACTATTATTGAGGTGAAAATTATGCAAAAAATCCATTCTAATAAGGCTCCAAAAGCAATCGGTCCTTATTCCCAAGCAGTTTTAGTAGAAAAGACTTTATATCTTTCTGGACAACTTCCAATTAACCCAGAAACTAACGAAGTCGTTAGTGGTATTGAAAATCAAACTAAACAAGCTCTTTTAAACATTGAAGCGATTTTAAAAGAAGCTAACATGAGTAAAGAAGACATCGTTAAATGCAATGTTTATTTAAAAGATTTAAATGACTTTAATGTTATGAACGATGTTTATAGTTATTTCTTTTATGAACACAAACCAGCAAGAGTAGCTTTAGAAGTTAGTAGGTTACCTAAAGATGTCTTAGTGGAAATAGACGCGATCGCTTATAAAAAATAACTAAGAAAAGATTTTAAGCAGAGTTTTAAAACTTTGCTTTTTTTATTTTAATATTATTTCTAATTCTAAACTAACCCACTCATTATCAACGATTCTTTTTACCATTACCGTAACAGCATCGCCAATTTGAAACTGACTAAGTTCAATGGTGACAGTCTCTGTGAGATAAATTTTTTTACCATTAATTTTATATAAATTATCACCTACTTCTAAGACACCAAAAGCACCTCTAGTTTCGTCGATATTCATTACTACCAAACCATAAAATCCCAAAGGGAAATAATCATAACCATATTCTGTTTGGTAATCTACAATAGACACAATGGTAATTCCTAACATTACTTTCCTCTGAAAAACAACAAAGCCTTCTTCTTGAAGAGCTAATATTTCAGCTTTAACTTTACTTAAATCGATAACGATGCTAGCACCTCTTGCGAAATCGCTTTGAAAAGCATTATGGTAGTTAGTGTATTTTGCGGTGTTAATTCCGATAAATTCGCCTTCATAATTAAAAAGTGCTCCACCACTATTACCTGGATTTAAAGCGACATCTACATAAAGCGCTAAATCATCAACCTGATCATGTTTAAGATTGCCATAACCGGTTACTCCTTTAGTTACTAGATTAAAATATTCTAAACTAAGAGGAGTGCCGGCGGCGTAAACAATCGTTCCCGGCATTGTTTGATAGTTAATAGAAAAATCTTTTATTTCTTTAATAGGATATAAGAGATCACTTTTAAACCTCAAGACTGCGATATCATAATTATCAAACTGATAATAACTCTCGATAAGATGAGTAATGTTATCGTTGGTTTTAACTTTAAGATCTTCTCCTCCATCGATAACGTGTTTATTAGTTAAAAGATAATATAAATAACCATCTTCTAATTCTTCCTTATAATAAATCGTTCCTGAACCATGACCTTTATCGGTAATAACATTAACGACGCTGTCTAGCAAATTAGCTATTAGAGTGATTTCTTTTTCTTCATAAAGCCCTTTTGCTTGATAACTATTCTCTGATGTTTCGTTTGGCATTAAAAAACTACTGTTTTCAATTAAAAGTTCACTGTTATTTAAAACTTCCATTACTTTATTTACTCGATAAGCTGAAGTAATACTCTCAACAATAAATATTTCTTCATCGCGTTCATATTGATAACTTTTATCGGCCAAAATGCCTACTAATTCTGATCTAAAATTAAAGACCCCAGCACCAATTTGATAATAGTTTACTGGGCCATCAACCATAAAATAATCGCTATCATCCTTACTGCTTTTACTAACCATTCCTTTAGTAAAATAGTGTTCTGCGTTACTGGTATCGGCACCACCAAAAACAAGGCTCTCTCCAACCACTATTTCGCTCTCACTAAGAGGAACCACTTTTAAATTTAAATAGCTTTCAAACTTAATGATAATAATCTTTTCTTCGCTATCGTAATAATAACTATCCGGGAAGTAATTTGCTTCTCCTACTTTAATAGTTAAATAGTCAAATGAAGTAATAATTTCTTCTCGATATTTAGTAAGAAGATAATAATCATTACCTTCTCTTTTAACTACTACTGCTGGGCTAACCAATTCCTCCCCATCAATAATAAAAACGTTAGCGTCAATAATCTCGTCAATTAAAGCAATTTGTAAGGCTTCATATTCACTTCTAGGTTGATAATTGTCTAATTCTCCTTGCTTCGTTAAATCTCCATTTAAATTATCCAATTGCAGCATTAATAAACACTCTTTAAAAACTGTTAATTTTAAAGCTTTATTTAAACCATAGCCAAAAATATATTCATCATCACCTAAATCATTAAAATAACTAAGATAGTCAACCGCGATTCCAATAACCTCGCCACTTAAATTAAAAAGCGGTCCGCCAAGATCACCAATATTAACACTACTGTCAAACATCAAGTAATCATCTTCTTTTTTACTAAGCATTCCTTCTCTAAAAACTGGCGCGGTTAAATCGGCCGAAGGAAGACCGAAAAAGTAAATGTCTTCACCTAAAACAACATCTTTTTCGCTGATAGTTACTACCCCATATTCTTTGTTAGACTCCATCGTAAAGACAATTAAGCCATAATCACTATAATAAGCATAATTATTAATCTCATGTAAAATTTGGTCGCTAGGAGAAACGACTTCAAAATCTAAATAATCTAAACCCTCTTCGTAAACCGTTAAGCCATAATAAAGATAATTGTTATTTATTTCTGTTCTTTTATAGAAAAAACCACTACTAACAAACTCTCTTTCATAATAAAGTCCCACGACGCTATTAATATTTTCTTGATAAACATTTAAAATCAAATCTTGATGGTCTAAATAATTATCTAAAGTAAAATAAGGATAAATTATTAAATTAGTCGCTGGCATTTTAACTAAATTAAATGGCTCCTCAAATTCACTATCCCAATAAAAACCTTTAAAATAATAGCCCGATTTAAAAGGCTCCTCTAAATTAATCTCTTCGTTGTAAAGAAAATTATAACTATATTCCTCTTCATCTAAATAAAAACTTATTTGATAGCTATTAAGCCCAAATTCACCTTTAATAACTAAGTCATTACTAGGCATAAATAACGGTATTTCCACATCCCAACCACTAAAGGTGTAACCCTCTAGTTGGGGAAGTTGAACTGTTTCTATCGCTTCATTAAAGTAATATTCTTTTTCTAAATAAATTTCTTCATCGACTAAAAAAGTAAGACTGTAAGTATTAGGTTCCCATTTAGCATATAAAGTGAAATCAGCTGTAAGCTCATTTGAAAATGAGAAAGGCATTAATAATTCTTCATCATAATACCATCCTAAAAAAGTATTACCCTCTTTTTCTGAAATTGGTAAATTCTCTCTATCGTCCTCTTCAGTCAATATTAAGGTATTTACTTTCGTGCCGCCATTTTCAACAAATGAAATTTGATACTCTTTTACCCATTTTGGATAAAGATCATAGTCCTTTAAAAGCGGATTACCAAAAATAAAAGCAGTTTCTAGTTCGCTCTCTAAATACCAGCCTAGAAAGCGATAACCAGTTTTTTCTGGTTCTGTAGGAGCGCTCGTTTCCTCGGGGTATTGATAGCTAACAGTCTCATTTTCATTTTCAGAATAATGAAAAATAAGTGCCGAACTATTTTTAATTAAGTTACCAGTAATTACTAAATCATTACCAGGCATTAAAAACGGTATTTCTAGATCCCAACCACCGAAAGTATAGCCTTCTTGGTGGGGTTCTAAAGGTATTAAAACTTCTTCATTAAATTGATGTTCTTGATAAAAGTAAACTTCTTCATCAACTAAAAAGGTAAGGCTATAAGTGTTTATTTCCCATTTTGCATATAAAATAAGATCCCTTTCGATGGTAAGAGGAAAGCTTTCAATTTCATTGTCATAATCGCTATCACTATACCAGCCTAAAAAACTATATCCCTCTTTAGTGGGCGGGTTAGGTTCATTTAAGCTTGCATCCTTGTTAAGAATTTTACTACCAATTTCACTGCCGCCCTTAGTATCAAATTCAACAATCACTTTATTAGAAAAATTTAGTTTGCCGCAGCTAACTAATAATAACGTCACTAACAAAGCGATTAAACTAATGGTTCTTTTCATCCTCATCACCTTCTTTGTTAATTTATTATAAAATAATGTTTAATAAAAGTCTTTAAAAACGACCATAAAAAAAGCCTCTTTTTTTAAAAGAGACTTCTATTTTAAAATAGTTTTTAATCTAAAACGTTAGGATCGCCAAAGATAAATAACTTTTCTGCAAACCCTTCTTCATAAAAGTCAACAAAGGGGTTTCTATTGCCTTGTAAATTAAAAATCATTTCATTTCTCGCTATTTCATATTCGCTTGGCGGATCGATTTCATTCCAATAAAGTAGAACATCTAAATAGCCATAGTAAATGCTTCCTGTTATTGCGTTTTTATCTCCGGTTTCTACCAAAGTGAGATGCGGATACATTAAAGTCATATAAAATAAGATTCTCGCGATATCACCAATATATTCTTCACCAGGATAATAAATACTATTTCTTAAATAAGGAGTAGCACTAGGGCCTCCCTCTTCGCCATAAAAACGGTCACCATGGCTCCTATTTTCACTCGCCACCGAATTCCATAAATTATGAAGATCACTATAATGACCTCTATTTGTATTACTTGGACGGTAATCCATCTGTCCACTATTTATAACATAAGGATTATATTCCTTATTCGATTTACTATTGTTCTGGGGAGCGATTCTCATATCACTACAAGCCCAAACGTGCTCTCTATCCATCACTAAAGAAACCCCATTATTAAGAGTAATATTTCCTCCGCTACCCCAACTATTGGGAACTAAACCATAAGCAGCACTACTAGGATCATCATATAAGACTACTTGATGATGATCATCAAAAGGAACGTATAAATAACGAGCATCACCATAAGTAACATAACCAATGGTTTCTCTTAATAAATAAGCCATCTCCGTAATAACATCATTACTTTGATTTAAATCATTATAATAGCCCCCATATCCCTTATAATCAATACTTTCTAAAAGATTTTCTAAAGTCTCAAAAACCCTAATCGTGATGGTAAGTTCGCCAACATTGCCAGCTAAGTCTTTACTATAATAAGTAATTTCATAACTGCCTTCTAAATCAAAAATACTTTCACCATTGATAATTAAAGCACTTTGCAATTCATCATCATTTAACCAAACTACAAGATCATCTCTTTTATCTTTATTATCAGTTACCGAAACAAACTTCAAAGCCTCTTCATAGTCCCAGACATCACCAAATTGATAAATAGTTTTAACATCCTCTTTTAGTGTAATAAGAGGTGGTTTTATATCAATTCCATCCCCAATAATAACTTTATATTTAATAGTAATTTCTTTAATGTCTACCCTATTTCCTGAGGTTGCCTCAGCAATGTTTTTAATTTCAACGCTCTCACTAGGATCAATCAACTCAATTACTTTACTACTATTAGTATTGATGTATTTTCCTTCTCCATTAATACTAAATCCAGCATTTTGAGCAGCAGTTGAGATTACTATTTCAACTATCTCATATCCTTCTTCTACTTTAATAATTAAAGCACTACCATTACCACTACCCGGATATAATCTCGTTTCCAAAGAACCATTATTAAAAATTGACTTAGTAGAACCACTATTGGTGTTAAATATTACTTCCAAAGATGAAGCCCCATCATTTGTAATATTTAAATTATAACTAGCGTCTCCATCCGCAATATCGGTTGTTATTTGAGACTTAGATTTAATGGTTGCTTCGCTTAATTGATAATTATATAAGACTTTGACTTCGGTATCTTCTTTAATAATAAAATGATACTCATTTTCATTAATAATTTCATCTTTAGCTTCAATATCATTAATAAATAAACTCTTAATAGTAATACCAGCTTCTAAATAAATTGTAAGAATAACCTCTTCCCCATAAGAAACCTTATTACTAACATCAACATTAGCAGTGACCTCATCTGGTAGCGTTAAAGTATATTCAGCCTTTATCCAAAAAGCATACAAAGTTATCTCTTCTTCAATAGCAGTTTCAAAATCAAATAAATCAGCCTCATAAAACCAACCTTCAAATAAATAGCCTTCTCTTTCCTCTAAAACAAGTTCTTCTAGTAAACTTCCCTTTTCTATTAAATATTCTTCTTTTTTATTATCATATTGATAATCAAAAATGACTAAGACCTGTTGGCTTATTACAGCCTCTTCCCATTTAGCAAGCAAAATAATATCATTAGTTATTGGAGTGATAAAATCAAAAGCTTCTTCATCCTCTAAATCTAAGTACCAGTCCAAAAACAAGTAACCTTCTCTTAAAGGATCGGTTGGCTTTTCTACTGTTTCGCCTTTTTTAACTTCTCGAGTTAAAAGAGTTCCTCCAGGATAATTTAAATCAAAACTTACCTCAAACTTTGTAGTGTTTTTCTTACAACCACCTAAAAACAGCAACAATAACACTACGATAAAATACCATTTTCTTTTCATACTAACAAGCCTCCATCTTTTTACTGACAATAGCGATTATAACATAAAAAAAGACCCAAGGTTGATAAATTGAGCCTTTTTGTCTTGCTTTAATTACTAACTAGGGTTATTTCCTAAAAACAATTGCTGATTATTATAAAAGAAATAATTATCATAATATTCAATCCAAAAATAAGATTCAAAAACATTAATCAAATATGAATTATCTTCCCCTTCTAGTTCTGCTTCCCCAATGATAACAAATCTCAAAGCTAGTTGTTCTCTTAAAAGATAATCAAAAGAATAATCCTCTCGGTAATCGCAAACTTCATAAACAAAGGTGAAAAATGAATCTTCTGACGTTAATAGGGTACTGACTTTAATCTCATCACCTTCATAATAACTAATTGCTTCATCACTGAATGTAATTTGATACCCTTCACCACTAATAACATCATTGTTAATATCGTATTTAACATAATTATTATTATAATCATAATAGCCTAAATAATCATAACTTGAAAGCGCGTCAATGAGATCATCTATTTCAACCAACCGATAACGAGGCTCTAAAACAACAACATCATCTCCCCAGTAATAATATAAATCATCTAACGAATAGATCTCTCGCCAACTATTAAGAACTTGATAATACCAAAACTCTAAATATGGCTCTGGGCTTTCTATAATTGGTAGTTCCGTTAATTCTTCAAAGAAATAATAATCATCATCAATAAAAATTAAAGGGCCTTTATTAAAGTCAAAAAGATAAATGTTTTCTACTAAATATCTCTTTTCTTCCCAATTTAAATAAATAAATATTCCCTCATTATCAAAACTAACCGTTCCTAACTCTTGATTAGTAACTTCTTTAGTAAACCCTGATTGATATACTTTAAAGTAGTCATACCAAGTAAACGCATATAGTCCTTCAATTCCAACGACACTGCCTTGTTTTCTAAAGGCAACCAATTCATCCGCTACTGCATTAGTAAAGTCCACTCCACTCTCCGAAGCATCCCTATCTCTTAAATGAAACCAATCATCAAACATCCAAAAATTAATAAAACCATCATAAATATTAATTTCGATACTAATAAAATCATTATTAAAACCATATTCATAATCATAACGCTCAAAGTCGTCATTACTTAAATAAGCGAGAAATTCTGGTAAATTAAAGCCTTCTTTAACCGTTAAATACCAAACTCCATCGTTAAAAATATAATACTTTTCATCATCATAAAAATAATACTCAACTAACTCTTCTTCGCTGTTAAAGACTTCAAGGTGATCATTAAAGTAATAATAAAACCCTTCATACCCTTCAATAACAAACATTTCTCTTCCTAATAGTTCTCCAATTACTCCTTCAGGAGTTTTAATATCGAAGTAATTTAAATATAGTTGTTTATCCTCATGATAATATTCATACCTCTCCACTAAACTATCATCTAAATAAATATCATCCAAATAAATATCATCAAAAATATTGAACATAAACTCTTGAGGGCGCTCATACCAACTTGAATCAACTAATTTAAGCTTAAAGTTAACTCCTTTATTGGAAATTAGATTAAACTCATTTAAGTCATTTTCTTCTTTTTC
>DUQU01000046.1 GCA_012837645.1 Acholeplasmataceae bacterium | reverse complement strand
TGCGCTCTATTTCTAACGGTATTTTAATTGTTAGAGGAGATATTCCTGAACAACCATTAGAAATAAAGGGAGAAGACACTAGAACCGTCTTTGAAACACCAACTAATGTATTTGTTGATCATCAAAACAATTTAAGATTTAGTAAGATTAATGGCGCAACAAGATACATTATTACGGCCGGTAATAAACAGTTTGAAACTTCAAAAAATGTCTTTTCTTTAAATTCATTAAATCCTGGAGATTATGAGATTAAAGTAAGAGTGAAAAGTAATTTAAATGGAAAGACCTCATTAAACAGTGAAGAAATTTTTTATAAAGCAAAACATAAAACAACCGATGAACTTTTAAACTGGTTAATTAAGTTTGCTAAAAATAAAAATTAGAAGTCTTTAAATTTTAAAAACACGAAAATAGATTTATCTATTAGAATTAAAGATAATATAAAAAATAAGGAGGCGTAATATAATGAAAAGAAACATTTGTTTATTTTTGTTGGCAGTGATAACAATGTTTTTCTTTAATAGTAGTAAATTGAAGGCGCAACAGTTTCAAATGAAACAGCTTGAAGATGCCACTTATCGGAATTTTGATGGAACAACAAACGTGGAAAGACTTGTTCAAATCGAATATAAAGATGAAGTTAGTAAATTAAGATATAATGTTTTGGAGTTTGATAACAATGATCCTGACATTCACTTAGTAACGGTTAGTGATTATGTTAACTTTAAATGGGGCATGAAACCATTGGAGGGAATGATTTATAGTTTTCAACAAAAGTATCCGCATTTAGAAGTTTTAGGCGGAGTTAATGGCGATTTTTATGATATTAACAATACTGGTCGCCCAACTTCAACGTTTATAGAAAATTATGAGGTTATTAAAGGGACTCGCTCAAATAGAAATGTCCTTATCATTAGAGAAGATGGAACTTATGAAATTGATATTCCCCAAAACGATGGTTATGAACTTCTAGTTTTGGATGAAAATAGAGAAGTTAAATTTAGAGAAAAGATTGCTAAGTTTAACACTCCAGCAAAAGATGAAAATGAAATAGCGGTTGTTTTATCCAGCTATGAAGGTACTATCTCCAGCAGTTTAAATCCGCTTTTAATTGAAGCGGTAGATATTAAATATTCAAGCTCAAATTTTGAAAGAGCGAAAGGGCATTTGAGCCTTAGTGCTACAGTAGATGATTTAAATAATGAAAGTTTTGTAATTATGGGGAAAAACTTACCAGAAATAGTAACGACTAATGATACTGTAATAGTTCAACATCGCCTAAAAGATTTTGAGGATGTAAGGGGGACTATTGGAGGAAGAGAAATGCTAGTTGAAAATGGTGAGATTTCTAATGATGTTATTTCAATTACTGGTTTTGATGCGACAGCGCGTGCTCCCAAAACAAGCGTTGGTATTAAAGCAGACGGAACAATTTTCTTCATGACTGCGAACGGCAGGGATGAAGGTGAAGATGTTCCTGGTTTAACTTATGAGGAAAACAGCCAATTAATGATTTCTTTAGGGGCGGTACGAGCCCTAAGGCTTGATGGTGGTGGTTCTAGTACTATGATGGCAAGAAACTTTGATGGCACTTTTACAACTTTAAATAAACTTTCTGATGGTCATATGCGCTCTATTTCTAACGGTATTTTAATTGTTAGAGGAGATATTCCTGAACAACCATTAGAAATAAAGGGAGAAG
>DUQU01000045.1 GCA_012837645.1 Acholeplasmataceae bacterium | reverse complement strand
TTTTAAATTGTTCGTCGTTTACATGTCTCGCTTCAACTTCATCAATTAACATTGAAACTACTGGAGTTGTTTCATAATCATAGACAAAGTTAATACCAGGTTCACTTTTATTAACATCTTTTTCACTTAAGTTTACGAAATAAGGCGCAGGATTTAAATAATTTAACTCCATTTTTTCTTCTTGTGAAGCTAACAACCCAGGCATAAGTGCTATTAAAGCATTGAAATTAGGTTTGCCGCGATCCCAAGTACTAAAATGAAGTGCTGTCCAACCAGCATTTAAATGAACTTCATTAACGTCATGCTCAAAAATTACTGATGGAACTCCTTCCTCTTCAACACCTTCTGATTCAGGAACATAATCAGCATTAGTCCATTTTAAATATCCTAATGGTTCTGCCTTATAAGTTTCACCATCTTCATTTAAAGCTATTCTTATATGAGTTTGTCTAATGTTAGCAGGTTTTTCACCTTCTTCAGCCTCATCAAAAAGAGCAATCTCTTCAGGTGTAGAAAGCCTAAAGTAATCTTCACCAGCAACTTCAGTCATATAATACACATTGATATGGTCTTCAAACAAAACTAATTTACCTTCTTCATCAAAAACGGCCCAAACCCTATTAATAACAGCTGTTAATGCAGTTCTATCACCATCTTTTAAAACAACATCCTTTTCGGTATCATTGTGGATAATACCGCCCATTGCATTTGCTGACAAGTGACCAATTTCACTTCCTTTAAATTCAGCTTTTTCTTCAATACCATCAAAGTTACTAGCAAATCTAGCCATAAAACTAACTGTATGATATCGATAACCAGCAAAATCTAATACCCAATTTGAGTTGCCAAAATTACCTTTTAGGTTATTGACATCTTCATTTGGATAAAGATCAATTAAATCTGTTTCTGCTTTAACTGGTTGTACGCTTAAAGTTGCGAACATAAATAGTCCAGCTAAAACTAGCAACAAACTTGTAAAAATTCTTTTCATTTTTTTTCCTCCTCTATTATTGCGTTTCTATAGTCATTTTAGCGGTTTTTGAAAACGCTGTCAAACTCACCAAGATATATATATTATTTTTGACTTTACTTTTCTTTTATTGAAAGTTATTTTCATATAATAGTTCTTAAATAAATTTAATTTTTGTCTATTTAATTATAAAACATTAGTTTTTGTTTTTAGTAAATTTAATTAACCAATTCAAAAGTTCATCCGTTGTTTTATGTTTTATCTTATAAAAGATTTCTTCACTATTTAATGAAGTCTTTCCGTTTAAATTACTTTTCGCTCTTACTTTAATCTCATAATCTCCAGGATTTAATGAGTTTAAAGAAAAAACATTTTTAGAAGTTTCAAATTGTTTGTTACCAGCTGTAATAATGTATCTTGTAACGCCATCAACCTTAGTAAATCTTAAATTATTTTGATGATCAACAAATACATTAGTTGGTGTTTCAAAGACGGTTCTAGTGTCTTCTCCCTTTATTTCTAATGGTTGTTCAGGAATATCTCCTCTAACAATTAAAATACCGTTAGAAATAGAGCGCA
>DUQU01000044.1 GCA_012837645.1 Acholeplasmataceae bacterium | reverse complement strand
ATTATTACTAATGATAACATTTAACAATTTTTCCAACTGATAACCTTTTAAAGCAGAAATTGGTAAGACACTCAAAAAATTCGCAAGTTCTCTTTGATGGTTTTTCTTTATGGTGTTAACCATTTTATCAAAATCAACTGTTTTCGGTAGTAAATCAACATGATTCACTAATAAAATCATTTTATTATTATAAAAATTATTAAGATTATACATAAATAAGGTATTTAAATGTAAAAGCGAAACGAGATATATTATTACTCCATCATGATCAATTTTAGGAAAACCACTCTTATAAACATGATGTTGATCTTCCTGATAATGTTTTAAAATAAAACAGCGATAACAAAGTTCATTGCTGAGTTTAGGTGTATAACCTTCTATTTCTTTAGAATCGGTTTGTAAAACCACTCCACAGCCTTTACAACGCATAATCTTTTAATACTTCTTGATACTTATTAGGATAACGTTTCGCTATTTTTCTTACTACTCTTCGAGCGAGAAAACGATTAAATTTAGTTGTCCAAACATCACTTTGTTTTAAAATCGGATCAACTAATATCGTGTAAAAATCCATTTTATTACCGCCTAAAACATCGGTGATAATTTGATCTCCAATTACCGCTATTTCATTAGTTTGATGTTGTATAGGCAAGAGTTTTAAAGCTTTCCGATAAGCTTTTTTAAGTGGTTTATGAGCTTTGGCAACGAATAAATAAGGTAAGCCAGTTAAAAACTCCGCAACTCTTTTCTGGGAATTGTTAGACACTATTATAATTGTGAAATTAAGAGTTTGGAGTTCTTCTAATAGTTTTATTACTTCTTTTGATGGTCTTTTAACATCATAGGGAACTAAAGTATTATCCAAATCTATCATCAATACTTTTATTTTTTCTTTTTGTAAAACTAAAAAATCAATTTCAAAAATTGATTGTTGGTAATGGTTGGGGAGATACTTTAATAATCTAGCCATTAAGAAATCTCTAATATTTCCACGTGAAATGATTTCCCGTTTTCCAATCTTACTGGTGTTGTTTCTTTCACTTCTAAGCCTAAAATGGCTTTTCCTACTGGTGAATCAATCGAAATTAAATTTAAAGCTGGATTAGCTTCAATCGTACCTACTAAACGGTAAATTGCTGTTTTATCTTTT
The DNA here is from genome assembly GCA_012837645.1 of Acholeplasmataceae bacterium. Taxonomy (GTDB): domain Bacteria; phylum Bacillota_I; class Bacilli_A; order Acholeplasmatales; family UBA5453; genus DUQU01. The sequence continues at coordinate 35,199 of DUQU01000044.1, read as the reverse complement.
TCAACAAACCTTATTTTAACAGTTTTACCGATATTTACTTTGTCATCTGAGGAAACTACTCTAATTATTTTATGATTTTCTAAAATATTTTCAATCTCTTTAATTCGTGCTTCCATACGAGCCTGAGCATCACGGGCAGAGTCGTAATCAGCATTTTCTGATAAATCGCCTTGAGCGCGAGCTTCTTGAAGTTGTTTTACTACTTCTGGTCTTTTAACATCTTTTAATTGATCGAGTTCATCTACAAGTTTTTGCAAACCTTCTTTAGTTATTTCAAACAATTGTTTCTTTTTAGCCAATTTCAAAAACCTCCTTTTGTCCTAAGTATTATACATTATCTTTTGAAATATTAAAAGTGGATAACCGTTTTTTTCAGTGCCTGATCGAGTTTTAAATAATTAGGATAAAGTTTTTTTAATAATTGATAAAACTCTTTTTGATGATTGGCTACTTTTTGATGCGCATATTCATGCATTAAAACGTAATAACTAAACTCTTTTTCAAGACTTGCCAATAAGACGTTTAAAACAAGATAGTTTTTACCTCGGTGATAAGAACCATACTTGCTTTTAAGCTTTTTCAATTTAATCGGAACTGGGTTAATATCATATTTAAATAGAGTTTGTTTTACATCAGTTTCAATTGCTTTTAAATAGTTTTTTAAAGCGTCTTGATAAACCAAAGCACGATAATCCTCATTAATTGCGCTAGTAATGAAGATATTGTTTTCTTTTATTTGATAATTAAAGAGGCCTTCTTTTAAAACTAAATTATACTTTTCTCCCCATAATAAAAACTTATTTGCAGGAACTGGTTTTATCTTTTGATAATAACTAACGATATTAGCTTCTAACTTTTTTAAAAGGTCGTTAAGTTTCATTGATTTACTTAAATGAATTTCTAGATAGCCTTCTTTAAACTTAAAATAAGAATGTTTATTAGTGGTTTCAATAATTTGATAGGGCAAGGCAATTCCTGCTTTTATTAAAACATTCATTGTTTTCTCACTAAATCATAACTTTCTACTTGAAAAGGCACTTCAATATAAACGATTTGTTGAGGATGTCTCGCTACTTGGAGTATTTGAAAGTTTTCGTCATACATCACTTTTAAAGTAAAGTCGCGGGGCTTTTTGTTAGGTCCAAAAATTGCCAACTGATCTCCGACTTCAAAATAATTGCGTTGTTCCAGTTTAACTAACTCTTTTTCAGTTTTTAACACGATGCCAACGAATGTTTGTTTGGGAATTTCTAAGTGCCGATTATATAATTGATCTTGACTGTCTACAAATCCTTTTAAAAAACCGCTTGATGTTAATCTGTTTTCCGCTTTTAAGAGTTCTTCTTCATAATAGCTAAAATCACTGATTTTCCCTTTTTGATAAAATTCATCGATCAACATTCTATAAGCATTAACGACGGTTGCGATATAATGAATACTTTTCATTCTTCCTTCTATTTTTAAAGAATCAATTTCCATTTTAATTAATTCAGGAACTAAAGTTATCGTTTGTAAATCTTTGGCTCCCATCGAAAATGGCTGTTCTTGAGAAATCTTTTTATCTTGGCTATAAACATCATACAACCATCTACAACTATGAGCACAGCCTCCTCTATTGGCATCTCTTAAAGTTAAAGTATTGGAAAGTGTACATCTACCACTATAAGAAGAACAAGCTCCTCCATGAATAAAAACTTCCAAAGCAGTTTTGGTTGCTTTTTTAATCTCCTTTATCTCCTTTAAAGAAAGTTCTCGCGCCAAAACAATTCTTTTCGCTCCTAATTGTTCATAAAACTTAATGGCGTGACTATTAGTAATTGATTGTTGGGTACTGACATGGGCTTCTAAATTTGTGTGAGCCTTCACCATTTTTAAAATATAAGGACTCGCCACTATCACACCATCAACCGCCGCTTCCTCTAAGGCTTTTAAATAAGGAATTAATTCCTTTAAGTTTTCGTTATGAGGAACGATATTTAAAGTTACATAGAGCTTTTTTTTCAATTGATGAGCAAAAAGAGCTCCTTCTTTAATTTCTTTTAAAGCAAAATTAGAAGCACGTGCTCTTAAACTAAACTCCTCACCGCCAATATAACAAGCATCGGCGCCATAAAGATAAGCGATCTTTAATTTTTCTAAATCTCCAGCAGGAGCTAATAATTCAATCATCTTGACCTCTTTTATAAATTGTCTTCGTCTTTAAAAAGCCTTCATCCCAAACTTGTTGATATTTGTTTAAGAGTTCTTCCTTTGTCTTTTTACCCTTAAACATTTTTAAAACATCAACACCATAATCATCATCATAAAAAATGCTATCGATTAAAAAATAATCTATGTTGTTTAAATCTTTTAAATAATCAATTACACTACTAACATCGCTGCGGTAAATATGAGTACCAAATTGATCTTCCATAACCGGTAAATACTCCGCCCTTTTTTCTTCTTTTAAAAAGAAAGTTTGGTCTTTTACTTTTAAATCCTTTTTAATCTCTTTAAAATAACTACTTAACAACATCCTTTTAGAATAAAACATATTAAAATGCCCGTGTCCTAAGAGATAGGTTTTAGCTTTGCTTTTTAAAGTCATTTCAAGAAGATCCTTTAAAGTGATTTCTTTTCCTAAAAAAACCCCTTTAAAACCTGTCTCATAATAAATGTTTAAATCATTAGTATTAGTTATTAAAGTTTCAGGTTGGTAAATAAGGGGGATCTTTAAGGCCTTTAATAAATAATAATAACCAATATCGCCAACAATTATTCCCGTTAATTCAACCTCTAACGAAGCTAAAAACTTTAATAATTCTTCTCCTTGCTGGTGCAAAAAAGCTTTAATGCTTAAATAAAGCTCTTTTTGATCTCTTTTAGTCCAAGTAGCTAATTTAGTTATTTCCGCTTTCGTTAAGAAAGAAGTTTCCCTCGTACTAAAGTCTTTAACTCCCACTACGAAACCATCAGCTTCTAAAGCCAGTTTTTGATAGTTCTCGAGACGATGGATTGTTGTTAATAGTTTCATTTTTATTCCTTTACTTTTCTTTTAGAAATACTTAAACCGTCACCTTTGTTAATAAAAGTGGTTGTAAATTTTTCATTGTTAATTAAAAATTGACGATAAGTTGCTATTTTTTTAATTAATTTTTTTGTTTGTTTAGAAACCAATTCTAACTTTAAATCATGAAAATTCAAATTATCAGTAATAATAACACCATTTTCATTTAAGTAGTTTTGATATCTTTTAAAAAAATTAAGATATTGGGCTTTCGCAGCGTCAATAAAAATGACATCATAGCCCTCTTTATAAGGTGTTATTGTTAAAGCATCACCTAATCTGGCAGTAATTACCTTTTCTTTATGATAAAGCTCAATTTGTTTTAATGCTTCTTGATAGTAAACTTCATTTCTTTCAATAGTTTCTAAGTATTTTACCGTCTCACTTAACATAATACTAGAATAACCAATTGCCGTTCCTAATTCTAAGAGGGTTTGATATTTATTAGCAATAATAATTTCTTTAATCAACGCTAAAGCTTCATCAGAAATAATAGGAATATGTTTTGATAAGGCTAAATACTTTAATTTATTCATCTTCTAAACTACTATAATAACTCGCTAAAACCTCTTCTAAGAGTTGCCATTCATCTTCGGTTTCGATATCTAAAAAATAACCTTCATTGCTATTTTCTTCAACAAAAACCGCAGCACTTATTTCTTTACTATCGACAAACTCAAAGATAACATAGTTCTTATCGCTGTTTTCATCATAATATGTCAAAATCACTTCTGCCATTCTTTCCTCATCACCATGGATGATAGTTATCATTTTTTCAGTCATTGCTTTCCCCTTTATAATCTAAATAATTTTGTAAAATTAAAACCGCCGCTAAACTATCTTTAGAAGTTTTTATTTTTTGAGATGATAAATTAGCCGCCTTTAAAGTTTTAGTAGCCTGAATTGTTGTTAGTCTTTCATCCCATAGTACTATTTTAGCACTTGTCCGCTTTTCTAAACGTGATTTAAACCTCATCACTGTTTTTGCTTTTTCACCAATTTCATCGTGCATATGTTTGGGAAGCCCTAAAACTACGACATCGATTTTGTGTTCTTGAAGATAGATTTCCAAATAATCGAGTGCTTTAATATAGTGATTGCGTGGAAATCTAAAAGTTTTTAAGGCTTCAGCAACTATCCCACTATCACTTTTTGCCATCCCTAAGGTAACTTCGCCAAGATCAAGACCTAAATAAATCATTGCTTTTTCATCTCCTTAATTAACTCCTCGAGTAAAGCTAGGTTTTTAGTTCCTCCTTGAGCGTAATTAGGGTTACCGCCACCGCTACCACCTGAAACTTGGTTTAGTTTTTTAATAATTTCTCTTGCTTGTCCAGTACTCATCACTAAATAAGTGGCGCTATCTTTTTGAATATTTAAAAGTAAAAGCGTTTCTTTTTTTAACTTTTGATATATTTTAACTAGCAATGGTCTTAAACTCTTATCAGCTAAATTTTCAGTAATAATTAAATTGTTTTCCTGTTCTCTAATTAAGTCGTCCATATTTTTAAACAAGAGTGCCTCTTTTTTATCTTCAACTAATCTAGTAAGTTCTTTGTTTAAATTTTTAAGTTCAGTAATCTTATTAAGAAGTTCAATTCGGTCTTGGTAAGAACCTTGGAGTTGCGGCGAAAGGTAATTTTTATCGACTTTTAAATGATAACTTTTTAACTCTTTTTCTAAAGATAAATATTTGTTTTTTAACATTTCTTCTTCTTTAAATAGATTATCATTTCTAGTTTTAAATTCAGCTTTAATATTAGGACCCGTAAAAGCCTCAACACGATAAATGCCAGAGCCAATTGAGGTGATGCTTGAAATCATAAACTTACCAATTTCTTTTGTATTGGTAACGTGGGTACCACCACATAATTCTAAAGAATAATCACCAATAACAACAACTCTCACTTTCTCTCCATATTTTTCATTAAATAATGCTTTCGCTCCTAATTCAATGGCCTCTTGATAGCTTGTTTCCATAACCTTTAAAGTTATTCCTTGATCTATATAAGATTTTACTAGTGCTTCTACTTTTAAGATTTCTTGATCGCTAATATCTTTAAAATGATTGAAGTCAAACCTCAATAACTCGCTACCGACATAAGATCCTTGTTGTTTCACATGGGATCCAAAAATATCGATTAAAGCTTGATGAAGAATGTGAGTAGCAGTATGATTTTTAATAATCTTTTTGCGGTGTTCTAAATCGATTTCGGCTACTACGGTTTCCCCCTCTTTAAAATCACCTTCTACTAAATGTAAGTGTTGGTTATGAGGAAGTTTAATAACAGCTTTGACACTTTTACCAGCAATAGTTCCGATGTCATGTTCTTGCCCACCCATCGTGGCATAAAAAGGAGTTTTTGCGAGAACAATCCCCTCAGGGAAAACCTTAATAATAGTTGTTGTTAATCGGTAAATGTCATATCCTACAAATTGATCTTGCCTTTTAAAGGCTAAATACTCTTTTTCTTGGGCTTGCATCGAGTCAGTTGCTTTTCTGCTTTTTCGACTTCTTTCTTTTTGTTCTTCCAACAATAAGTAAAAACCTTCTTTATCGATCATCATTTGATGCTCTAAAGCGTATTCTTCTTGTAGTTCTAAAGGAAAACCATAAGTGTCATAAAGAAGGAATGCATCTTCTTTTGATAAGAAACTTTTATCTTTAGAAAGTTTTTCAATCATTTCTTCTCCTAAAGAAAGAGTTTCTAAAAACTTATTTTCTTCAGCTGCGATAATTTCAAAAATGAAGTTTTGATTACTAATAATATTAGGATAATAAGCTCCCATAATCTCGATAACAGGAGCGATTAGTTTTGTTAAAAATGGCCCTTCAATAGCGAGCGCTTTACCATGTTTTAAAGCTCTTCTTAATAACCTTCTTAAAACATATCCTCGGCCTTCATTAGATAAAACAGCACCATCAGAAATTGCCATTACTAAAGTTTTAAGATGGTCAGCTATTATTTTAAAACTGCCTTCACCTTGATAGGGCTTTTGAGCAATATCGCTTAACTTTTCAATAATTGGTAAAAAAAGATCGGTTTCAAAATTTGTTTTAGTATTTTGAAGCAGACAAGCAAACCTTTCTAAACCCGCACCGGTATCGATGTTTTTACTAGGAAGTTCTTGATACTCGGATCTTTTTAAACCGGCTTTAGCATTAAATTGCGAAAAGACAATATTCCAAATTTCTACATAACGATCATTATCTAAATCTTTTTCAATTAAGATTAATCCCCGTTTATCATAGCTTTCACCGCGATCGTAAAAGATTTCGGTATTAGGGCCTGCAGGGCCTTCACCAATTTCCCAATAATTATCACTTTGGGGAATTAAATGTTGTTCTTTAATACCTAAACTTAACCAAAGTTCCCGACAGACAGTGTCACTAGGGTGATAAGTAATATAAATTTTATTTAAAGGGAAGTTAAAGTATTGCTTGGAAAAAAGCAATTCATAAGCTAACTTTAAAGCTTCTTCCTTAAAATAATCACCAATACTAAAGTTACCCATCATTTCAAAAAATGTATGATGCCTAGCTGTTTTGCCAACTTCTTCAATATCATTCGTTCGCAGACATTTTTGAATGTTGGCTAAGCGGGGATTCAAAGGCGTTTCCCTCCCATCAAAATACTTTTTCAAAGGTGCTACTCCAGCGTTAATCCATAATAAACTTTTATCATCTTGAGGAATTAAAGGAGCACTTTTAATAATTTGATGTTGGTGCGCTTTAAAAAAGTTTAACCATAATTCTCTAATTTCATGATGAGTCATTTTTTTCATCTCTTACCTCCAAAAAATAAAAAACCCCATAATAAACTAATCTAAGGGCGAGTTACCGCGTTACCACCTTAGTTCTAGCTCACACTAGCACTTAATTTATTACTTAAGGGTAAGTATACCACACTCCTAAGCAGCTTCATTAAACTTGCTATATACCTTTTCCACCGACTAGATACTCTCTAAAATAGCGCCTTTAATTACTTCTCTTATTCACCATGTAATTTATTTTATCATATTTTTTCTTCTTTTAAAACAATTTCCTCGCTTTTTATTTTCTTTTTAAAAAGCACTTTAAAAAGAGCCATCGCCCCAAAAGAAGCCCACAATGTTACGAACATATATCTAACTGCATCTAAAATATTTACATTCTTAATAAATGGTTTTAAAAGTTTTTCTAAGCCATCCTTTAAAAGAAAAGCAACGACACCACCAATAATAAGTTTCAAAACATTAACTAATAAAGTATCTTTAATATCATAATTGATATATTTCTTTTCTAAAAAGTAGCCGATGCTGAGACCAAAATATGCTCCGCCCGCTAAATAAATTTGATTATCATTAATAAGCGGTATTAAAATTAATAAAACCGGGATAAAATAAAGCGCTCTTATATGCTCTTTATCACTATCACCAAGTTCTAATAAAAAGAAACCTAAATAACCAAACAAAACTCCTAAAACAATCCCCACTAAAACATCATCTAAGTAATGTTGCCCTAAATAAAGTCGCGAAAAAGGAACTAATATTACCAATGGAATTAAAAGATATTTAAGCCAGCGATATTCTTTATATTCCTTTTCAAAAATGAGTGAGAAAGTGACTATTCCTTGACTATGACCAGAAGGCATCGAAGAACCGTCAGTTTCTTGCAAAATTGCTTTCGCCCCTTCTTGATAAGGCCTTTTTTTATTAGTTTGGCTTTTTATAATACCATTAATAGTCATACTAAATAAAAAGACAGTCATCAATTTAAAGGCAAACTTTTTATCGATTACCCAATAAAATAACAAACCGACTCCTAAATAAAAATAAACATCGCCAAACTCAGTAATAATACGCATAATCAAATCTAAAATCGGATGAGAAAATTGTTGAATAAAATTAATTATTTCCATTTGTTTTCTCCTTTCTTTTCTGATAATTAAGATAAATCATATTTTGTAACGTTGCTTTTACGTAAGCTGGTAAAGTAATAACATTCAAACCCTCTTTTAGACTGCTTACATGATAATTACCATTTTCAAACTTTAAGATTCCTCTTTTTAGACATTCTTTTAACATCTCTTCTGTCGTATACTTAGCATACTCGATTCTATTCTCCATTTCCACTAAATCGAAATCGACAATTGAAAGTAACTGACCAATCCCTTTCGGAAAAATATTTAAATCGGTCAACTCCACAACAGTAACATTGGCACTTTCTTGCTTTTGATAATTAATCGGTTTTTCTAAAGGAACTGCGAAAACAAGTTCGCAACCTTCTTTAATTAAAATATCAAGAGGATTATTGTTAATCAAACCACCATCAATGTAATATTTTTCTTTAATCTCTTTCGCTCCAAAAACAACGGGGATAGAGGCGCTGGAAATCACATAGTCAACAGGATTTTCCACTTCATTTAATAATGTTATTTTTTCTTCCCATTGACTTTTAAAAAGATAACTCTTTAAACTTGGCGATTTAATTTCAGTACTAATAATATACAATAATTGTTCGCTATTTTTAAACTTTTCTTCCTCAATATACTTAGAGGCTATTTCTTTTAGAACTTCAATCGACCATAAACCTCCGCCTCTAATATTAACCTTTTTACCAATAGGATTGTTTTTAATTCCATAAAGCCAACTTGCTTTTAAGCCTTCTAAATTACTACCTAAATAAAAATAACCATTAATAGCGCCAATCGACGCGCCAGAGATAATACTTACTTGATCTAATAGGCGATATTTTTCTAAAACTTCAAGGACGCCAATTTGATAAGAACCTTTAGCGCCACCGCCGCCCAACATTAACCCTATTTTCATTTTAATAGACCTCTTTTAATCTTCTTTTTAAGTCTCTTTCTTTTAAAGTCTTTCTCTTATCGTAAGTTTTTTTACCTTGGGCAATCGCCACTTCTACTTTCACTAAGGCGCTTTTAAAATAAAGTTTTAAGGGAATTAAAGTATAGCCGTCTTGTTCTTGGGCTTTTTTTAATCTTAAGATTTCTCTTTTATGCATCAAGAGCTTTCGGTCACGCTTTTCTGCATGATTAAAAATTGATGATTCTTTATATTTGCTAATATGCATTGAAACAATAAACAATTCATCATTTTTAAGAGTAATATATGCCTCATTAATATTGCACTTACCAGCTCTTATTGATTTAATTTCTGTCCCTTTTAAAACAATTCCTGCTTCATAAGTTTCTTTAATAAAATACTCATGATGGGCCTTTTTGTTTTTTGTAATAACTTTCATAATTCCTCTTATTTATTATAGCAAATTTTTACTTATCTACTAAAACAAATGTAATTTGTCGTAAACTCACATTAACTTCTACCAATTTAACCGAAATTCGATTTGATAATTGATAAGTCTTTTTAGTGGTCTCATTAATCGCGGTTAAAGTCTTTTCATCAAAAGAATAATAGCTGTTTAAAAGTCTAAAAGGAATAAAACCTTCAATTCCATCTTTAACCGTTACGAAAATTCCACTTTTAATCATCCCTGTAATAACACCCTCAAATTCTTCATTTAAAAAGTTTTGCATATATTTAGTAACCATATATTTATCTACTTCTCTACTAATAGTTTCCGCTTTTACCTCCATTAAACTTGCTTGTTGGCAAATAGCTTTTAAGATGGTTTGGTAATGGTTGATTTTTTTATTTAGTTCTCGTGGATATAAAATTAATTCTTTAATTAAACGGTGCAAGAAAAGGTCAGAATATCGTCTAATTGGCGCTGTAAAGTGCGAGTAATTATTTAAAGCAAGTCCATAATGGCCTTTATTTATTTCGCTATATTTAGCCTTAGCCATACTTTTAAGTAAAAGATCATTAATATAATCACTTAAAGGATGGTCCTTTACTTCTTCTAAAAAAGATTGTAAAGCTAACGGCGTTAAGTGATTAATTCTCGGTGTCTTAATTTTTAATTTATTTAACTCTAAAAAAAGATTGTTGATTTTTTCTAAATCCGGTTTTTCATGAACTCGGTAAATTGCTGGTAAACTCAAATTAAAGAAATGACTGCCTACAATTTCGTTAGCTAAGATCATAAAATTTTCAATAATTTTTTCAGAGGCACCACTCTTTTTAAGTTTAATTTCAATAATTTCATTTTTATCGTTTAAAAGATATTGATATTCTTTACTTTTAAACTCTATCATTCCCGCTCTTTTCCTTAGCACTGAAAGTTTTTCACTCAATTCTTTCATGTTGGTTAACATTTTTTCATATTGAGGACTTAACCGACCCTTATTTGCAAAAAAGTCATTCACTTCTTGATAAGTTAATCTTTTTTTAACTACAATTACTGTCTCTTTGATTTGATAATCAACGATTTTAGCATCTTCACTCAACTTTATTAATAAACTAAAACCGTATCTCGCTTTATTTTCAGTTAAACTACACAAATCATTAGCTAATCTTCTCGGTAACATCGGAATAACACGATCTGCTAAATAAGCGCTAGTCGCTTTATTAAAGGCGCTTTTATCGAGTTCACTACCCGCTCTTACATAATGAGAAACATCGGCGATATGAATATTTAAATAATAAAAACCAGCTGCTTTTTTTAAACTAATTGCGTCATCTAAATCTTTAGCATCCGCTCCATCAATCGTAATGATATCATCTTCTTTAAGTACTAATCTTCCTTCAGTTTCGATAAGGTCGCTTAAATTATCAGCTTCTTTTAAAGCTTCAGGACTATCCTTTAAAGGAAAATCATGTGAAGCAATGATCATTAAAATCTCAATATCGGGATCGGTTACGTGGCCAACATAACTAACAATTTCCGCTTCTAAATAATTTTTATAATAATTAACCACTTTTACTTTAACAATATCGCCATCAAGATGGTTATCATAGTTATTAACTTTAATTGGTAATCTTAGTTCTTCTTTTACTACTAAAAAAGTTTTGTTTTTAACTTTTTTAACTTCACAAAGATACTCTTCTTTATTTCTTTTAAGAACTTCCACTACACTAGCAAAATAAGGATAGTTAAATGCCTTTTTCCTCTCAATTAAAACAATATCACCGTCTAAAGCAGTTTTAAGCTTCCTTTTATCGACAGCAATATCATCAACAAAACCTAAATAGCTGTCTCTTTTAATAATATTAATTTTACCAATCGTTAAATTTTTTCTTAATTGGTATTTATTATTTTTATATCTTAAAATATTTTTTCCTACAAAAACATTAAAAAGCGCTTCTACTTGAGCCGCTGTTTTATTGAGTTCTTCAGTTAATTCTTCCATCAAATAACTTCTTCTCGTTTGAAAAAGTAATAAACAATTGTTTTTTTCCTTCATGCTGTTAGTTTACCATAATGTTACTTTTCTTTTTTTATTAATTCTTTTCAAGCCTTTAAAAAAGCGACTTAGAAAGCCGCTATTTTTATTATTTTAAATTATACAAACTTTTTTTACCTAAGTATTTCGCACCCTCGCCGAGTTCGTCTTCAATCCGCATTAACTGGTTGTATTTAGCAACCCGATCGGTTCTTGAAGCAGACCCCGTCTTAATTTGTCCGGCATTAGCCGCGACCGCAATATCAGCGATAGTAGAATCTTCAGTTTCACCACTACGATGAGATATTACAGCTGTATAACCAGCTCTTTTAGCCATTTCAATTGCTTCAAATGTTTCTGTTAAAGTACCGATTTGATTGACTTTTATTAAAATTGAATTAGCAATGTTTTTTTCAATTCCTTCTGCTAGTTTCTTTGTATTAGTAACGAAAAGATCATCGCCCACTAATTGAATTTTAGCAGCTAATTTTTTTGTTAAATAAGCCCAACCATCCCAATCGTTTTCATCAAGACCATCTTCAATAGAAATAATCGGATACTTATTTACTAATTCTTCATAAAAATCACTTAACTCTGCACTAGTCAACTCACGATTATTCTCGCCTGCTAAAACATATTTTTGAGTTTCTTTATTATAAAACTCACTAGCCGCTACGTCAAGCGCTAAATAAATATCTTTACCTGGTTGATAACCGGCATTTTTAATCGCTTCTAAAATTACTTTTAAAGCTTCTTCATTGGATGATAAATTCGGCGCGAATCCTCCTTCATCACCAACGCTCGTATTTAAACCACGTTTTTGTAGAACTGCTTTTAAATGATGAAAGACTTCTGTTCCCCATCTTACTGCTTCAGTAAAATTAGGCGCGCCTATCGGCATAATCATAAATTCTTGAAAGTCAACATTATTATCAGCGTGAGAACCACCATTTAAAATATTCATCATTGGTACTGGTAATTGTCTAGCGTTAAAGCCGCCTAAATAATTATAAATACTAACACCTAAATATTCCGCAGCCGCTCTCGCTACCGCCATCGAAACACCTAAAATAGCATTAGCACCTAATTTTCCTTTATTAGGGGTTCCATCTAATTCAATCATCTCTTGATCGATTTCGACCTGAAATAAAACATTCAATCCTAAAACATGTTCCGCGATTATATCATTAACATTATTAACCGCCTTTAAAACACCTTTTCCTAAATAACGATTTTTATCTCCATCTCTAAGTTCCACAGCTTCATGTTCACCAGTGGAAGCACCACTTGGTACTAAAGCTCTCCCAAAAGCACCAGATTCCGTATAGACTTCCACCTCAACTGTTGGATTTCCTCTTGAATCTAAAACTTCTCTTGCATAAATATCTGTAATATATGGCATCTAATCACTCCTTTTTAAATAGTTTTACCACATTTATTATACTACCTTATCGCTTTTTTTCAATCTTAAAACAAGTTAAAGCACTTACATTTTACCTTTTCATTCGCATAAAAACAGAATAACTAATTAAAAGATATATTAAGATATGAAAAAGATCTAAAAAGATTGCTAGAACATTGGCTTGAAAGTAAAACATCGAAAATAAATACAACTTCGGATTAAAGGCCCCTAACCAAATTATTTTTTGACTAAAATAATAGTGAGCAATATATCTAGACACTACGACAAAATAATCTCCTAAAAACAAAAAGAAAATTGCTAAAATCGAATAAGTAAGATGATAAAAATGAAAACTTTGATAAAGTCTTTTCACTAAAAAGAAATATAATATTAAAAAGGTGAAAATATTGAAAAAATCTAATTTAGTCCCCGCTAAATAGAAATTAACAATTCCTAACAAAGAACCAAAAACAACCGCCCCCAAGAGGCCCTCTAAAATAAACCTTAGTAATTCTTTTCGGTAAACTCTTTCTTTAAAAAACATCATATCACTACCTTACTTTATTCGCGTCCTTATTCCAATAAATGTTCACACGCCTTAACCATTATACTATCAGTTAAGCTTTTTTAATAAAATTATCTTCTTCATTAGTTAAAAATTCTTCTTCTTCTTCTTCAACTTCAAGATGTAAAATGCTTTTTTGATAAAAATGAGAAGTTCTTTTATATGTAAAGAAAGTAACGACACTAACTAAAGTTGATAAAATTAAATTAAAAGGTAAAGCTGCAAAAAGCAAATAATAACCCATATAATTAGTTTCCGTTATCCCTGGAATTACCCCTAACATTCCAAAGACAGTGTCAAACTTAAATAAAGCGATATAAAACGGCAAAACAAAAAGAAAATTAGCTAATAAAGCAATAACTGTCCAGAAAAAAGGAATTGTAAAAGTCGCGATAACAGCACCTTTTTTAGTACGATACTTTTGATAAAATAACGAAGCAATTAAAACCGTTACCACAGCAATAATAAGATCTGATAGTTCTCCTACTCCCATCGTCGTCGTTCCAATAACAACCTTTAAAAAAAATCTTAAGAAAGCAATCACGACCCCTGATATCGGCCCAAATAGATAACCTCCTAAGTAAATAGGAACTGCCGAAAAATGAATTTCTAAAAATCCTGGAATAAACGGCAAAATCCAATTAATAGGTATATAAAGAAAATATAAGATAATGGAAATAGCTGAAAAAATCGATAAAGTAACCAGTTTTTCTAACTTCTTCTCATTTCTTTTCTGCTTCACTTCAAACCTAATTGCCAGAAAAACCAAAGCAACAATAACCAACGCTACAAAAATCATTAAAAACAGTTTGTTTTTCTCTAAAAAATTTACAAATTGATCCATCTTTCTCTCCTTTTCAAATAAAAAATCGCCTCTTCAGGGCGACAAAAAAGCATAAAAATAATACTTCTTCCATCCAGACTATACTGTCGGTATAGGACTTTCACCTATTCCTGCCCTAAAGCTCGCGGACTTTACCGCCGATCGAGGAATTACACCTCACCCTGAAGTTCAATTCTATTGTAAAGCTTATTACTTTAGTTGTCAAACAATATCTAATTTGAAAACCTTTTCTTTCCTTATTGTTTCAGTTTTGTATTATAATGAGATAGTAAAGGAAAGTGATAAAAATGGAAAAATTCGCAGCTTTAATAATTTTAGATGGACAAGGTATCGCAGCTAAAAACGATGCTAACGCAGTAGCATTAGCAAATAAACCTATTTTCGATAATTTAATAAAAAACTATCCCCATAACACTTTATCCGCATCAGGATCTCGTGTAGGTCTTCCTGACGGACAAATGGGAAACAGCGAAGTTGGGCATTTAAACTTAGGAGCGGGGAGAGTTGTTTGGCAAAGTTTGTCGAGAATTAATGAAGCTATTAAAGATGGTTCATTCTTCAAAAATGAAGCTTTTTTAAAAGCGCTAAGCTGGGTTAAAGAAAATAATAGTAAACTTCATCTTTTTGGACTTGCTGGTAGTGGCGGAGTCCACGCTAGTAGTGAGCATATAATTGCTTTATATCAATTAGCAAAAGAACACGGTTTAGCTGACAAAACTTATTATCACGCCTTTTTAGACGGCAGAGACACTTCACCCACTAGCGGTTTAAACTTTTTAAAAGAAATTCGTGCCTCGGGGCTTAAAATCGCCACTGTTAGTGGACGTTATTACGCCATGGATCGCGATGATAATTGGGACCGACTCCAAAAAGCAATCGATAATATTACGATTGGAAGCGGTAAAAAATATCCTAACTTTGAAAAAGGCGTAAAAGCTAGTTATCAAAACGGTGTAACCGATGAATTCGTCATTCCTTTTTTAGTCGATTCTAATGGTTTAGTTAGTGAAAAAGACGCTATTATATTCGCTAACTTTAGACCTGATCGAGCGATTAGAATTAGTACCGCCTTTTCCAATCCTCAAATGGTAAAAAATTATTACCGTGCTGGGAAGGCAACTTTTGATAGCAGCCATATCCCGAAAGAAATCTTTTTCGTTTCGATGATGCATTACCAAGAAACTGTTAAAGGCGAGATCGCTTTTCAACTTCAAAACTTAACTGATCTTTATGGCGACGTGATTGCCAGAAACAACCTCGCCCAATTAAGAATAGCGGAAACGGAAAAATACGCCCACGTCACTTTCTTCTTTGATGGTGGTTATGAAAAAGATTTACCAAAGGCAAAAAGAATTTTAATCCCTTCTCCTAAAGTCGCTACTTATGACTTAAAGCCGGAGATGAGCGCTTATGAAGTCGCTGACGCTGCCATTAAAGAAATTTTAACCAAAAAATACGCAACTATGATTTTAAACTTCGCTAATCCTGATATGGTCGGTCATACCGGCTCTATTCCCGCAACTATTAAAGCAGTTGAAGCGGTTGATTATAATTTAGGAAGGGTTTTAGAAGCCATTGAAAAAATAAATGGTGTCGCTGTTATTCTCGCTGATCATGGTAACGCAGAAATGATGAGAGATTCCAATGGTGATCTTCATACTGCACATACTACTAATTTAGTACCGATCATTATTACTAAAAAAGGAATAACCATTAAAGACGATGGCGCCTTATGTGATATCGCACCAACCTTACTAGATTTACTAAATATTGAAAAACCAACTGCAATGACCGGAACATCCTTAATCAAAAAGCCTTAACGGGCTTTTTTAATTTTAAAAGATGGAACCGTTTAGAGCCAAACAAAAGACTCATTTTATTATTTATTGTGTATAATGAATTTGATGAATTATCATTTTGAGGTGGAAGATGTCATTACTTAAAAAATTAAAAAAGATCTTACAAGAAGAAAAACCCCATTATCCTTTTAACTATTCGATTCCTAATTTATGGAATTTATTTAATCATCAAAGTATTACTAAACTTAAAAACGGGGAAGAATTAATCAACCCTTATGACTTTTTATCTGATTTAATAGAGCGCGTCCTTCTAACAAACAATGACACTAATGAAAGAACGAGCCTTTCCCTTAAAAAAGGTCTTAGCGATAAAAGTTGGTTAAAAGAAGCGGTTATTTACTCAATGATGATCAGAACTTCTACTAGTTGGGATCATGACCGCAATGGTTATTTAGATGAAAATAATATCTATCACTTAAAAGAGACAGGTACCTTTATCAAAACTTTAATGCTACTTCCCTTATTAAAAGAAATGGGTGTTAATGTCATTTACTTATTGCCGATTTCTAAATATTCACTTAAAAACAAAAAAGGAGAATTAGGAAGTCCTTATAGCGTTTCTGACTTTTTTAAATTAGATGAAAATCTCAGCGATCCTATCGTGGCTGGAAAACTAACTTTAGAAGAACAGTTTGCACTTTTAATTGAAGCTTGCCATAATTTAGAAATAAGAGTAATGATCGATTTTATTCCCAGAACAAATTCCACAGAAAGTGCTTTAATCGCTACTAACCCCGAATGGTTTTATTGGATTAAAACTGCTGATTTAAATAGTTATAAACCCCCTAGAGTTCCCAAAATAGGAGATAAAACAGTTTCTCCTCTGCCAAAATATATGGAAGCGGTCTATGCTAGTTTAGAAGTTCAAGAACATCTCAAACTATTTCAAGAAAATCCTCAAAAACAAGATCCAAACTTATGGCGAAAACTCATTGCCGATTACGAAGATAAAAAGGGTGATATCCTCACTCTGATCGATAACTATTATGGCTTAACAATCGCACCAGCATTTAGTGACCACATCAATGATGTCCAACCTCCTTGGAGTGATATCACATTTTTTAGAATGTATTTAGACCATCCCCTTTTAACAAAAAAATATTTAATTGATGAAAATATCCCCCCTTATATTCTCTTTGATACTATTAAAGCTAACCTTTTCCCAGGCCAAAAAGAGAACTTACCATTATGGGAATTATTAACAAGCGTTATTCCTTATTTTCAAAAGACCTTTGGTATTGATGGTGCTCGCATAGATATGGGGCATGCTCTCCCTGAGAAACTCGTAAAAATGATTATTGAAAAAGCAACTTCAATCGATCCTAGTTTCGTCTTTATTGCAGAAGAATTAAATCCTGAAAACGCCCAAAAAGCGAAAGATTTAGGTTATGACATTATTATCGGCAATGCTTTTTCTTCCATTTTTGATGTTTATGGGAAAGGGATGCACAACTATCTTCATAACACTTATAAATTACCGATTTTACAACTCGCTTTAGGAGAAACACACGACACGCCTAGGTTGGCCTCGAGGGAAGGAGAAATGATTTTAAGTAAATTTATTACGATAATTAATATGTTCGTTCCTAATACAGTTCCTTTTATTAACTCTGGTCAAGAAGTTTATGAAAGACAAACGATGAATACTGGTATTGATCCCCGGGAAAATGAACTTTATATGTTGCCAGAAAGCGATCCTTTTTATAAAAAATTGGCACTTTTTGATAAATACGCTTTTCATTATTTAAATCACATGAGTCACGACATTAAAGATAATTTAAAGAAAATTAAGCCCATCAGAGCAAAGTATCTTCCCGCAATAACAAATAAAAAGAACTATCTCCCTCTTTCCTTTTTAGAAGGAAGAGACCCCATCGGTTTTGCTTATCAAGCTCCTGATGAAATCCTTTTTATTATCGGCAATCCTTTTTATGACTTTAGTCAGCATCTTAAGGTTGACTTAGCAACGCTTAAAAAACAAATTCCTTTGACTACAGATGCTTTTCTTTTATATGGCATGCATGAAAAAGGCACGAGAACGATTCAAGAATTCGACGCTAATGGCAATCCCTACTTCTTAATGGGGCCAGGTGAAATAAAAATATTCACAATCAAAAAGGGGTAATTAATCATCATTTTATTTTTTTATTCATCAGTATTATATTACAATTAAACTTTAATATAGTTTTATTAAGGTCTTAAATAATCTTGGTATGAAAAAACATTTAAATTAGTGTTTATCGTTAAAACAGCGCTGACATCGACTACTTTGTTAGCTATTTTTATTTTTTTAAGATGATAATCTATTTTAGTAATTTTGGCATTTAAATAATTTATTCTGCCTTTACTATAATAATAAAGTTCTATTTTAAGATCATGCTTTAAAGCGATTTTAATATTTTCATTTAAAGTTTGATATTGGTCTTCAGATAAAAGTGGCTTTTCTAAATAAAGCCTTTTTTTCTTTAAAGCAATTAGTGCTTCTTTAAAGCCTGTTAAGGCATCAAAAGGAAGCCACTTAATCAAGCCACGGTCAAAATTATGCATAGTGCCCTCCAATCGTTTTATTTCTTCTCCTTTTAGTAGAGTAATCTAATAAAACTGTCGCTTTATCTACACTATTGTTAGAAAAACGCATCTTAATTTCATCTAAGGAACTCTCTAACTTTTCCTCTAAGTCTGCTTTTAAATAATCTTTAAATAAAGTTAATTGGCTGGCTTTATCAGTTGTTAGGTTAGTAACACCAATGGAAATTTTTCTAATTGGTTTTTTTTCATAATTATTTTCAAGAAGTATTAAATAGTAATGAGATAGTTCGCTTTTTAAACGAGTTTTATTTTCCATCCTCATTTGTCTTTTAAAACCACCACCGAATAATTTTGAGTAACCAACCGCCAAAGTAACGACGAAAGCCATTTTCTTATTTAATCGCAATCTTCTCGCCAACTCCTCTGCCATCTCTTTAATAATTAATTTCGCTTCTTCTAATGAGTAATCTTTAAACAATACTTGACCAATGCTGTAGCGTTTATTAAGCGCCTTTAGCTTATTTTGGTCTTGTATTTTACTTAAATCTCTTCCATTAGCATGATGATATAACTCCACTCCAATCACGCCAAAAAGTTTGCGCAATACATTGACATTATAGTGAGCTAAATCGTAAACAGTTACAATTCCTAACTGTGCTAAATTTCTTTCCATCCTTTCCCCAATTCCCCACATTTTACTAAGGGGACTGACGGGCCATAACTTAGTTTTAATGTCCTCATAATTCCAAACCGCTAAATAATTCTTACTTTTTTTCGATTCCAGATCTAAAGCAAGTTTCGCTAAAAGCATATTCTCACCAATCCCGCAAGTAGCATATAAAAAGAGTTTAGAATAAATTTCTTTTAATATTTTTCCCGCTAATTCTTCTTTACTTAAACGGTAATAATTTAAATAATTAGTAACGTCCAAAAAAACCTCATCAATTGAATAAACAAAAAGGTCCTCTTCGCTAACATAATCCAAATAAATATCAATCACTTTAAGAGCGTAATCTAAATAAGTTTGCATCCGTGGTCTCGCAATTATTAAGTCCTTTACTTTATTCACTTCATAAAGGCGCATCCGAGAAGGATAACCTTTAGCTCTCAAATAGGGGCTGACAGCCAAAACTATCGAACCCGCTCTTGCAGGATCCGCAACAACCAAAGGGGTAGTATAGGGATTTAAATTTCTTAAAGCACATTCAACGCTAGCATAAAAACTTTTCAAATCAAAACAAAGAATAGCTCTTTTTTTCATTTTACTCCCCCTCCTTTTGCAAGCATTCTAACAAAAACAACTGTTAAAATACAGCCAAAAAAAGGCTCTTTATAATAAAACTAAATTGCCTTTTTTTTCAAATTTTCCAATGCTATCTTCAGCTATCTTATTAAAGTACTTAAATCCGGTTTTCAAATAACCATTTTAAATTTTAAAAATTGTTTTTAGAAAAAGGAAACTCCAATAGCTGATAAAATCGCTAAAAGCGCGACAATCAAAAAGACTACTTTCCCGAATTTTTTTAAGGTCTTAGCGTATTGCCAAGCTAACCAAACTACGACAATTATTAAAAATAAATTAGCTACAAATTGAAACCCTGATAAATCTACTGTTTTATCAACCCAACTCAAAATCACCAATGTAAGTGATATTAAGGCGCTGATTATTAAAGAAAGATAAGCCAAAAGGCCCATCGCCTTATTATCTTTTTTCATTTTAATTCTACCCCCACTAAACGATCCACTTGCAAGGCAAAAACAAGTCCTTCAGCCGCGCTATTAGAACCGAATTTTTGATAAATACTTTCCATTATTTTATCCTTCTCTTTATCCAAACAAACAATTAAAAGCACATCTTTTTCAGGATGAATTGTAATTTTGAAAAACTTTTCATCCTCATCACTAAGTGAACTTTTACCACTAATCACAGTGCCACCCCGCGCCCCTAAACCGCGCGCAAAATCCATTACTTTTTCAGCATAACCGCGATTTGAAATATAAACAATTAAACTTTTTTCTTTCATAATATCGCCTCATTATCCATTATTTCTGTTAAAGCCATTCTATTAATAGATGAGAGTGATAATGTTAAAGCGATTCCTGTTTTCTTTTTAGACAACTTAAACTTCGTTTCAATCTTAGCTAAGATTTCTTCTTCATCTTCACGAGCGATCAATGATAAAACAACGTCTTTTTCTTTATTTTCTAAAGCTAAATAAGCCATCATTTGGTTAGAAGCAGTTCCCTCCCCTAAAAAGATTAAAGAATAATCAGCTTTAAATTCAGTTAAAGCCTTAGTAACTTGTTCGCCTTTTCCTCTTTGAACTATTGTAATAAGTAATTTCATTTTCTTCCCCCTAAACGACAACCTCGCCCAGATCACGGATATTAGAACGGATTCCAAATGCTTTGGAAACTGTTAAAGAAAAAACAATTCCGTTCGCTTCACTTTTAACACCGTATTTTTCATTTAAGGCTTTCATAATTAAATCTTGATCATGCTTAAAGCCCACTATTAATAAAACATCTTTTTCAGGATGAATTGTAATTCCAAACACCTTTTTATCTTTTTTTTGCGCACTCCTACCATGTAAAATAGTGCCACCAGTAGCTCCAAATCTTCGTGCGACTTCCATCGCTTTATAAGCAAAACCGCTCTTAACTATCGACACAATTAATTCCATATAACCTCCTTAAAATGAAACAATATCATCTTGACCTTGATACTTCTTTTTATTGACTTGTTTACGGTGATAAACTATTCCTAAAATTTGCAAGCAAATTACTGGAGCCATCGAAACAATAACTACCAACCCATAAGCATCCAAAAGTGGATCGGAACTAGCAATCGCATTGGAAGCTCCAATAGCAAACGGCATTAAAAAGGCCGTCGTCATCGCACCACTAACAGCACTCCCTGAGTCATAAGCGATTGCCGTAAATAACTTAGGAGTGAAAAATGTCAATCCAAAAGTAATCAAATAACCTGGTAAAATAATCCATAAAACATGAATACTATAAATTATTCTCAGCATCGATAACACCAAAGCAATTCCAACGCCTAATGAAATCGCCCCTAACAATAAAGTTTTAGAAAGCGTTCCTGCCGTAACCTCTTCAACTTGGTTATTAACCGCCACAATCGAGGGTTCAGGAGCCGCTACTAATAGACCAAAAACTAAACCAACAATTACTAATAACCACGGTTTATTGCTCGCTAAATAGCCACCTATTTCACTGCCAATCATTGAAAAAGCCTGATTAGCTCCCGATAAAAACAACACCAATCCTAAATAAGTGTATAAAAAAGCCATTAAAATTTTAATAACTTCTTTTTTTGATAATTTAAAATCCAAAATTTGAAAAATAATAAAAAAAGCAAGAAATGGTGCAATCGCAATCGCCATATCAAATGAATACTTAATTAAATATTCCCCTAAAGTTAAATTTTCAGTTACCATGCTAATTTGATCAACATTAAGAGGATAAAAAAGTCCTAAAATTAAAATAGCAATAATCGGACCAATAATAGTTACCCCTACTAAACCAAAAGAATCTTGTTCACTAGTAGTGCTGTTTCTCGCCCTACTAATACCATATGCCAAACTCATAATAAAAGGCACTGAAAGCGGACCACTAGCAAAACCTCCTGAATCAAAAGCAACCGCGATAAAACCAGGATTATTTTTATTGACGATAAAAGCTAAAAGAAAAGTTAGCGCATATAAACCCATCAATAACCATCTCAGGGGAATTTTAAATAAGATTCTCACTAAACCCACAGTCATTAAGAGTCCGACTCCAATCGCCACTGTTAAAATAGTAATCATTTCAGGATTAATAACATCCTTTAATTGGTGCGACAAGACTCTTACGGATGGTTCCGCAACAATAATAAAGAAACCTAATAAAATACTAACGATAATAAAAATTGATAACTTTTTCTTTTTAACGACATAATTACCAATCCCATCAGCCAAAAAGCTCGTCGATTGAAAAGCCCCTAATTGAAACAAAGCCAAACCAACCACTAATAAAAGCGCCCCTACTAAAAACATTAAAATTGTTTTAACTCCTAGGCCAATAAAAAAAGCTATCACTACAATTACAATAGTAACGGGGATAACCGACATAAATGATTCTAAAAGCTTTTTTAAAAAGTTTTTAATCATGGCACTCACTTCCTCGTTAACATCTTATCTAAAAAAAAACCAATATGCAAGCCAATTAAAAAACAAATTCCTTAGCAATATAATGGAGATGGTCAGCCGCTCTTTCTAAGTTAGCAACTAAGTTAATTAAAATAGGACTCGATTCTGGCCTGCACTTACCCTCATTAAGTCTTTTAATATGGCTATCAACAATCTCTTTTCGTTTTCTATCAACGCTATCTTCCAAAAATTCAACTTGTAAATATTTTTCTTTATCACTCGTAATAAAAACAGCCATTGACTCAATAAACAAGTTTTCCATCACCACAAACATACTTTCCAACTCTTTTAAAGCCGCCTCTGTAAATACTAAATCAAGTTCTAAACAAGTTTTCGTATATTTAATTAAATTACTTGCTAAATCACTAATTCTTTCTACGTCATTAATAGTGTGAAACAATTTAGAAGCGATGATTTTTTCCTTCCTAGATAATCTTTGTCCAGACAATTTAATTAAATACTCAATTGTTTGTTGGGTTAAATTACTACCATTTTTAATACAATCGTTAATAGCTTCCTCTTTTTTCAAATCTTTAAAAAGAAAACTATTAAAAGCGAGCCTTAAACAATTCATGGCGTTACCCGCGATAACAACCAATTCTTTTTTAAGTTGGGGAATCGCGAGGCTAGGAGAATTAAGCAAACGTTCTTCCAAAACGATAGTCGCCCTTTTATCTTGATCTTTAACTTTAATTAATTTTTCACTTACCTTCACAAAATAAGCAGAAAATGGCAAAAACATTAAAGCACATGCTAAATTAAAAAAAGTATGAAACATCGCTATTTGAGTCGCTTCTTTAAGAAAAAGCGCCTTTAAAACAACATCATTAAAACTAGGCCATAAAAGTAAAAACACCATGAAAATCAGCGAACCTGTTAAGTTAAATAAAATATGAATTAAAGAAGCCCTTTTAGCATTAACATTCGCGCCCAAGGAAGCATACCAAGCGACGATGGTCGTGCCGATATTGGAACCTAAAATAATATATAAAGAAGCGTTACCGCCCCCCCCAATTACTATTCCTGCGATTACCATTGAAATAATAATCGCCGTAATCGCAGAGCTGCTTTGAAAAATAGCAGTTAAAACAATTCCAATTAAAAGCAGTAAAAAAGGGTTTTTCATATTTGCTAATAAATTAATAACGAAAGCCGCTGATTTAAAAACATTCATGGCGTCACCAAGCAAATAAAATCCAACAAAGATTAACCCTAACCCTTGTAAAATCCTTCCTATTGTTTTTAACTTTTCCTTTTTAAAGAAAAGATCAACGAAAGAACCAATAAAAGCGAACACCATCGCGAAAATAACAAAATTAAAACTTTGTAAAGCGGCGATTTGTGCGGTAATAGTAGTCCCGACATTAGCTCCCATAATAATAGTCGTCGCTTGCAGTAAAGAAATAACCCCAGCATTAACAAGCCCTACGACCATCACCGTCGTTACTCCACTTGATTGAACCACTGCGGTTGTAGCTACTCCAACTCCAAAGCCTTTTATTTTACTATCCGATATTTTGTTTAAAGCACCTTCTAAACGAGTATTAGCAAATCTTTTCATATTATCCGACAAAATACCCATTCCCACTAATAAAGCACCAATACCAGCAATTAATATCATCGTCGCTTCTAAATAGATCATTTCTTTATCACCATTACTATTTTACTAAAAATCAGTCTTTAAATATATCTCTTTTTTTAAAAAGAAATTGCCTAAATACTATAAAACGTCCTAATACACCTATAATTTTCTCTTATAACCACTTAATTAAAACGTTTTCATTTTCAACTAATTTACACTATAATAACGTTGGTGATAATAATGCAAACTAAAATTTATTTAACAATTAAAATTACAGTCGGGTTTATAATAGCAGTTTTATGCTCTTATTTTTTGAAACTACCTTACTTTTATACTACTGGCGTAATAACATTACTTTCCTTAGCTCCAACAAGACTTAAATCATACCAAATAGCTTTAATAAGATTTTTAAACTTACTTTTAGGTTTTTTAATAGCCTCTTTAATCTTTTATTTTAGCAATTTTAATTTAGTCGGCTTAACACTTTTCATTATTATTTTTATTCCTTTAAGCTTTTTGTTAAAACTAGAAAAAGGCCTCTCTGTCTCGTTAGTCTTGATTTCTCAAATTTATTTAGAGAAAAATCTTTTTTATTTATTAAATGCTAGTTACATTTTTATCATTGGCGTAGGAATCGCTTTATTGCTCAATTTAATAATGCCCAAACACTACAAGCTTATCGCCACTAACAAAACTTTAATCGACAAAGAAATTAATCACATCATCCAAACAATTAGCTTAAATCAGACTCCCTCATTTTTAAATCTTGATAAACTCATTAAAGAAACCTTCAATTTGATGGAAACCGAACTAGAAAACATTACCAAAACAACTCTTAAAGAAACCTTTTCTTATTTAAAGATGAGAAGCGAACAAATATCAATTTTAAAGACCATTGCCAAACAATTGTTGCCGCTAGAAGAAATAACAGAAAAAACTATCATATTAGAGTTTTTAACTACTTTTAAAGACCAAATTGGCGAAGACAACTACGCCCTTAATCTTAGTGGTGAGCTCGAACAATTATTACTATTCTTTCAAGAACGCCCCTTACCAGAAAAAAGAGCCCTCTTTGAAATAAGAGCTCAATTGTATACCGTTTTATTAGAATTACAACAGTTCTTAAATTTAAAAATAGCTTATCATGAAACTAAATATCAAAATGAGTAAGTAAGGCCGCAGGCTTTTTCCTTAGCAACATACTAACCGGCACCAAAGCTATTAAAACATTAGCGAAAATTATTCCTAAACTAGCTACTAAAAAGGACAGCGATGTCGCTCTCACTTTAAAAATCATATTAAAGAGAGAGTTTCTAAGTGCATTTATTAAAATAGTGCCGATGATAATACCAATAAAAGAAGTCATTAAAGTGGTTAAAAAGTATTCTAAGGCAAAAGTCGCTTTTATTTCATGCTTATGAATTCCTAAAGCTCGGTAAATACTTATCTCCCTAACTCTTCTTGTCAATGAAGAACGCACTAAAAAGAAAAACACTAAACAACTAATAGTAATCGCTACGATCATTTGACTAATCGATGAAATTTGCGCTTGCTTTAAGTTTAATTTTTCACTTTCAATCTCACTTTCCCGCAAGTTGTAAATATCATCACTACCAGGATCACTACCATCTAAAGAATAAAGATAAGTAGCCCTAAAACGACCCCAATACCCATAGTAATCTGAAGAGGCTAATTTTTCTCTCGCTTCTTTAGTAATGTAAAAAATCCTTTTATCAGCATCAGTCTGGTAACTGCCAACAATACTAACGTTATACCGATTTTTAATATTTTCTTTTTCATCTTCTTTTAAATTTTGATAAATATGATAAATATCTTCAGGAACGATAACTTCCATTTCATGATTAATATTATCCGGTTTTCTTCCTTCAATAATTATAACTTCATCTAGGTACTCTTCATAATAAAATAAGTATTCATCCTCGCCAAAATAAATTGCATGAGTATAAAAAATTTCATCAAAAACATCAATAGTGCCATACCATGCCTTCGTATTGGTATTAGTAACTCCTACAATCTTTAAATCTATTTCCCTTAAATAAGAACTAATATAAGGATTAAAGGAAATCACTTCATCAATTAAATCACTCGCTCTAAAAATACCATTCATATAATAGTAAAGATGATTTTCATATTTTTCATCTAAAACACTAGCATCGATAACTATTTCACGGTTATTTTCAGGCATTCTTCCCTCAATAATATCTTTTTCTTTTAAAGCATCTAGTGGTAAATAACTCTCAATATTAAGTTGGCTCCCTGCTTTACCTGTCTTAAAAATAAAATAACCTTGAACATTACCTGGATAAAAAAGATAATTATCGTCATCAAGGTACTTTAAATCACTTTTGTTTAGATCACTTATATAAACATTTTTATCATAATAAATCTCGCTATCATCAAAAAACAAATTAGAAAACAACACATGGATAGCCATAGAAAATAGAACCCCTAAGAGAATTAAAGAAACAATTTGAAGTTTTGTTTTTCTCCCAACATTAACAAGTTTTTTTAGAGCTTCAATTAACGATTCTTTAAAACTGAAATTAGCTTTTTTATGGCGTGGTTTCGCTTTTTTATCTAAATCACTTAAAGAAAAACTAGTTTCAAAATCTTGTTCGTTTTCAATTGTTTCTTTTTTTCCTTCCATAAATTTAATATTAGAATTTGGTTCAACAACTCGAAGTCTTAAGTTTTTATCAGTAGTTTTTAAGTAAAGTTGGTTATTAATTTTAACAATCATTAAATTGATTTCATCACTACTATCTTTTTTATAAGTTTTAATAGTGTCCGATAAATTTTCCGCTTTTAAATCACCTAAATAAATAACATCGCTGTCGTATTCTAGAGTTTGATAATCTATTCCGTGATTGATGTTATCTTCGATTACTTTTCCGTCCTCTATGCTAATAATCCGATCAGCATAATTGTTGGCTAAATTAATATTATGAGTAACTAAAATAACAAGTTTTTCTAAACTAATTTTTTTAATAATTTTCATAATTTCAACACTGTTTTTTAAATCTAAGTTACCCGTAGGTTCGTCTGCGATAATCACGTCAGGATTTTTAGCAATCGCTCTCGCTATCGCCACCCTTTGTTTTTGTCCAAAGGATAAATCGCTTGCTAATCTTTTTCTAAATCTAAAGAGACCAACCGCTTCTAAGCAGTAACCAATACGGTAATCCACTTCTTCACTATCGACGATTCCTACCATGTTTAAAGTCAGTTTAATGTTATCATAAACAGTTCTATCTTCTAATAAATAATAATTTTGGAAAACAAAACCAATTTTATGTGCCCTGATTTTATCCCATTCTCTACTTTTATAACCTTCCATAAGCTTATTATCAAAGTTTATGATCCCTTGAGCACTATCAAGGCCACTTAAAACATTTAAAAGCGTCGTTTTCCCACAGCCTGAAGGTCCGGTAATAGCGATTAAACCTTGTTGGGGAAAGTTTAAAGTAGTATTATTAATAACGTGAATTTGATTGGCTTTGTTTTTATTGAAATATTTATTTAAATTAATTGCTTTAATCATTTTAGAGTTCCTCCTTTAAAGCTTCAATAACCGTCAAATTAAATATTTTCCGGTTAAACTTTAAACCTTGGAAAATTGAAAACATTAAAAATACTATTGAAATAGTTAAGTAATCTTTTAGCGTTAAATGCCTAGTCACTTGGTAAATACTTTTATTAATTAAGGCCAGCAAATTTAAACCTAAAATAGCTATTAAAAAAGCAACGAGAGCGATGAAAACTTGTTCAAAAAGAATCATCACCACTATTTCTTTTTCTAAAACACCGACAGAACGATAAACAGCGAAATCCTTATTACGGGCTTGCATCATATTTTTTAAAATATTATAAGAAACTAAAAAGAGTACCGCTAAAATCCCTATTAACACTAACCAAAGGAAAAAGACAGCGATGTTCAAGCCTAATTTAGTCATCTCTTCCTCTTGCAAATAAGGATCAATTACTCGATATTTTTCATTTTCTAACAATATTTTTTTGACTAGTTTGATTTCCGCCCGATCAAGAGCTATTAAGTGCAGTTCGTCAATTTCTTCTCTTTCAAAATAAGTCTTGTTGAGTTTAAACTCTTTTTCATCAAATAATAAATCGGGGTGAAAATAAATATTAGCACTGTCGTCCATGACTTTATCTTTAATAGTAAAAGTTTCTTGACGCTCATTAATTATTAACGTAATTTGATCACCTGCGCTGAAGTTTCTCAAGGACCAAACGTCAGAAAGATAAATATCTCTTTTATTTTCCAAAGCTTTCTTTTCTAATAAAGTGCTACTTAAAAGAACATTAAAATAAATTTCATAACTTTCATTTTCAAAATAAATGGCTTCTAAATTGGGCGGTGAAATAAAGACATGACGATATTTCGATTCAAATCGGGAATCATTTTTAAGAGCTAAATAATCAGTTTTAGTAAATGAATCGCCACTTCTTTTTAAAAGGTAAATCTCATTATCAGGAGTATAAAGTCCCATCTCAATCCGCACTGATAAAATTAAATTAGCATAAAAAAACAAAAAAGCGATAATTACTAATAGCGACAAACTTAAAGTAAAGATAGTCCTCTTAGGAGTAGCGATAATGTTTTTAAAAGCTAATTTAAAAGCATTTAAAAAGGTGTTAGTTGTACTCTCTTCATTTAAAACTAAGGCTTCCTCTTGTTCGCTTTCTAAAATAGTAATTACTCGATCATCTTTAATACCACCATCTTCTAAAATAAGATTTCTTGTTACGTAAGCTTCTGCCTCCCCATAATTATGAGTAACCAATAAAATTAGTTTATCTTTACTAATTTTTTTTAATAATTTCATTATTTCTTGGCCACTTTCTTTATCTAAATTTCCAGTTGGTTCATCGGCTAAAATTATTTTAGCATCTTTCGCTAACGCCCTCGCGATAACTACTCGTTGCTTTTCACCACCAGAAAGCTTAGCGGCTTTATGATGAAGATGTTTTTCTAAACCCACTTCTTTTATTAATTCCAGGGCACGTGCTTTTCTTTTTTTCTTATCGTAGCCTCCGGCTTCTAAAGCGATAATAATATTTTGATAAACAGTAAAAGCGTCGATAATATTATAACTTTGGAAGACAAAACCGATATTTTTAGCTCTAAAGTTTTCCCACTCCTTAACAGTGAAATGAGACGTTTCTTCACCATTTAAATAAATTTCGCCATCTTCATAAGAATCAAAGCCGCTTAAAACATTTAAAAGCGTCGTTTTACCACTGCCGGATTCTCCAGTAATCGCCACAAACTCATTTAAAGAAAAATGAACACTGACGTTTCTAATACCTTCGGTAACACCTGTTTTAGTTTTATAATATTTACTAACATTTTTAAATTCTATCATCGTTTTATTCTTCTTCCATCATTTTAATAAATTCATTCACCATTAAAGGATCAAACTGCGTTCCACTATTGGTGCGCATTTCTGCTAAGGCTTCTCTTTTAGTTTTAGTTTTCCGATAAGGTCTTAAAGTTGTCATCGCGATATAAGCATCGCAAACACTAATAAGACGAGCCTTAAACGGTATTTCTTCACCTTTTAAACCGCGCGGATAACCAGTACCATCATATCTTTCATGATGCGATAAGACATCATATGAGATTGGATAATAATCTTCAGTAACAGATAATATTTTAAAGGCAATCTCAGGATGGGTTTTAATTTTTTCATATTCCTCAGCTGTTAAAGCTGTTTCTTTTAAAAGCAACTCTTTTGAGATTCCAACCTTACCAATATCACAAAATTCTCCGATTAAAGCAATTTCATTTTGTTCTGTTTTTGATAAATTCAATTTAAGTGCTAATTTAAGTGCTAATGCCTTTACTAAATCAGAATGGTTTACATCGATTGTCCGCTTCTTATCAACTTCATCTTTAAGAACTTTAACAAAATTACTTTTATGACTTTTAGCTTCACTAAGCTTGTTTCTATACATTAAATTCTCCGCCTCTTGAAAAGCCATTTCCAAACTGTTTTTAATAGTTTTCGTCACAACCCCGCCAGAGATAGAAATGTTAATCCCTTTTATCTTTTCTTTTTCAATCTCATACTTAGCTCTTTTTAATAATAATGTTGCTTTTTGATAGTTTTGCCCAGGAAGAATAATATAATATTCATCGCCACCAACTCGGCAAACTATATCTTTTTCAGAAAAAAAGTTTTTAAGATTATTAGCTACTTTAATTAGCAATTCGTCACCATAATGATGACCAAAAGTATCATTAATTAATTTTAAACCATTAACATCAAAGGTGATAATAGAAAAAAGGTGATATTGATCTTCAATCAATTTTTTGACTTGTTCCTCAAAATAACGCCTATTATAAATATTAGTTAAAGGGTCCAGATAACTAAGTTCAAAAATAGCTTGCTCACGATTTTTAAATTCAGTAATATCAGAAGAAAAAACACTAATACCAATTACTTTCCCATTTTTATCAAACATTGGGGTAAAATGTTCTTCTAAATATTTACCCTTCTTTACTTCGACTTCTGAATTTTGAACTTTTATTTTTCCTAATAACGCTTGATTAAAGCTTTTTTTCAGCCTTTCTTTCATTCTAGGGTGACTAATATTATCTAAATAATAATCTCCAATAGCGATATCTTTATTATAATATCTTTTTATTTGTTGACGATGAAAATTATTAAATAACAAATAATTAAGATTTTCATCAAGCGCATAAATCTCCATATGTGGCGTCGCATCGATAGAATATTTTAACAATATTTTTTGTTCATTGGCTTCTTGAGATTTCCTATAATAAATAGCATTATTATCAGCTATAACTCCAGCTACTAAAGTTGTTAAAGGAAAAATAATTAAGAAAACCGGTAAGACAAAACTAAAATAACTACTATCAACACCAGAAATTAGAAACAGCAAAACAGAAACAATATGAACAACAAGACCTAATAATAAAAAGTTTAAATATCTATTTTTTAAAAAACGTTTTTCAACTAAAGGCCAAAAAAGTCCAATTAAAGAGGCAGAAGTAATGGTTAATAATCCCGGTAAAAGACCGGTAGTTCCTTTAAAGATTCTAAAAACCAAAGCCATCGCCCAAGCAACTCCGGTAGGAATCGGTCCATAAAATAAACCTGCTAAACTTAAAATAACAGTTCTCGCATCAAAAATATTCCCGCTTTCAAATTCTAAAGAAAGAATCATTGTCGAAATGGTTAATAAGCCAATAATAACTCCACGAATTATCTTTCTAAAGATCGATCTCCCCTCCTCTTTCAATCTAATTAAAGAAGAAACAGAAACAAAAAAGATCACAATTAAACCATTTACGATTAATTTTTCATATAAATTACAAGAAATGTATGCCAGTACCATTTTATCCCACTCCTTTATATTAAGTTTATGGTATCACTTTTACCATATTATTTCTATCAATAATTACATTATGATAGAATATCGTATAGAAAAGGAAAGGAGAGTTTCCAAATGATTTCTTTAAAAGATACCAATTATTTAAAAAAGGCTATTGCTTTAGCACGCACTTCACTTAAAAAAGGTGACGAACCATTTGGCTCAATTTTAGTTCTAGATGAAAAGGTTTTGTTTGAAGGCCACAATGAAGTTTCTAGTGGAGATCATACTAGGCACCCTGAATTTGCGATTGCCAGATGGGCAGCAACCAATTTAACTAAAGAAGAAAGAAAAAGAGCGATTGTCTATACTTCAAATGAGCATTGCCCAATGTGTGCTGCCGCCCATGGCTGGGTTGGCTTAGGGAAAATTGTTTACGCAGTTTCAGGAAAACAATTAGAACGTTGGCAGAAAAATTGGCAACTTCCAAAAAGCCCGGTCAACTACTTTCCTATTAATAAAATTATAAATGTTGAAGTCCTTGGACCTATTAAAGAATTTGAAGATGAAGTAAAAAAACTTCACCAAGAATTTTATAATAGGCCTTGACCTCAAAAAAACACCATTAATTATGATGGTATTTTTTTATTAATAACTCTCTTATTAATTTGAAATCTTTTCTAAAAAAGCCTCAATAGGTTGATTTCCCATTAATTCTTTTGTTTCATCAATTACTATTTTTGGAACCCCAGAGACATGGTATTTTTGACCAATATCACCATAAGTATGAACCTCATAAACTTCTGCTTTAATATTATTATTTAATTGAGCTAATCTTAAAGCATTAATGGCTGCACCTGGGCAATGAGGACAGGCAGTAGTAACGAAAACTTTAATATTGGTCGGCTGAGAAATTGTTTTTATTTCTTTAATGACGTTTTCTTCATAAAGTTGAGCATAATTGCTAGCATCAACTATCGTTGTTAATAAAGTATTGATTTCGTGACCAGCGGGAATTCCATAAAAAACTCCTCTTGCTTCAGTTTTAGCATTAAACACTAATAAAGCCGGCGCTTCACTAATCTGATATTTTTCTTTTGCCTCTTGTTCCTCATTAAGACTATAAATATTAACTGCTAACATTTCGCTTAAAGGTTCAATTTCTTTAATTAATTGTTCGGTTATTTTACTGCTTTCACTATCTTTTTCAGTAAATAAAACTAAGTTAACCTCTTCTTTCATCACACTGAGCATTTCTTTAATTTGCTCAGTTATTTCTTCATTTAATAATTTTTCCATTTTTTTCTCCTATTCATTAAGATATTTATTTGCACTAAGTGCAGCTACCGCACCTTGACTAGCGGCAGTAATTACTTGTTTATAAATAAAATCAGTTACATCTCCAATTGCGTATAATCCCGCTAAAGATGTTTCTTGTTTAAAATTAGTTATTACTTCATTAAACTTATTCAAAGGTACTAAACCTTTTACCAGCTCACTATTAGGAATAATACCAATTTCGATAAAAACTCCCTCAACTTCAAGTTCTTTGAGGCCCTCTTTATTAGACACTACCACTTTTTCGACATTGTCTTTTCCTATTATTTCTTTTATTTCACTACTTAACTCATAAGTAATATTATTGCTTTCTTTTACTTTATCAACTAAGATTTTATCACCAGTAAAATGATCCATAATTTGGACGATGTGAACGCTCTTTACATACTTAGCCAAATCTAAGGCTGCCTCTAGAGCACTATTCCCACCACCAACAACAACTACATTTCTATCACGGTAAAAAGCACCATCACAGATAACACAATAAGAAACACCTCTTCCAGTAAATTCTTTTTCGCCTTTTACGCCTAACTTACGCGGATTCCCACCAGTTGCGAGAATAACCGTTTTACTTGTTATTTGTTTTTCATTACTTAGATTAGCAATAAAAAGTTCTTTTTCTTTAGTTAATTTAGTTACTGAAACATTTAATAAGATATCGACGTTAAAATTACTGAGATGAGTTTTAAATTTATTGTTTAAATCTTCACCACTAATATTATAAAAACCTAAATAATTATCGATAATTTTAGTATTTAGTAATTGCCCGCCGTCCTCTTTAACAACCATCAAGGTCGCTAAATCATTTCGGGCCGCATAAAGTGCTGCATTAATTGCACCAGGTCCGCCCCCAATAATAACAACATCATATAACTCTTTAATAATCGTTTCTTTTTCTTGAAAGCTTTTATCAATCTTAAAATCAAACATTTTTAAACACTCCCTTTAATACTTTGTTACTTTACCATTAACGATTATAACATAGTAACCAAATAATAAAATTGATATGCATATCTCAAAAAAGAACAAGTCTACTTCTTGTTTTTAACAGTTTAATTACAATTTATAATCACTACTCTTCTTTAAAATGCCCCAACCCATCCTAATGGATGATTGGTACTCATCCTGATAAAAACCATCGCATAAACAGCGAGTCTTTTTTTAAAAAGTATGTTGTCATAAGTTAAATAATACCAGTCTTAATTGTCTTTATTAATAAGATTTATAACAATTTTCACAATTGTATCTCTTTCATTTGGGTTAGATAAAGCAATCATTAACACTATCGCCACCAAAGCATTATCTTCCATAATTCTCGCTCCATCTTTTTTATAAAGAATGCCATAAATATCTAAAAACCATAAAAAGATACTCGCTGCTATTCTTTTATTGCCATCATAAAATGCATGATCTTTTACAACGAAGTATAAGAGATTGGCTGCTTTTTCTTCTATTGATGGATATACATCAACGCCAAAAGCAGTTTGATAAATAGCATTTAATGCTCCCTGAAATGAATAGTCTTTCTCTTTACCGAACCATTGTGTTTTTCCATAATCAGGCATTTTCTTTATTTCATTAATGGCGTCTTCATATTCAAGTTTAATCTGTTTATCATCTTTAGTTATATTAGTAATAGTCAATGATTGATGATCATACTTATCAAGTGTGTCAAGAGCGTAAGCATATTTTGAAATAATTTTTAATAATCCTTTTGTTTCATCAATAGTCAGTTCTTTCCTGTCAACCAAATCAGCGATAACTTTAACGGTTGATGTAAATGATTTATAATTAATCTCATTAGAAATTAATTTTTGTTGATCAACTACATAACCTTTATGCATATATTCTTTTAATATTTTATTAGCCCATTTTCTAAAAATAATACCGCGTTTTGACTTAACACGATAACCAACAGAAATAATCATGTCTAAGTTATATATCTTTACTTTTCTTTTAACTCTTCTATTCCCTTCCAATCGAACTTCCGAGGATTCCTCGGTAGTTGCTCTTTCTTCTAACTCTTTTTCTTTAAAATAGAAAAAGAAATTGGCGATCTAATTGACTTTAGATTAACTACAAAAGGTAAATATGATGACAATGATTTAAGGGCTTTATATGATCGTAAAAAAGAAAAAATTAAAGAATTAACTAT